>NZ_JBIWPO010000006.1:211240-353003 GCF_044768275.1 Streptomyces sp. NPDC101152 | reverse complement strand
TACGACGATGAGGCTCAGCCGTTCCGCTGGACCTACGACGGCACCCCACTCAAAGCCGCATGACCCCCGCAAGATCAATGCGGCGCTGCACTAGTGCCGCGGCAGGCGACGTTTGCCCGGGTAAGGAGCGGCGTCGTGGGGCCCCTCCCGCTCGAGCGAAGTCGACAGTGGGGGAGCGTCCTCTCGGCGTGCCGGGCGTCGCGACGGGGCGAACGTCGCCTGCCGCGGCACTAGGGGCGGACGCCGCTTCACAGATCCAGGACCAGGCGGGGACCGCGGGAGCGGGAGACGCAGATGAGCATCGTGTCGCCACTGACTCGCTCGTCCTCGCTGAGCAGCGAGTCCCGGTGGTCGGGCGTGCCGTCGAGCACGTCGGTCTCGCACGTGCCGCAGGTGCCCTCCTGGCAGGAGAATTCCACCGGAACGCCGGCCTCCGTCACGACCTGCAGCACCGAGCGGTCGGGCGGCACGGTGAGGGTGAGTCCGGCGCGGGCCAGTACGAGTTCGAAGGCCTCGGCGGGGCGCGGCTCGGCCGACGGGGCAGCGGCGAACCGCTCGACGCCGAGCGTGCCGGGGGGCCAGGCGGCGCACTGCGCCTCCACCGCCTGCAGCAGGGGCTCGGGGCCGCAGGCGTGCACCAGGGTCCCCTCCTCGGGTGTGCCGAGGAAGTCCGCGAGGTCCAGCAGGCCGTACTCGTCCTGCGGCCGGAGCAGGACGCGGGCCCCATAGGGCGCCAGACGGTCCCGGAAGGCCATGGAGGCGCGGGTGCGGCCGCCGTAGAGCAGTCGCCAGTCGGCGCCCGCGGCCTCGGCGGCCTCCACCATCGGCAGGACGGGCGTGATGCCGACGCCGCCCGCGATGAACAGGTGGCGGGCAGCAGGCCGCAGGCGGAAGGCGTTGCGCGGCCCGCGCACCCGCACGGTGGCGCCCTCCGACAGCCTGTCGTGGACCTGCACCGAACCGCCACGGCTCTGCGGCTCACGCAGCACGGCGATCTGCCACGCGCCTCGGTCCTCCGGCCTGCCGCACAGGGAGTACTGGCGGATCAGGCCGCCGTCCAGGAGAAGGTCGATGTGCGCGCCCGGGGTCCAGGCGGGCAGCGGCTCGCCGTCGGGGTGGCGCAGGGTGAGGCAGACGACACCCTCGGCGGCCTCGGTGCGGGCCGCCACGACGAGCGGCGCCTCGTGCAGGGGCAGTTGGTCGGGCATGGTGGTCAACCTGGTCTCGTAAGAAGAAGGGGGGAAGGGGGAGGGCGGACACGCGGGCTCAGGGTCCCGGCGGTACGTGCAGCAGCAGGGCGTCGCCCTGGCCGCCGCCCCCGCACAGGGCCGCCGCGCCGACACCGCCGCCACGGCGGCGCAGTTCCGTCGCGAGGGTCAGCACCAGCCGGGCGCCGGTCATGCCGACCGGATGGCCCAGGGCGATGGCGCCGCCGTTGACGTTGACCTTCTCCAGGGGGACGTCGAGTTCGCGCACGGAGGCCAGGGTGACCCCGGCGAACGCCTCGTTGATCTCGAACAGGTCCAGGTCGGCGGTCTTGAGGCAGCCGTCCCGGGCCAGCGCGTCACGGATCGCGCCGGCCGGCTGGACGAGCAGCGAGGGGTCGGGGCCCGCGACCGTGCCGTAGGCGCCGATCCGGGCGAGCGGGGTCAGGCCCTCCCGTTCGGCGCGGTCCGCGCTCATCACGACGACGGCCGCGGCGCCGTCGGACAGCTGGGAGGAGTTGCCCGCCGTGACGGTGCCCCCGGCCAGGAAGGCGGGCTTCAGGCGCCCGAGGCCCTCGGCGGTGCTGTCCGGTCGTACGCCTTCGTCGGTGTCGACGACCCGCTCGCCCCGGCGTCCGGCCACCGTGACCGGCGCGACCTCCGCGGCCAGGGCGCCCGACTCCTGGGCGTGGGCGGCCCGTTGGTGCGACAGGGCGCTGTACTCGTCCTGCTCCTCGCGCGTGAGGCCGTACGGCTGCTGGTAGCGCTCGGTGGCCGCGCCCATGGAGACGCCGTCGAAGGCGCAGACGAGGGCGTCGCGGTCGAGGGCGTCCTCGATGGTGGCCGCGCCGTACCTCCAGCCGCCGCGCGACCCCCGCAGCAGGTGCGGCGCGCCCGACATGGACTCCATGCCACCCGCGACGACCACCTCGTGCCGCCCGGAGGCGATCATGAGGTCGGCCAGGGCGATGGCGTGCAGGCCGGACAGGCAGAGCTTGTTGACGGTGGAGGCCGGGACGGAGAACGGGATGCCGGCCCGCACGGCGGCCTGCCGTGCCGTGTTGGGGCCGGTCCCCGCCTGGACGACGTGGCCCATGACGACGGCTTCCACCGCGCCCGGTTCCACACGCGCGGCGGCGAGCGCGGCGCGGATGGCGTGTGCGCCGAGGTCGGCGGCGGACTCGGTGCTCAGGGCGCCCATCAGCTTCCCGATGGGGGTCCTGGCGCCGGCGACGATGACGGATCCGGGCACGGCCGGAACCTCCTTGCCATGAGATGAGGGGATCAGGCGATGGCGTCGACGGCGCGCTCGGCGACGAGGTGGGCCGTCTCGTTGACCGAGTGCAGGACGATCCGGCCACCGGGCATGCGCCGCACCCGGCTGACCGAGGTGTAGCCGGGGTGGAACCAGAACATGCGGGGCAGGCCCAGCATCGTCGCCAGGTAGGTGTTGGTGATGCCGCCGTGGCACACGGCCGCGACCCGCCCGCTCGGGTGTGCGTCGAGGATGGTCTCCATGGCCCGCACCGCCCGGGACCGGAACGCGTCCCAGTCCAGGTCCGGCACGAAGTCCTCGTAGCGTCCCTCGGCGAGCGCCACCGACCGGGGGTCGTCCCTGTCGACCTGCTCCGGCGGTGTGTAGGGGTGCGTGACGTCGGTGTCCCACTCGCGCAGGTCGTCCAGCACCGTCGCGGTCAAGCCGGTCACCCGCTCCAGGGGCGCGGCCGTCTCGCGCGCCCGCTGGAACGGGCTGGTGTACAGGGCGTCCAGGTCCTCGTGGACCAGCCAGGCGGCGAGCCGCTCGGCCTGCGCGGTGCCCTCCGGCGACAGCCCGGGGTCGTACACGCCCGCCCGGGGCAGGCCGTGCCGGATGAGGAGGAGTTCGGTCATGGAGGATCCTTCGGGAGGGATCGAGTGGGAAGGGGGTCAGCCGGCGATGGTCCGCTCGGAGCGCCAGTACGGCCGGCGCATCGCGCGTTTGTCCAGCTTGCCCATGGCGTTGCGCAGGAGTGAGGGGACGAACTCGTACGACTTCGGGCACTTGTAGGCGGCCAGCCGCTCGCGGCAGAACCGCTGAAGTTCCTCGGCCGGCGGCTCGTCCCCGGCGGCCACGACCAGCGCCCGCAGCGACTCGCCGAAGTCCGGGTCGGGCACGCCGATGACGGCGACCTCGGCGATCGCCGGGTGCAGGCGCAGCACCGCCTCGCTCTCGGCCGGGTACAGGTTGACACCGCCGGAGACCACGACGTCGGCGGCCCGGTCGGTGATGAAGATGTAGCCGTCCGCGTCGACGTGGCCGATGTCCCCGAGGGTGAAGACGCCGGGGGAGAGGTAGGCGGACTTCGTCTTCTCCGGGTCGGCGTGGTAGCGCACGCCGTGTGCCTCCGGGGCCCGGAACGCCAGCAGGCCCGTCGCGCCGGTCGGCAGGGGCTGCCCGTCCTCGTCGGTCACGAGCACCTCGAAGGGACGTTGGGCGCGTCCGACCGAGCCCGGATGCGCCAGCCATTCGGTGCTGTCGATGCGGGCCAGTGTGCCCGCCTCGCTCGCGCCGTAGGACTCGGTGAGCACCGGGCCGAACCAGTCGATCATGGCCCGTTTCACCTCCGGCGGGCACGCGGAGCCGGTGTGCGCGACCTGGAGCAGGCTGGAGACGTCGTAGCGGCGGCGCACCTCCTCCGGCAGGGCGAGCAGCCGCTGGAAGTGGGTGGGCACCATCACGGCGGAGGTGACCCGCCACTCCTCGACACGGCGCAGGAAAGCCTCCGGGTCGTAGGAGCCGAGGATCACCACCGGACGCCCGGCTGCCAGGTGCCGCAGCGAGGTCAGCGGACCGTTGTGCTGCAGGGGGCCGCACACCAGATGGGGGCCCGGCGGGAAGCCCGGCCGGGCCGCCAGCTCGGCCAGGTAGGCGGCGCTGTCGGCGACGGGGGCGTGCACCCAGCGCACCTCGGTGCCGCGGGCCCGGCCGGTGGTGCCGGAGGTGTAGACGAGGGGCGGCCGGGCGGGCCGGTCGGTGGGCGCCGTGGTGGCGGGCGCCGCGCCCAGCCACAGGTCCCAGTCGAAGGCGTGCCCGGCGGGTTCGGTTCCGTGCGTCACCACCGGCAGGCCCAGCTCGCGGGCCGCCTCGACGGCGACACCCGCGCCGACGGGCCCGGCGACGATCGCGGTGGCACCCGCGTCGATCAACTGGTCGACGAGCTCGCCGACCCTCAGCTGCCGTGACGCCGCCACCGTCCCCACCCCGGCGCGCAGGCCGGCCAGATGGGTCACGAGGGTGGGGATCGCGTTGTCGCCGAGGACGGCCACCCGGTGGTCGGGTCCGGGCGCGAACTCCAGCAGGCGTACGGCCGCCCGCTCGACCTGGTCGACGAGCCCGGACCAGGACAGGGTGCCCCGGTCGTCCACCAGGGCGGCCCCCTCGGGTGTCTGCCGGGCGCGGCGGTCGAGTGGGGGAAGGGACATGACTCCTCCGGCGGCTCCTCGGCCTCCACCCGAATTCATGGGGAGGCGATGCGGAGACTGTAGCGTTTATCAAGAAAGTACGGAACACTCTGATCCGAGTCGGAGCTGATCGCCGGTGCAACCAGAGGTTGCCGCGGGGTTTCGCTGACCGACGTTACTCAATCTCTCGTCTGGTAAGTGTGCCGAGGAGGAGCCATGTCCCCACCGGATCCCGAGCAGCCGGACACGGGCGTCTGGCGTGCGGCGGCCAGGCAGTGGCTCGCCACCGTGCTCGAACCGCGCCGGATGCCCGAGTCCACAACGCAGGCCGCCGCTCTCGCCGTCTTCCACAACCTCCCGGACGACGAGGAACGGCTGCTCCTCCAGCACTGCCGCGCCTATCAGCGCGCCCGTTTCGACGCCGGATACCAGGCGCTGACCCTCCCCCGGGACAAGGGCGGCGCGGGCCTGACCGCCGCCCACGCGGCGGCGTTCGCCGAGGAGGAGTCCGCTTTCGAGGTCCCGGCCTCCACCGAACTGATCAGCGTCACGGTACGGCTGGTGGGGATGGCCGTCTCCCTGTTCGGCACCGGGGAGCAGCGTGACACCTACGCCCGCTCCTTCCTGCGGACGGACCTGCTGGCCTGCCAGCTCTTCAGCGAGCCCGGCGCCGGGTCCGACCTCGCGGCCGTGCGCACCCGCGCACGCCAGGACGGGGACGAGTGGGTGATCGACGGCCAGAAGGTGTGGACGTCGGGCGCCCAGTTCGCCGACTACGGCCTGCTGCTGGCCCGCACCGACCCGCACGTCGTCAAACAGGCGGGCATCACCGCCTTCCTCGTCCCCGTGGACGCCCCCGGCGTGGAGGTACGTCCCATCCGCCAGATGAGCGGGGGCGCCTCCTTCAACGAGGTGTTCCTCGACGGCGTCCGCGTCCCCGACGCGCTGCGGATCGGGCGCCCCGGCCAGGGCTGGGAGGTCGCCACCGCCACCCTCGCCTTCGAGCGGACCGCCTCGGGCGGCGGCAACCGGCGCAAGGGCGGCACCTTCGCCGACGTCCTCGCCCTCGCCCGCTCGCTCGGCCGCACCCAGGACCCCCTGGTCCGCCAGCAACTCGCCGACCTCTACGTACGGTCCGAGCTGCGCGCCGCCACCGTGGACCGGGTCGCCCGCGCGAGCGCCGCCGGCGGACGGCCGGGACCGGAGGCCTCGCTGACCAAGCTCATGGCCTCCGACCTGCTCAGCCGCACCGGGCAGACGGCCGCCGACCTCATGGGAGCCAGGATCGGCGCCGACACCGGGGAGCCGGACACCTTCGCCTGGACCCAGCACCTGCTCGGCGCACCCGGCTACCGCCTGGCCGGTGGCACCGACCAGATCCAGCGCAACCTGATCGGCGAACGGGTGCTGAAACTGCCCGCCGAGCCGCGCACGGACCGCGTTCCCTTCTCCGAACTGCCCGGCGAGTGACCGGCAGTCGACGACAACCCCACTTCAGGAGCGAAGGAGCGAAACCCATGGACACGGGACTGATGGGCGCGAAGGCGCTGGTGACCGGCGCCAGCCGGGGCATCGGCCGGGAGATCGCCGCGTCACTGGCCGTCGAGGGCTGCGAGCTGGCGCTGTGCGCACGGGGCGAGGAGGCGCTGGCGAAGGCCGCCGCCGAACTGCGTGCCGACGGGGCGAAGGTGTACGCCGAGCCGGTCGACATCACCGACCCGGCCGCCCTCGCGGGCTTCGTCGAGCGGTCTGCGACCGAACTCGGCGGCCTCGACCTGCTGGTCTCCAACGTCTCGGCCGGCAACGTCAAGGGGCCCGACTCGTGGGAGACCAGCCTGCGCGGTGACCTGATCCCGTTCGCCGGGCTGGTAGAGGCGGCCCTGCCCCACCTGGAGGCCTCTGACCGGGCCGCCGTGGTGGCCATCGGCACGACCAACGCCTCCGACACCGCCCGCCCCGCCGGCGCCAACTCGTACTCCGCGATGAAAGCGGCCGTCGTGCAGCACGCCTCCGCGCTCGCCCATGCCCTCGCGCCCAAGGGCATCCGGGTCAACACCGTCTCGCCCGGCCCGATCGACTTCCCCGGCGGCGCCTGGGAGACCATCCGCACCGCCCGCCCGGAGGTGTACGAGGAGGTGCTCGCCAAGCTGCCGATCGGCCGCTACGGCACCCCGCAGGACGTGGCCAACGCGGTGACGTTCCTGCTCGGCAGCACCGGCTCGTTCTGCGTCGGCGTCAACCTCGTGGTGGACGGCGGGCTGCTGACCCGCGTCCAGTACTGAGGTGGCGGGCCCGGCCGGACGCCTGGACGCCGTCCTGGTCTGCGGCGGCAGGTGGCACGACTTCGACCACGCGCGGCTGCGGCTGCTGGGACTCCTCGCGGACCGGCCGCGCGTCCGCACGCGGGTGTACGAGGACTACGACTGTCTGCCCGCCCTCGAGGCCGCCGACGTCCTGGTCACCTACACCTGCGACGTGCGACCGGACGCGGAGCAGCAGAAGGCTCTGACGCGCTTCGTGGAGCGGGGCGGGCGCTGGCTCGCCCTGCACGGCACCAACGCCGTCATCGAACCGCCGTCCCCGGGCGGCCCGCGGGTCTTCACCACCCCGCGGCTCCTCGGCGAACTCGCCGGCGTCCTCGGCAGCCAGTTCCTGGCCCACCCGCCCATCGAGCCGTACCAGGTGCGGGTGACCCGGCCGGACCATCCGCTGGTCGCCGGGATCGAGCCGTTCACCGTCGCCGACGAGCTGTACGTCTGCGAACTCCACGGCGCGATCGAGGTGTTGCTGCACGCCGCGTACACGGGGCCGTGCCGGGGTTTCGCCGAGGGCGACACGGCCGCCCGGGACGAGGAACCGCGGCCGGTGCTGTATCTCAAGCGGTACGGCCGCGGCGAGGTCTGCTACTTCACCCTCGGGCACTGCCGGGGGCGGTACGACGTGCAGGACCTCGGTGTGGACGACACCGGGCGCGTGGACCTGGGGCCCTGGCGGACGCCGGAGTTCCTGACGGTGCTGCGACGGTGCGTGGAGCGGGCCGTCGGAGCCTGAACGCGACGACGAGCCGGGCCGGTTCCCCCGCTGAGGGGAACCGGCCCTGGTCCCTGTCCGACGCCGCGTCAGCCGTGCGGCAGGACCACCGCACGGCCGTTGACGTCTCCCGCGTGCAGCCGCTCGTACGCCGCCGGGGCCTCCTCGATCGAGAAGGTCTCGACGTGCGACGCGACGAGGCCCCGCCGGGCCAGCTCCAGCACGTCCATGAGCTCCACGCGGCTGCCCCAGTAGGGGGCGCAGGCGGAGACCTCGAAGGGCAGTCCGCCGCCGAGTCCCACCGCCAGCGTGCCCCCGCCGATGCCCACGACGGTCACGTCACCCCCGGTCGCCACCGAGGCGGCCGCGACGGCCAGGGTCGCCTCGACGCCCACGAAGTCCAGGACCACCTCCGCACCCAGGCCGCCGGTGAGCTCCCGCAGCCGCGCCGACGCCTCGGCGTCGGAGAGCAGCGTCTCGTGCGCGCCGACCGAGCGCGCCAGCTCCAGCTTCTCCTTGTTCACGTCGAGCGCGACGACCCGGACGGGGGTCAGGGCGCGCAGCAGCTGGACGGCGAGATGCCCGAGCCCGCCGACGCCGATGACGACCACCGTGCTGCCCGGCACCAGTTTGGGCAGGGACCTGCGGATCGCGTGGTACGGCGTCAGGCCCGCGTCGGTGAGCGGGGCCGCCTGGACGGGGTCGAGGCCGTTCAGCGGCACCAGGTGGCGGGGCGAGTCCACCAGCATGTACTCGGCGAGCGCGCCGGGGGAGCCGAGTCCGGGCGGCATGATGCCCAGCGGGACGGCGTGCGGGCAGCAGTTCTCGTTGCCCTCGGCGCACGCCCGGCAGCGGCCACACCCCCACGGCCCGTACACCGCCACCTCGTCGCCCTCCGCGACACCGGTGACCCCGCTGCCGAGCGCGGCGACCGTGCCCACGCCCTCGTGGCCGAGCGTCAGGGGCAGGGGATACGGGAACTGCTCCTCGGGCCATCCCATGACGGCCAGGTCGGAGTGGCACAGTCCCGCCGCCGTCACCTTCAGCAGCACCTGGCCGGGACCCGGCTCGGGTACCGGTACCTCGACCACCTCGGGCGGTCGACCCACCTTCCGGTACTGAACGGCCTTCATCGTCGGACCTCCTTGTCGTGGCGGACGGCGTCGTCGGCGCCCGGCAGCGCGGACTTGCGTCGGCGTGGCA
The DNA here is from genome assembly GCF_044768275.1 of Streptomyces sp. NPDC101152. Taxonomy (NCBI): domain Bacteria; kingdom Bacillati; phylum Actinomycetota; class Actinomycetes; order Kitasatosporales; family Streptomycetaceae; genus Streptomyces; species Streptomyces sp. NPDC101152. The sequence goes on along the minus strand of NZ_JBIWPO010000006.1, from coordinate 344,124 downwards.
GCACCGGCAGGGCGAGCCGGCCGCCGGTGAGGACCAGCGCGATGATGAGGACCGCGCCCGTGAACAGACTGGCGGCCCACTGCGCGCTGGTGGCGAGCCCGAGCCCGGTGATGCCGGTGCCGAGCAGCAGCACCGCGAGGACCGTGCCCCAGGCGTTGAAGCGGCCCGCGCGCAGCTGGGTGGCCCCGACGAAGGCCGCCGCGTAGGCCGACAGCAGATACGGTGTGCCGGCCGTCGGCGACCCGGATCCCACCGACGAGGCGAAGACGACGCCCGCGAAGCCGGACAGCAGCGCGGAGGCCATCAGGGTCAGGAACCGGAGCCGGTCGGTGCGCACGCCCTGCAGGCGCGCGGCGTAGGGGTTGAAGCCGGTCGCGTACAACCGGCGCCCGGTGGCGGTGTGTTCCAGCAGGAACCAGATCGCCACCGCGGCCAGCAGCAGGTACAGCACCGGCAGGGTGATGCCGCCGGCGTCGAGCTGGGCGATGTCGGCGAACGGCTTGGCGAGCAGCCGTACACCGGTGATGGAGCTGTCGTCGGTGACCATGGTGATCACGGACTGGATCAGCGCGCCGGTGGCCAGGGTGGCGATGAAGGAGTCGACCCGCAGGAACACCACGACGACCCCGTTGACCACGCCGACCAGCAGCGCGGCCGTCATCGCCAGGGCGACGGCGCTGCCGGGGCCGAGTCCGGCGGAGACCAGGAACCGGGCGGTCAGCACGCTGGTGAGGGACATGGTGTAGGCGACCGAGAGGTCGAAGACGCGTGCGGCCAGGGGCGGTACGACGCTGAGCGCCACCAGCCCGGCCACGGCGTTGCCGTTGAGCACCTGCTTCACCGTGATCAGGGTCGGGAAGGTCCCCGGCGCCCAGAACGAGAAGACCACGACGATGACCAGCCACACGTACACGGCGCCGATGTTCCGGAAGGACAGCGCCGAGGCCGCTCGCCGGCCCCGGGCCCGCAGGGCGGACGGTGCGGGCCCGTCCGGTGGGGACGGCACGGTTCCCGCCGCCCGGGTCGGGGTGGATGTCATGTCACTCGGTTCCTTCCATGGCGTGGACGAGCGCGGACTCGGTGATGTCCTGGCCGCTGATCTCCCGTGCGACGAGGCCGTCCCGCACCACCAGGACCCGGGTGCAGAGGGCGAGCAGGTCCTGGGTGTCGGAGGAGGAGACGACGACGCCCATGCCCTCGTCGGCCTGGCGCTCTATCAGCTCGTACAGCTGCAGCCGGGTGGCGATGTCGACGCCGGCCGTGGGTTCGCACAGCGCCAGTACGGGCGGGCGCTGGGCCAGGCAGCGGGCCACCACGACCTTCTGCTGGTTGCCCCCGCTCAGGGTGGTGATCCGGGCGCCGCGTCCGGCGGTGCGCACCGCGACCCGTTCGATCCACTCGTCGACGAGCGCGGACTCGCGGCGCCGGTTGAGCCGTCCGCCCCGGTCGCTCAGCCGGCGCAGCAGCGGCAGGGTGAGGTTCTCGCCGACCGAGAAGTCGCCGATCACCCCCTCTCCCGCCCGGTCCGCCGGGACCAGGGGGAGGCTCAGCGCGCGAGCGCCGGCCGCGTCCGTCCACCGCTCCGAGTGCTCCGGCAGCCGCAGCCTGCCCCGTACCGGCCCGGTGTGGGCCCCGCACACCGCGTAGGGCACGAGTTCGTGGCCGGAGCCGACCAGCCCGGTGATGCCGAGCCGTTCGCCCCGGGCCAGGTCGAAGCCGACCCCGCGCAGGGGCCCGGCCCACAGGTCGCGCACCTCCAGAACCGCCTCGCCCCCGGCGGGCGTACGGGCCGGCCGCTCGCCGGTGGCCGCCTCCTCGCCCGCCATCAGCTCCGCCAGCGAGCGGGGCGTCAGGTCGGCGACGCGGCGGGTGGTGATCCGTCGTCCGCCGCGGATCACCGTGACCCGGTCGGCGAGCGCGAAGATCTCGTCCATCCGGTGCGAGACGTACAGAACGCTCGCACCGGCGGCGCGGACCTCGCGCACGATGTCGAAGAGCCGGGCCACCTCACCCGGCGGCAGCACGGCCGTCGGCTCGTCGAGCACCAGCACACCGCGGCGGCCCTCCCAGCCCTGCAGTGCGGCGGCGATGGCCACCACCGCACGCTGGACGGGGGAGGCCCCGTTGAGTGGCCGGCGGACGTCGATGCCGAGGCCGAACCGTTCCACCAAGGCGGTGGTGCGCCGCTCCATCTCCGGCCAGCGGATGTTGCCGAGGGCCGTGCGGGCGAAGCCGCGGCTGAGGGCGAGGTTGTCGATGGCGCTCAACTCGCCGACCAGCCCCAGCTCCTGGTGGACGAAGCGGAGCCGGTCGTGCCGGGAGGCGCTGACCTGGCCGAGGTCGAACGGCTCGCCGTCGAGTTCGGCGACCGCTCCCGGCTCCGCGTGGTGGTATCCGGCGAGGATCTTGATGAGGGTCGACTTGCCGGAGCCGTTGGGCCCGATCAGGGCGTGGATCTCGCCGTGCGCGACCTCCAGGTCGACGTCGCGCAGCGCCTGCGTCGCGCCGAACCTCTTCGACAGCCCGGCCACCCGCAGCACCGGGCGGTCCCGGTGCTGCGGGGGATCGGCCGGACCGTCCGCCTCGTGTCGCGTCCCCGGTGACATGTCAGCGTGCACCCGCTTCTCCTTGCCTCGTGCGCGCGGGGCCGGTCAGCTCAGTCCCCAGAGGGCCTTGAACTGCGCCTGGTAGTCCTTGACGATCGGGAAGTCCCCGTCGGCGGAGGGCAGGTTGTCCTTGGTGACCAGCATGTTCGGCAGCACCGCCCGCTGGTCCACGTCCATCGGCCGGCCGGTGAAGTGCCGGGCGAGCGCGTCGACCTGGAGCCACGCCGTCTCGTGCGAGTTCAGCGCCATCGCCCCGTCGGTGAGCCCGCTCTGGATGTACTGGTAGTTCTGCGCGTCACCGACGTTGACGACGATGTGCTTGCCGGTGATCCCGGCGGTCTTCAGCGCGGCCGGAACGCCGACGTTGAGCAGGCCGAGGGAGAAGACCACGTGGGTCACCTTCGGGTGCGAGCGCAGGTACGACACCACCCGGTCCGGCATGTCCTTGCCCACCGCCGTGATGGGTACGTCGACGTTGTCGAGGGCGCAACCGGCGCACCACTGCTTGTACTTGGCGGCGAAGGTGTCCTTGACTGGCTTGAGGATCGTGTAGGCCGGGAGGTCGAAGTACACGGTGTCCGCCTTGGCGTCGCTGCTCGACACCACCCACGAAGCGATCATCTCGCCCTGGACGGCGACGTCCTTGGGGCCGTTCTTCAGTAGCGAGACGCCGTCGCCCGGCACGTCGTCGGCGTTCGACTGGACGACGGGGATGCCGGCCGCCTTGAGCTCGGCGAGCTGCTTTGCGTAGACGGCGCGCGGGAACCCCGAGGCGACGACGGCGTCCGGCTTGTCCCGCACGGCCTCGTCGTAGGCGGCCTGGACGGACTCGGGGGTGCCCTGGGTGGCGATCTGCCGCACCTTCCAGCCGAGTTGTCCGGCGGCGGCGGTGAAGAAGTCGGCGAGGTCCTTGCACGACTGCACGCCGCAGAGGATGAAGTCGATCCGCTTGCCCCGGGGGATCTTCTTCCCCACGGGCTCGGTGACCGGGATCGCGTCCGGGCGTGCGGAGTACTTCTGGAAGGCCGCGCGGGCCGCCGTGAGGCCGGGGGAGTTCGCCGCCGCCTGCGTGGACTGGGCGGCCGGGGTCGTGCCGCTGCCGCAGGCGCTCAGGGTGAGCAGGGCGGTGAGGGGGATGGTGGCGGTGAGGGCGCGGCGGACCGCGCGACCGGGTCTGGAACTCATCGTCGAGTACTCCCGAGGTGTGGTGCCTGCGCTGCCGCGGCCCGCGTCGCTGGCGCGCTCGCGGCGATCGGCTCCGGTCAGGCGGAAGAGTGAGCTGCAGATCGCCGTCGTGGGGGACGGCGGGGGCCGCCGGGGTGTCCCCGGGCGACGCTGGGCCGGGAAGTCGGACCCCGGCCGAGACGAGAAACTTTTGAGGCACTACAGCCTCAAGTGGGCTGGAGTGTGACACGGCCCGACGGGCTTGGGGAGGGGGTCGGGTCAATAAATTTCCCGGACTGCGCACAATTGCGAGGTGAACGCGGCTGTTGTCACCTCTGGCGCCACCGTGAGTGTTGCTCCCGGCCCTACCGCCTAACTACACTCACTCTAAAGTTTCTGCCGGAGGAGAGATGATGGACGAAACAACGGAGCTGGGCACCGCGCGGTGCCCCGGGCCCACCGTCCAGGACTACCTCGACCGGGACAGCCGGCCGGTCCCCGCCGCCCTGAGGTTCGACCGGAACGACTACCTGGGCAGCGAGGACATCGACTCCGCGCGCTTCGTCTCCCGCGAGTGGGCGGAGCGCGAGATGCGGCAGGTGTGGCGCCGCGTATGGCAGTTCGCCTGCCTGGAGAGCGAGATCCCCGAGGTCGGCGACCACGAGGTCTACGAGATCGGCACCGACTCGCTGATCGTCGTACGGACGGCACCGGACGAGATCCGCGCCTACGTCAACGCGTGCCTGCACCGCGGCCGCAAGCTGCGCACCGGCGGCGGCAACGTCGGCGAGTTCCGCTGCCCCTTCCACGGCTTCGCCTGGAACCTCGACGGAACCATGCGGACCCCGCCGTGCGCCTGGGACTTCCCGCACGTCGATCCGGAGAAGTTCGCGCTCCCCGAGGCCGGGGTGGCGACCTGGCGCGGTTTCGTCTTCATCAACATGGACCCCTGCGCCGAGTCATTCGACAGCTACCGCGGCACCTTCGACGAGCACTACATCTGGCCGCTGGAGGACCGCTACAAGTCACTGCACGTCGCCAAGGTGCTGCCCTGCAACTGGAAGGTCGCGCAGGACGCGTTCATCGAGTCCTTCCACGTCATCGCCACGCACCCGCAGATGCTGCCCTGGCTCGCCGACGCCAACTCCCAGTACGACGTCATGGCCGACCAGCCGAACTGGAACCGGATGATCAACATCCAGGGCGCGCCCAGCCCGCACGTCGCCGACTCCGTCACGGAGGAGGACGTACTGGAGACGTTCTACGACTCGCGCGCCTTCTACTCGGCCGCCCAGGGCCGCGACCTGGTGCGGGAGGAGGGGGACGAGCTGCCCGCGATCCCGCCCGGCGGCACCGCCCGCCAGGTGCTCGCGGAGCGGATGCGCCGGCAGCTGGCGGCCACGTCCAGCCAGGACTTCTCCCAGACCGCCGACACCGAACTGCTGGACGCCGTCAACTACCTGCTGTTCCCCAACTTCAACCCCTGGGGCGGAGCCAAGTCCAACATCGTCTACCGGTTCCGGCCCAACGGCCTCGACCCCGACTCCTGCATCGCCGAGATCATCTTCATGTCGGCCCCGAAGGAGCCCGGGAAGGTGCCGCCCCCGGCCGAGATCCGCTGGGTGCCGGACGACATGCTCTTCGCGGACATCCCCGAACTCGGCGTACTCGGGCCCGTCTTCGACCAGGACTGCGAGAACCTGCCCTACGTGCAGCAGGGGCTGAAGACCATGCGCAAGCCCGGCATCACCCTGGCCAACTACCAGGAGAGCCGCATCCGCCACTTCAACCGGACGCTCGACGAGTGGATGGACAGGTGACCCACCGGGTGGCGGTCCGGCCCTCGGGCGCCGAACTCGACGTGCTGGACGGCGAGGACCTGTTCAGCGCCGCACAGCGGCTCGGCTACCGCTGGCCCACCGTCTGCGGCGGCAAGGGTACCTGCCGCACCTGCTTCGTCGAGGTCGACGACGGCGCCGAGAACTGCTCACCCGTGGGCCCGTTGGAGCGCGAGGGCATCCAGGCCCTGCGGCAGCCGGTGGACGGCCGGACCCGGCTCGCCTGCCAGCTGCGGGTGGCCGGCCCGGTGACCGTGACCAAACGCGGCGTGCGCCGCCGAGTGCAGGAGTGAGCACCATGCCCAAGCAAGTCATCCACCCGTTGACCGGGCACGTGTACCGGCTCACCGAGGACGGACTGGTCGAGGTGACCGACCCCAGCACCGGGGCCCGGGGCATCTTCGACTTCCAGGCCCGCTGGCAGTCCGGCGAACTGCGCCACGCCGACCTCCAGTTGGCCGGCTGGGTGGGCAGGCTCGCCCGCCGGCGCTCGGCACGCCAGCCCGAGGAGTGAGCCGGTGACCCCCCGCACCACCCGGGTGGTCCGCCTGGTGCGCCGCCCGGCCGGCGAGCCCGTCCCCGCCGACTTCGCCGTCGAGGAGCGCACGTTGCCGCAGCTCGGCGAGGGCCAACTGCTCGTCCGCAATCTGTACATGAGCGTCGACCCCTCCATGCGCGGCCGGCTGGAGAGCACCGAGAAGCACTACACGCACAACTTCACCCCCGGCGCCCCGCTCGACGGCAGGGCCCTGGGCGTGGTGGAGGAGAGCCGCAGTGCAGCGGTGCCGCCCGGCACCTTCGTACGCCATCAGCTCGGCTGGCGGGAGCACGCCGTCCTCGACGCCGCCGACACCGAGGGCGCCGGGCGCATCGACCCCGAACTCGCCCCCCTTCCCACCTGGTTGGGCCTGCTCGGCCAGACCGGCTTCACCGCCTACGTCGGGCTGACCCGCATCGCCGACGTCCGCCCCGGCGACACCGTGCTGGTCTCGGCGGCGGCGGGAGCGGTGGGCAGCGCCGCCGGGCAGTTCGCCCGGCTGCTCGGCGCGGAGCGCGTCCTCGGCACCGCGGGCGGGCCCGACAAGTGCGCCCTGCTGGTGAAGGAGTTCGGCTACGACGCCACCGCCGACTACCGGGCCGGCCCCGTGCGCGAGGCGTTGGCCGGCCTGGCGCCCGACGGTGTCGACGTCTACTTCGACAACGTCGGCGGCGAGCAGCTCGCCGCGGCCCTGCACGCGCTTCGGACCGGTGGCCGGGTGGCGCTGTGCGGCATGATGTCGCAGTTCGGCGGCGAGCGGAGGACCGTCGACATCAACCACCTGATCCAGGCCGTCCTCAAGCGCCTGACGTTGTGCGGGTTCATCGTGCGCGACCACGAGGACCTGCGCCCCGAGTTCGAGCACCGGGTCGCCGGCTGGCTGCGCGCGGGAGAGGTGACCGCCCGGGAGACGGTCGCGGACGGCCTGGAGAACGCGCCCGGGGCGCTGTTGTCCCTGCTCGCGGGCGGCAACGTCGGCAAGATGCTGGTCAGGCTGAGCTCACCGTGACCTCAGAGTGAGCGGGAAAGCGTGAAGGGTCCGCGGGCAGACTGCCCGCGGACCCTTCGTCCATCGGTCTCAGCGCATGACACGCGACGCGGCCACCATGTGGGCCTGCAGACTGACGCCCACGCGGACCAGGCCGGACGAGGCCGCCCGGAACTCCTTCATGTGGGCGGTGGTGAAGTGCGCGTCGAGCGCCTGCTGCGACACCCACCGCTCGTACACGCGGATCCGCCGGCCCTCCGTGGGGTCGGCGGTCATCGCGTAGTCCAGGCAGCCGGGTTCCTCCGCACGGGTACGGCGGCCCAGCTCGACGAGATGCCCCAGCATCACGTCGCGGTCGGCGACCTCGTAGTCCATCCAGCCGGAGACGATGATCTGCTCTGCCTGCTCTGCCATGTCCGCCCTTTCATGCCCAAGGGCCCGTCGCCCCGCTCCTGCGAGGCGACGGGCCCGCGGCCGTTCAGCTGCCGATCGCCGCCGGAACGCTGTCCACGGTGACCGTGCCGTTGTCGCCGTCGACCGTGACCACCATCCCGTCGCGCAGCCGCCGCGTGCCGCCCTCCACGGAGATGACAGCCGGGATGCCCAGTTCGCGGCAGACCACCACGGCGTGGCTGTTCAGCGCGCCCACGTCCACCACGGCCGCCCCCGCGACCAGGAACAGCGGGGTCCAGGCCGCGTCCGTGATCGGCGCCACCAGCACCTCGCCGGGCTCCAGCGCCTCGCAGGAGGCCGGGTCGGTGACCACCCGGACCGTGCCGGTGTAGGTGCCGTGGCTGCCGCCCACCCCGCTGAGCACCGCGCCCTCGTCCGCCGCCTCGGTCCGTTCCTCGGCGCGGCGCGGCCAGGTGTCGATCTCCGTGCGCGCGTCGTCCGCCACGAAGAACGGCGGCTCCAGCTCGTGCAGGCCCGCGTACTCCTCGAGCCGCCGGGCGATGACCTCGCGGAAGCGGCCCGGGTCCGTGACGTAGTCGTCGAGCTCGGTGTCGAGGAGCATCATCACGTCCTCAGGCCGGGCGAACAGCCCCGCCTCGACGCCGCGACGGCCGAGCTCCCGTACCGCCATACGGATCTCGTTGACGACGGTCACACAGTTGGCCTTGGTGCGCTCGCGGGCCGGGATCCACACCGCGGACGCGTGCAGCCCGGCGTCGAGCATCGGCTGCGCCTCCTCGGGGAGCAGGGCGCGGATCTCGCTCGCCGTCCGCTCCCGCCGCTCGGTCAGGCGCTGCCTGCGGGCGGCGGGGGAGTCGTCCTCGGCGCTGTGCCGGATACGGTCGACCAGGGCCAGTGCCTGGACGGGGGCCGCCTCCCAGGAAAGGGCGTGGATGTCCCACTCGTTGGGCCCGCGGTCGCCGTGCTCCGCGAGGAACTCCTCGAGCGCGTCCCGGAAGGCCTTCACGTCCCCGCTCGCACCGTCGAGCGCCCGTGCCACCGTGGCCGGCCCCTGGTCGAACAGGGCGGTCAGCTCCGCCGAGGCCGCGACCTGGCGCGACAGCGTCCACAGGCCGGTCGAGGGGGAGGCCGAGTCGACGTCGCCGAGACCACCGATGAGGTCGAGCATGGCGTCGGGGCGCTGCACGCTAGCGCACAGCGGACCGAGGATCGCCGGTCCGACGGACGCGGGCAGCGAGGACTCGACGTGCCGCTGGAAGGTGATCTCCACCTCGCCCAGCAACGAGCGTGCGTACGCGACCAGTTCGGCCTCGGACAGCCGCGTGAGGTCGGGCCGCTCGCGGCGCAGCCGGCGCAGCCGCTCCCGGTCGGCGTCGGCCTCCGGGAAGCTCGTCTGGCCCAGCATCCGCTGGAGCGTCGCGCCCGCCTTGGCCGTCAGCTCCTCGTCCTGGTCCTCCGGGTGCGGGGCGTACGCGGGGGTGTCGGAGCGCTGGCCGACGAAGGCCGCGTCGATCTGGTCCGCCGTCTGGCCCATCCGGATGCCGAACAGCCGCATGTGCGACAGGTTCAGGTAGAAGTAGCCGCCGAACATCCCCACGAACGGCGGCCGGGGGCCGGTCACCTCCCGCTCGTGGTAGACGCCGAAGCCGACGAAGCCCTTGCGCCAGCCCTGCAGGCCGGGCCCCCACACCAGCGTCCAGCCCAGGGGGCTCGCCGGTTCCGGGAGGGTCTCGCCCGCGTTGGCGCGGGTGTAGTGCGGCAGCCGCTCACTGCGCTGCCAGTCCGTGATCCAGCTCTTCATGGCCGTGGGTCTCCCGCTCTCCGTCCCGGTGCCGCCGGGGCCTACCACTGTGCCGTTCCGCCGTCGACGCTGATCAGCGTGCCGGTGATGCCCGCGCCCGCGTCGCTCGCCAGCAGCGAGGCGACCGCGGCGATCTGCTCCACCGTGGTGATCTTCTTGGTGGCGGCGTGCTCGGCGAAGCGACCGAGCCACTCCTCGTAGCTGATGCCCTCGGCCTCGGCGGCGGCCGGTCCCGCGGCCCGCATCAGGTCGGTGTCGACGGCGCCGGGGCAGATGGCGTTGCAGGTGATGCCCTGGGTGCCGTACTCGAAGGCGGTCGCCTTGGTCAGGCCGTGGATGGCGTGCTTGTTGGTGATGTAGTGGCTGATCGCGGGCTTGTTGGCCTGCTTGCCCTCGACGGAGGAGATGTTGATGACGCGGCCCCAGCCGTGTTCAAGCATCTTCGGCAGCGCCCGCCGGATGCCGTAGAAGTAGGCGTTGAGGTTGAAGGCGAGGGCGTGGTTCCAGGCCTCGTCGCTGAGTTCGTGCACGGGGGCGAAGCCCTGCGTGCCGCCCGCGTTGTTGACCCAGATGTCGAGGCGCCCGAACCGCTCGGCCGCGAAGTCGGCGAGCCCTTCGATGTCCGCCTGGCTGCTGGCGTCGCAGGCGTGGAAGACGGCCCGGTCACCGGCGTCCATCTCCTCCAGCGCCTGCTTGCCCTTGACCTCGCTGCGGCCGCTGATGACGACCGTCGCGCCGTCGGCGAGGAAGGCCTCGGCGATGGCGCGGCCGATGCTGCGCGTGCTGCCCGTGATCACCGCGACACGTCCGTCGAGGCTGCCCGTAGCCACCATGGTGTTCTCCTGCGGTTGTTGTGGGTTGCTCACCTGGCGGCTCTCGGTGCGTTGTCCAGGTGGTCGTGGATGGTGCGGTGGAAGTGCTGGAGGCCGGGCTCGTTGCGCCCGAAGACGAAGTCGGTGCCGGCGCCCGCCAGGGCCTTCAGCCCCTGCTGGACCCCGTACGTCGTCGCGTAGTCCTCGTCGCGGACCACCTCGTGGAACCACTCGCCGAACTGGTCGGCGGCCGCGCGCTCCTCGTCGGTGACGGCCGGCTCGCGCAGCAGGATGATCTGCTGGGTCACCGACTCCGTGGCCGTCCGGGGGAGGACCAGCGAGACGGCGATCTTCTGCCGCCAGCCGCCGGCGATCGCCAGCCCGGGGAAGAGCCAGTAGATGGGGCCCACGCAGTCCCCCGGATCGCGCTGGTCCGCCGGCAGGTCCACCGCCTGGGCGATGGGCCGCAGGGCGGGCGCGATGCGCTGGTGGGGGCCCCAGGTGTCGTGGGCCATCATGTTCGACAGGTTCGTCTCGAACACCGTCTTCGGGTGCAGCGAGGCGAAGTGGTACGTCTCCAGGTAACCGTCCAGGGTGACCTTCCAGTTGGGACTGGTCAGTTCCCTGGTCGCGTAGTGGTGGCACTCCGCCAGGCGGAGTCCCTCCAGGAGGGGGAGCAGGTCGCCCAGCCAGCCGTCGAGGTCCTGCTCGGCGGCCGGGTCCAGCGACACGAAGACGATTCCGGCACGCTCGCCGGCCGGCAGCCGCACCAGGCCGCGGCCCTCGCGCGGCACGTCGCCGAACGTCCTCTCCGCGTACACGCCCCGCAGCTCGCCGCTCAGGTCGTACGACCAGGAGTGGTAGGGGCAGGTGAGTCGCTTCGACACACCGCAGCCGGGTTCGAGGAGCTTGGCCCCGCGGTGCCGGCAGGCGTTGATCATCGCGTGGACGGCGCCCTGCCGGTCGCGGGTGATCAGGACAGGCAGGCCGAGCACGTCGATCGCCTTGTAGGTGTTCGGTCCCGGCAGCTCGCACGACATGGCGAGCGGCAGGGGGACGGTGCGGTGGACGGCGTCCGTCTCGCGCTGCCAGCGGTCGGCGTCGAGATAGTTTGCGACGGGTTCCGTCCACTGGTCCGCGGCCTCGTGCGTCGTACCGGCGCGGTAGTGCTCCAGCACGCGTTCGAGGAGTTCGGCCGCGTCCTGGCGCATCGCCACGGCGGACGGGTCGGGGGACCGGTCCCGGCTGATCCATGAGGTGTATTCGGGGGCCCGGGGCGGCTGAGGCTGGTCAGTCGTCTCCTGGGGCGCCGGTGAACTCGTCCGGACCACTGTGTCCTCACAATCCTCCCAGCCGAGAGCTGGGGAACGGCTCCGGTTGCGACGGCTGGGCTGTGAGCGACAAAACAACAGGGCTTAGTGTTGTCTGTCAATAGTAAGTACGGAAGAAGCAGGTCGGTGACGCCTGCTTCACCTCGCCCTCAGGCGCCGGAGCCGCTCGGGCGCATGGGAATCTTTCTAGTGACTGGCTCCAGCTTGGGGTGATGACCGGTGGAGTTCCCTGTGCCGATGACCCAGCCCTTCGAGGCGGGGATCGTGGTCGCGGACGCGGAGGTGATGGAGCGCTTCTACCGCGATGCGCTGGGCTGCCGTCCGGTGCACCGCTCGGTGGTGCCGCGGGAGATCGGGGGACCGGCGGGCCTCGGCGGCGAGCCGCGGGTCGTCTGGCTCCAGGTACCGGCCGGCGGCCGGATCAAGCTGATACGCCCTCAGGTCGCCGCCGCATCCGTCCCGGCGGCCGAACCGCTCACCGCGCGCCGGGGCCTGGCGTATCTCACCTTCCACCTCGACGACATCGATCCCGTCGTCGCCGCACTGCCCGCCGCCGGTGCCCGGCCGCTGTCCTCGCCCATCGTGGTGCGGGCGCGCGAACGGCGCATCAGCTTCTGGGCGGATCCGGAGGGCAATGTCGTCGAGTTGGTCGACCGCCGTAGTAATTAGACAACCTCTTCAGTAAGGTGCCCTCTGCTGGTTACTGTAGACCGGCAAAAGAAAGTCCCCTCGGTGGGACACCTCCCTCGGGACGAAGGGGCGGACGATGGCTGAGACACCACCGCACGAGCCGCAGGTCGTGCGCGACCTCCACGAGCGCATGGTGCGCATCCGGCTGTTCGAGACGGAGGCCGGAAAGCTCATGGAGGCGGGCAAGCTCCCCGGCTTCCTGCACCTCTACGTCGGCCAGGAGGCCGTCGCCGCCGGCGTGATGGCGGCGCTCCGCGACGACGACCAGATCACCTCCACCCACCGCGGGCACGGCCACGCGGTCGCCAAGGGCGTCGGCTTCCGGCAGATGTACGCCGAGCTGTACGGCCGGGTCACCGGAGCCTGCCTCGGCCGCGGCGGCAGCATGCACATCAACGACGTCAGCCTCGGCATGCTCGGCGCCAACGGCATCGTCGGCGCCGGCATCCCGATCGCCGTCGGCGCCGCCTTCGCCGCCCGCTACAAGGGCGAGGACAGCGTCGCCGTCACCTTCTTCGGCGACGGCGCCACCAACATCGGCTCCTTCCACGAGGCCGCCAACATGGCCGCCGTCCTGCGTCTGCCGGTGCTGTTCGTCTGCGAGAACAACGGCTACGCCGAGTTCACCCCGCAGTCCAAGCACATGCTGCTCACCGACGTCGCGGACCGGGCCGCCGCCTACGGCATGCCCAGCGTGATCGTCGACGGCATGGACGCGGTCGCCGTCCACCGCGCCGCCGCCGCGGCCGTCGCCGGCGCCCGGGCCGGTGGCGGACCGGTGTTCATCGAGGCCAAGACCTACCGCTACTACGACCACCAGGGCGTCAAGGGCCTCAGGCACCCCTACCGCTCGCAGCAGGAGGTCGACGAGTGGAAGGCCCGCGACCCGATCGACCTGCTGGAGGCGCGCGCCGTGGCCGACGGCACCGCCACCCGCGCCGAGCTGGACGAAGTGTGGCGGCGCACCCGCGAGGAGATCGCCGAGGCCATCGCCCACGCCGAGTCCAGCCCGCTGCCCGACACCGCCGACCTGCTCCTCAACGTCTACTCGGGGTGACCCACATGACCGCCATCACCGAAGCGCCGGCCGTCGCCCCGCAGGGCACGGCCCGCACCCTGACCTACGTCAAGGCCTTCAACGAGGGCCTGGCGCAGGCCATGCGCGAGGACGAGAACGTCTTCGTCGCCGGAGAGGACGTGGCCGGTTACGGCGGCGTCTTCCGCATGTTCGACAACCTGCTGGACGAGTTCGGCCCCCGCCGCATGATCGACACCCCGATCTCCGAGGCCGCTCTCGTCGGGCTGGGTGTCGGAGCCGCCGCCCGTGGCCTGCGCCCCGTGGTGGACCTGATGTTCATGGACTTCATCGGCGTCTGCCTGGACCAGATCGTCAACCAGGCCGCCAAGATGAAGTACATGTTCGGCGGTGCCGTGTCGGTGCCGCTCACCATCACCACCGCCTCCGGTGCCGGCCTCGGCGCCGCCGCCCAGCACAGCCAGAGCCTGGAGGCGTGGCTCGCCCACGTGCCCGGCCTCAAGGTCGTCATGCCCTGCGACGCCTACACCGCCAAGGGCCTGACGGTCTCCGCCATCCGGGACGACAACCCGGTCGTCGTGATGCTCAACAAGGTGCTGCTGGGCAGCAAGGGCGAGGTGCCGGAGGACGTCTACGGCATCCCGCTGGGCCAGGCCCACACCGCGCGGCCGGGCTCCGACGTCACCGTCGTCGCCCTCGGCCGGATGGTGGGCGAGGCGCTGGCAGCGGCGGACGAACTCGCCGCCGAGGGCGTCGAGATCGAGGTCATCGATCCCCGTACCGTGCAGCCCCTGGACACCGAGACCATGATCGCGTCCGCCCGCCGCACCAACCGGGTGCTCGTCGTGCACGAGGCCGTCACCTTCGGCGGGCTCGGCGCCGAGATCGCCGCCCAGATCCAGGACGCCGCGTTCGACCACCTCGACGCCCCGGTCCTGCGCATCGGCGCCCCCTTCTCCCCGGTTCCCTTCTCCCCGGTCCTGGAGAAGGCGTACGTGCCCGACGCGGCCCGCATCGCGCAGGGCTGCCGCCGGCTCCTCGAAAGGTCGTGACGGCATGGCGGTGGAGGTTCTGCTGCCGAAGATCGGCCTGACCATGCAGGAGGGCACGATCGACGAGTGGCTGGTGCCGGCCGGCGCCGCCGTCGCGGAGGGCGACGCGCTGCTGCGGCTGGCCACCGACAAGGTCGACGTGGACGTCGAGGCGGAGGCCGGAGGCCTGTTCCACCCGGTCGTCCCGGCCGGAACGACCGTCCCGGCGGGTGCCCTCATCGGCTGGCTGCTGGCCGAGGGCGAGCAGCCACCGGGCCCGGGGGGTACGCCGATGCCCGCCGGGCCCGGTACCCAGGGCGCCGCTGAAGCCGTACCCGCGGCCCCTTCCGTCAACGGCACGGCGGCCCGCCACGGGTCGCGCGTCCTGTCCTCCCCGAACGCACGCCGGGTGGCGGCCGCGGCCGGCGTCGACCTGGGTGCCCTGCGCGGCACCGGACCCGGGGGCCGCATCGTCTCCGAGGACGTGGAGGACTTCCTCGCCGCCGTCCCCGTGCAAGAGACCCCCCTCACCCTGCCCGGCGACGAGGCCGTGGCCGTGTCTCCGCTGGTCCGGCGTCTCGCCAAGGAGCGCGGTCTCGACCTGGCCGGCATACGCGGCACGGGCCCGGGAGGCCGGATCCGCAGGGCCGACCTCGACACCGTGCCGCCCGCCGCAGCACCGGCCGTCGGCCGGGGCCCGGCAGCCGCGCCACAGCCCGGTGACGTCCTGCCGCTCACCGGCATGCGCGGCACCATCGCGCGCCGGATGCACGAAAGCCTGCAGGAGATGGCGCAGCTCACGCACGGATACGAAGTGCGCATGGACGCCGTCGTGGACCTGCGGGAGCGGCTCAAGCAGGACTGGGCCGACAGCGACCTGCCGGTGCCCAGCCTCAACGACTTCCTGCTGCGGGCGGCGGCACTGGCCCTCAAGGAGCACCCGCTGCTGAACGCCGGCGTCCACGAGGACGGCATCCACCTCTACGAGGGCATCCACCTCGGGTTCGCCGTCGCCGTACCGGGCGGCCTGCTCGTGCCCGTCATCGAGGACGCGGCGAAGCTCACGCTGGCCGAGACGGCCCGCCGGTCGAGGGAACTCGCCGACGCCTGCCGCGCGGGGCGCGTCTCCCCGGCGCGGCTGGAAGGAGCCACGTTCACCGTCACCTCGCTCGGCGGGTACGGCGTCGACTTCTTCACCCCCGTGATCAACCCGGGCAACGTCGCCATCCTCGGCGTGGGCCGGCTCAGGGACGGCGTCGAGTGGAACGACGACCAGCCCCGGCGGACGCGGGTGCTCACCCTCAGCCTCACCTTCGACCACCGTGCCGTCGACGGGGCCCCCGCAGCGGAGTTCCTGCGCACCGTGGAGGGCCTGCTCCGCAAGCCGCTGCGCCTGCTGGTCTGAGCCCGTGTCCGTGGTCCGGCCTCACGTGGGTACCCGCCGACGTGACGAGTCGAGAGGAGGCCGAACATGAGCATGGTCAAGGAAGCCGTCGAGGTCGAGGTCCCCGTCCGCACCGCCTACAACCAGTGGACGCAGTTCGAGGAGTTCCCGAACTTCATGGAAGGCGTCGAGCAGGTCACCCAGCTCGACGACAGCCACAACCACTGGACCACCAAGATCGGCGGAGTACGGCGGGAGTTCGACACCGAGATCGTCGACCAGCTCCCCGACGAGCGGATCACCTGGCGCACCACCAGCGGCGACACCCGGCAAAAGGGCATGGTCCGCTTCCAGCGGGTGGACGACACCCACACCCGGGTGGAACTCGTCATGGACGTCGAACCCTCCGGCGCCGCGGAGAAGGCCGCGGACCTGACGGGAACGATCGACCGGCGCGTCAAGGGAGACATGCGGCGCTTCAAGGAGTACATCGAGCGCCGGGGCGGCGAGTCCGGAGCCTGGCGCGGCCGCGTCACCCCCGGCTGAGCGCACCTCGCGCGACCGCGACGAAGCCCGTGCCGCCCGGCGCGGGCTTCACGCGTCGCCGGCCGCCCCCGCGATCCGCTCCGCGAGCCGGTCGACCTCCTTGGTGAACGCCCGGTGCCCCAGCGCCCGGTAGACGTCGTCGCCGCTGATCTGCGAGATCGCCGCGTTCTCCAGCAGGGCCAGCAAGGCCAGGCCGGTCACCGCCGCCTCCGCGTCGGTGACCGGCTCGTACTCCTTGCGCACCAGGCGCACGAGCTCTTCCAGCAGCCGCGTCCGGATCCCGTGGCGCAGCACCTCCGCCTCCTGGCTCATCCCGGCCGAGGAGACGAAGAAGACGGTGGCGGCCGACCGGTGCTCGGCCAGCCACGCCAGCAGCGCGGTGACCTCCGAACCGATGCCCGAGCCGGGCGCGTGCGCCCCGGTCAACGACTCCAGTTGGTCGCCCAGTGCGGCGGCGAACACCCGCATGCCCTCCACCAGGACCTGGTCCTTGGAGGAGAAGTGGTAGTAGACCGCGGCGGACGTCATCTCCGCGCGGGCCGCGATGTCCGCCACCGTCACCTCGTCCGGGGGCTGGGTCGCGAAGAGGTCCGTGGCCGCCTCGATCACCCACTGCCGACGCGACGGACGGTGGGCGGCGCGGCTTCCGGAAGTCGTCATGGTGTCAAGTATGCCCAACCGAGGTACCCCGAGTCTCCCCGCAGAAACAGGATTTACGGCGGTGACGCGGGAGAGTTACTCGATAGGATGGGCAGTGTCCGGACGCGACGGCACCGGGCTCGGCAGCCGTAAGGGGAACATGCATGGCCAGCACGGAGAACGGCAAGCAGCCGGCGCACCGGCCCTCTCGGCGCCAGCACATCATCTCCGCCGCCGTGCGCGTCTTCGGCCGCAAGGGGTTCGCCGAGACCAGCGTCCAGGACATCGCGGACGAGGCCGAGGTGGTGCCCACAGCCGTCTACTACCACTTCCAGGGCAAGGAAGAACTCCTCGAACTGGCCATGCGCCGCGTCTTCGACGAGCTGAACCTGGTCGTGGAGAAGGCACGTCCGGACACCGCGCCGGGTGACGCCGAAGGGCTGCTGCGGGTCATCGACGCCGTCTGGGACTGGGTGGAGGGCAACCCCGACGAGGCCCGGCTCTTCCAGGTGCAGATCGCCTCCGCCAACGGCAACGTGAAGCTGCTGCGCGACGAGTTCGAGCAGCGGCACATCCAGCGCGGCTACGACTACCTCCCCGAGGCGACCACGCGCAGCCCGCGCGCCGCGCGGGCCAGGCACGCCGCGCAGGCCCTCGCGGTGCGCACCCTCATCAGCACGACCACGCTGGTCACCGCACTGCGGGCGGAAGGGGGCCCGCTGGCCGGCCTGCCGCAGCGCCACCTGCAGCAGGCCGTCAGGGCGACGGCGCTGCGGATCATCGCCGCGGAAGCGGAACAGAGCGCCGCGTCCGCCTGACGACGGGACGCGCCCCGCCCCTCAGACCGTCAGCACCGAGCAGGCGCTGATCCCCGGCGCCCCGTACACATGGGTGAAGCCGACCCGCGGGCCGCCCGGCACCTGGGCTCCCGGCGCACGGCCCTGCAACTGCCGTACCACCTCGTGGAACTGGCGCAGTCCCGAGGCGCCGACCGGCTCCCCGCCGGCCAGACAGCCGCCGTCGGTGTTCACCGGCAGCCGGCCCGTGGGATCGGTGCCCCCGGCCGCCAGCAGCTCCTCCTGCTCCCCGTGGGCGCACAGCCCGGTCTCCGCGAGGTGGATCAGCTCGGAGCCGCTGTCGGTGTCCTGTACCTGGGCCACCCGCACGTCCGCCGGAGCCACGCCGGCCCGGCGGAAGGCCGCCTCGGCCGCGTCGACGCTCGGACTGCGGTGGGGGCCCGGCGGCAGCCAGGGGGAGAAGACCTCGAAGGAGCCGAACCGCCGGGTGCGGAACGCCAACGAGGCCAGCCTGACCGGTCGTTCGCACAGGTCGAAGGCGCGCTCGCCCACCGCCAGCACGAGCGCCACCGCGCCCTGCCCGGGGGAGCAGAACATGTACTGCGTCAGCGGCGGGCTGACCTCGGCGGACTCCAGGATCTCCCGCTCGGTCAGCGGCTTGCGGCGCCAGGCCATCGGGTGCTGTGAGCCGTTGCGGAAGGCGCGTGCCGCGACCATCGCGAGGGCGTGTTCGGAGATGCCGTGCTCGTGCAGGTAGCGCCTGGTCTTCAGGGCGAAGAACTGCGTCGTCAGCATCATGCCGCTCTCGGCGTACCACTCGCCCAGCCCGTAGCGGGCCGCGGAGGCGTTGAACGCGCCGCGCCCATGTTTGTCGAAGCCCACGGCCAGCCCAAGGCCGGCCTCGCCCGCCCGCAGCGCGTTCGCCACCGCGAGCACGGTCGAGGCGCCGGTCGCGCAGCCGTTCTGCACGTTGACGAACGGCACTCCGGTCAGCCCCAGGCGGCCCACCAGCGTGTCCGGCTTCCCGGACACGTCGGAGCCGCCCGCCGCGTACCCGATGTCCTCCCAGGCGACCCCCGCGTCGGCCAGTGCCTCGCGCACCGCGTGCTCGGCCATGTCCATCCCGGAGACGCTCTCGTCGCGGCCGAAGGGATGCATCCCGCAGCCGACGACGTAGACCTCCTCGGCCCGGCTCATCGTCCGCCTTCCTGGTCCGGCTCGAACGCGAAGGTCAGCACCTCGGTCCCGGACTCGTCGTCGTACGCGTGGATGGTGGTCAGCCGCACCGGCAGCCCGATCCTTATCTGCGAGCGCTCGATCGCGAGCCGTGCCTCGACCAGCACCTCACCGAGGTCCACATAGCCCACGTGGTACGGCTCCCAGCCGCCGGCCGGCGCCCGGTACGGCGGTTTGGGCGGGAACGCCTGCAGCGTCCACGACCACAGGTACCCGCTGACCGGCAGCGCCTGCGCGGACATGGCCCGCTGCGAGCACCTGGGACACGAGTCCTGCCGGGGGAAGACGACGGTGGCGCAGCCGGAGCAGCGCGCGCCGACGAGCCGCGGTGGATGCGCGCTGTCGAAGAGGGTGTCGTCGATGAGTCTGGTGGTCATGGAGTGCCGCCTTCCGGGTCACCAGCCGAGCAGGACCGCGAGCCGCTCGCGGTGGTGCGTGGCGCCGCCCAGCAGGACGGCGTCGGACTGGGCCCGGCGGAAGTAGAGGTGCGCGTCGTGCTCCCAGGTGAAGCCCATGCCGCCGTGCAACTGCACGCACTCGGCGGCCACGAACACGAACGCCTCGCCGCACCAGGCCTGCGCCACCGCGGCCGCCTCCGCCAGCGCCGTCGGCGACCCGGCCGCGCGGACCGCGCGCACCACGGCCGACCGCGCGGCCTCGACCCGCAGCAGCATGTCGGCGCAGGTGTGCTTGACCGCCTGGAAACTGCCGATGGACCGGCCGAACTGGGTGCGGTCCCGTGCGTGTGCGACGGTCATGTCCAACGCGGCCTGGGCGCCGCCCAGTTGCTCGGCGGCCAGCGCCACCAGGGCCACGTCGAGGGCGCGGGTGACGATGTCGGAGCCCTCGCCGCCGGCGGTCAGGGCCCGGGCCCGCGCACCGGAGAAGGACACGACCGCCTGGCCGCGGCTGAGGTCCAGGGTGGGGACCCGGCGCACCGTCACCCCGGGCGCGTGCGGGTCGACCAGGAAGAGGTCCACGCCGTCGGTGCCGGTGGCCGCGACCACCAGTGCCTCGGCGTCCGCGCCGTCCAGGACGAACGGGGCGGTCCCGTCCAGCACCGGCACGCTGCCCTGCCAGGAGGTGACGGCAACCGGCAGCGCCTCGGGCCGCCAGACACCGTCCGGGGCCGCGATCGCCAGGGCGTGCACCCCGCCCTCGGCCACCCGCGCCAGCGCCGCGTCCGCGGTTCCGCAGCCCGCCAGCACCTGCCCGGCCAGCACGGTGGACGACAGCAGCGGAACCGGCGCCAGCGTCCGGCCCAACTCCTCGCAGACCACGGCGATTTCAGCCAGGCCACCCATGCCCCCGGCCGCCTCGGGCAGCCCGAGAGCGGCGAGGCCGACCTGCCGGCCGAGGGTGTCCCACAGACCGGCGTCGATGCCGGGGGCCTCCTCGGGCAACCGGCGCACCGCGGCGGTGCCGCCGGCGTCCGCGCACACGGACCGCACGGTCTCGCGCAGGTCGTCCAGTTCGCTGTCCGACAGGGCCGTGCCGTCGGTGACGGTGCTCGTCATCGGGGGTTCTCGCTCTCGTCGCGTGGCTCCCGCAGGGCACTGTGCGCGGCCGCCATCCGGGCCACCGGCACGCGGTGCGCGGAGCAGGAGACGTAGTCGAGACCCAGGTCGTCGCAGAGGGCCACCGACTCCGGATCCCCGCCGTGCTCCCCGCACACGCCCAGCTTGATGTCCGGCCGCACGCCCCTGGCCCGCTCCACCGCGAGCCCGATCAGGGCGCCCACGCCGTGCGGGTCGAGCCGGGCGAACGGGCTCGCGGTCACGAACCCGCGCTCCTGGTAGGTGCTCAGCACCTGCCGCTCGACGTCGTCGCGGGAGAAGCCGTAGGTGAGCTGGGTCAGGTCGTTGGTGCCGAAGGAGAAGAACTCGGCGTGCTCGGCGAGTTCGCCGGCGAGCAGGGCGGCCCGCGGGGTCTCGATCATCGTGCCGAGCCGGTACGGCATCCGGACGCCGGTGCGCTCGGCGACCGCCTCGGCGGCGCCCCGTACGTACGCGGCCGCCGCGGCCAGTTCCTCCGGCAGGCTGACGAGCGGGATCAT
The DNA here is from genome assembly GCF_044768275.1 of Streptomyces sp. NPDC101152. NCBI lineage: Bacteria > Bacillati > Actinomycetota > Actinomycetes > Kitasatosporales > Streptomycetaceae > Streptomyces > Streptomyces sp. NPDC101152. The sequence goes on along the minus strand of NZ_JBIWPO010000006.1, from coordinate 323,217 downwards.
CACCTCCAGCTCGGGCCGCACGCCGGTGGCGGCGACGTCCGCCCAGGCGGTGAAGAGCGCCTCGGCCTGGACCGGGTAGAGCCGTTCGTGCAGCAGCGCCAGGCGCACGCCACGGAGCCCGAGCATGGGGTTGGCCTCCCGCAGTGCGGCGGCCCGGTGTTCGGCGTCCGGGTCGCCGGCCTCGCCCGGCGCGGGCAGGAACTCGTGCAGCGGCGCGTCCAGCAGCCGTACGGTCACCGGTCGGTTCCCGACGGCGGCGAGCAGGGCCCGGAAGTCCTCGTGCTGGGCGTCTTCCAGGGCGAGCAGCGCCTCGTCCCGGGCGGCCGGGTCGGCGGCGAGCAGCACGCGCCGGATCAGCGGCAGCCGGTCACCGAGGAACTGGTGCTCGGTACGGCACAGGCCGACCCCCTCCGCGCCCAGGGCCACGGCCGTGTTCACCTCCGCAGCCGTGTCGGCGTTGACGCGGACGCCCAGCCGCCGTACGCCGTCCGCCCAACCGAGGAGGGTGGACAGCTCCGGGGGCGGGCCGGCGACGGTGACCGGGAGGGTTCCCGCGTAGACGGCGCCGGTGCGGCCGTCGAGCGACACGGGGTCGCCCTCGCGCAGCACCCGGCTCCCGATCCGTGCGGTGCCGGCGGCCGGGTCCACGCGCAGGCCGTCCGCGCCGCACACCGCCGGAGTGCCGGCGCCGCGCGCCACCACGGCGGCGTGCGAGGCGATGCCGCCGCTGCCGGTGAGGACCGCGGCGGCGGCCAGCATGCCGGGCACGTCGGCCGGAGTGGTCTCATGGGCGACCAGCACGGCGGGGGTGCCGGCCGCGGCCAGTTCGAGGGCGCGCTCGCTGGACAGGGCGACGGGGCCGGACGCGGCTCCGGGGGAGGCGGGCAGACCGCGGACGAGGAGCTCGTCCGCGCCCGTCAACCTCAGCTGGGGGTGCAGGAGTTCCTGCACCTGGGCGGGGGTGACCCGGCGTACGGCCTCCGCGCGGCCCAGGGCGCCCTCGGCGGCCAGGTCGGCGGCGAGGCATACCGAGGCGCGCAGCGGGGGGCGGCTCAGCGCCGAGGCGGCCAGCAGCGCGATCTCGCCGTCGCGCAGTTCGAAGTCGACGCGGACGGGGGCGTGCAGATGCCGTTCGAGCGTGAGCAGCGAGTGCTCCAGCAGGGTCGCCGCCTGGTCGAGCTTCTCCAGCGGTTCGCCCGGGTGTGGCGGAGGTGCGCTGCGGCGCACGCCGCGGAAGAAGGAGCCCTGGGGGGAGAAGCGGCCGCTGTCCGCGTCCCGGCTCTCTGCGGTGCCGTAACCGGAGCGGTCCCACGGCCCGATGCGCAGCGCCTGCACGTGCAGCGCGACGGGCAGGTCCGCGGGCAGGTGCTGGGACTTGCGGGATCGTCTGGCGCGGGGCGAGGCCCAGCGGGCCAGCATCGCGCGGGCGGCCAGGGCGAGTTGCTCGGCCGGGTCGTCCGGGTAGGGCCGTCCCGTGTGCCGGGCGACGGCCGTCAGCAACGCCTCGACGCGGGCCTTCGGACCGGTGGCGTCGAGGAGCGCGTCGTCGAGGTCCGGTCCGGGCACGTCGAGGGCGTACTCGGCGATCATGCGGAGGGTGGCCGCCCAGACCTCGTACAGCACCTCCTCGCGGCCGATGACGGCGCTCAGCTCGTCGGCGCAGGGCGGAGCGAGGCCGATCGCGGCCAGATCCGGGGGCAGCCCGGCGACCTCGGCGGACGCGCTCGCCGACACACGCAGCAGCAGCGGTCTGCCCCGGTCGCCGATCCGCCGTCCGGACAGCTGCTCGACGAGTTCCACGGCGGCGCGGGCGGTGTCCGGCTCGCCCAGCGACGCGGCCGACGCGGCCGGCACCGTCAGGCCCGGCACCACCGGGAGCCCCAGCGCCACCAGGCGGTCCATGGCGGTGCCGTGCGTGCCGAGGGCGTCGGCGCCCAGGCCGCGGCTGTGCCCCTGACCGTACGGCACCAGGCTGTGGCCGGGGACGTGCACGTCGGTGAGGGGCCCGGCCGGGCGGTCGGTGACGCTCACCCGCGGCCCCCCGCGACCAGCTCCTCCTCCAGCGCCTCGTCCTCGGCCCGGCTGATGCCGAGGACCAGCAGCAGCTCCTGGTGCAGGCGCATCCACACCGTGTGGTACGAGTCGCACAGCGGCGAGGCGAGCCACTGCGTCGCGCCGTCGTCGAAGCGGTCGAGGGCGTCCTCCAGAGCGGTGAGGTACCGGCCGCTGCCCGCGACCACGCGCTCCAGTCGGCGCAGCACCGGCTGGATGGCCTCGTGCACGTCCTCCAGCGCCTCGCGCACCTCGGCGTCGTACACGCTGTCGGTGTGGTCGTTGACACTGCCGTCGGGACGGCACTGCCACGCCGTGCACACCTCGCGGATCCGGCGGTTGACGGGGAGGAAGGCCCGGTAGGCGGCCGTGATCCCCTGCTCCTGCTCGGACCCGGCGGGCACGCGCAGCGTCCGCGCCGCGACGGCCTTGGCGCTCTCGGTCGGCAGGACCATCGGCCCCTTCACCATGGCCAGCCCGGCGTCCGCCAGCGGGCGGTACTCGGACTCGGGCCTGCCGCGCCACATGCCCCGCAGAACGAGGTCGACAACGGCGTCGGTGAGGGTCTCGTCGAGACCGTCCGTCCCGGCCACGGCAGCAGATCGCATCGCCACACCTTTTCGTCGGTTCCGTGTTGCCCGGAGGTTACGCTCCGGTGGTGCCCTTAGTGAAGGGGTTATCAAGAAACACTTTCCGGTTCGCGCGGCGCGGTCCGCTCGGACCTGCCTCCCGCGCCCGCCCGGGCGGCCAGGAACGACGCCATACGGTCCTGCGCCTCCCGCCCGTCCGCCAGCTCGGCGATCAGCCGCGCCTCCCGGTCCAGGTGACGGCGCAGGTCACCTGCGCCGTCACCGCGCAACAGGGCCTTCGCGGCACGCAGCGCGTCGCCCGCTCCGGCCGCCAGCTCAGCGGCCGTGCGGTGCGCCTCCGTGTCCAGCTCTTCGTCGTCCACGACCCGGGTGGCCAGGCCGTACCGTTCGGCGTCGGCGCCGGTCAGGACGCGGTTGGTCAGGATCAGGTCCGCCGCCGAGCGGGGGCCCGCCAGCCGTGGAAGCAGCCACGACGCCCCGCAGTCCGGGGTGAGTCCGATCGCGGTGTACGCCAGCCGGAAGCGGGCCGACCGGGCGGCCAGGAGCAGGTCACCGGTGAGGGCGAGCCCGATCCCACCGCCTGCGGCCGCGCCGCGCACGGCCGTCACGACCGGCACTTGCAGCTCGTAGAGGGTCGCCACCGCCGCGTGCGCCGCGCTCGCCACGGCGTGCACATAGGCGCCGGTCTCCGGGCCGCGACCGGCGAAGGCGCGCAGGTCGCCGCCCACGCAGAAGGCGCCGCCCGACGAGCGGACCAGTACCGCGCCGCCCGGGTCGGCGGCCACCTCGGCCGTCCGGTCCCGCAACGCCTCGGCGGTCCGCAAGTCCAGGGCGTTGCCGCGCTCCGGATCGTCCAGCCTCAACTCCACGACTCCGTCCGGGTGGTGGACCACCCGGACCGGCTCAGTGCTCATGGTGGTCGCTCCCATCGTCGCGGTGTCGCTCGGGTCACACGGCAAGATACTGGAGACGTTGTACAGTTTCTAGGTCGCGTCGGGCACCGGTGCCCACGCCCGTCGGCGGGAGGAACCGTGCCTGTCCAGTTCGATGTCGACCCCCTCGTCTCCCGACTCGCCGAGACCACCGCCGAGTTCGTGCGCGAGGTGGTGGTCCCGGCCGAGCGCGAGTGCGGCGGGTCCGTGCACGACGCCCCCGAGTCCCTGCGCGAGTCCCTGCAGAAGGCCGCCCGCGAAAGCGGGGTCTTCGCGCCGCACGTGCCCGCACGGTGGGGCGGCCACGGACTCGACCTGCGCGGACAGGCCGCGGTGTTCGAAGCCGCCGGGTACTCGCTCCTCGGCCCTCTCGCACTGAACTGCGCGGCGCCGGACGAGGGAAACATGCACCTGCTGGAGAAGGTGGCCACCGAGGAGCAGAAGGAGCGCTATCTGCGTCCGCTCGCCGCCGGTGAGCACCGGTCCTGCTTCGCGATGACCGAACCGGCGCCGGGCGCGGGCGCCGACCCGCGCTCCCTGCACACCACGGCGACCCGCGTGCCCGGCGGCTGGCGCATCGACGGGCGCAAGTGGTTCATCACGGGGGCGCTCGGAGCGGGCTTCACCATCGTCATGGCCCGCACCTCCGGCAGCCCCGGCGATCCGGGCGGCGCGACGATGTTCCTGGTCGACGCCGGCACGCCCGGGATGCGCGTCGTCCGCAGCATCGAGACCCTCGACGAGGGGTTCTTCGGTGGACACTGCGAGATCGTCTTCGAGGGGTGCGTGGTGGGGGACGAGCAGGTGCTCGGCGCGGTGGACCAGGGCTTCGCAGGCGCCCAGGTGCGGCTCGGTCCCGCCCGGATGACGCACTGCATGCGCTGGCTGGGGGCCGCCCGCCGCGCCCAGGACGTCGCCCTCGAACGAGCGGGCAGCCGCACGGCGTTCGGCTCGGTGCTCGGCGACCTCGGCATGGTGCAGCAGATGCTGGCCGACTCCGAGATCGACATCGAGGCGAGCCGCGCCCTCATCCTGCGCACCGCCTGGGAGTTGGACACCGGCTCCCCGGCCGCCTCCCAGCTCACCTCGGTGTCGAAGACCTTCGTCGCGGAGGCGGTGAACCGGGTGGTCGACCGCGCGGTGCAGATCTGCGGAGCGCTCGGCATCTCGGCCGCGGACGCGCCGCTGGCCCGGCTCTTTAGGGACGTGCGGCCCTTCCGCATCTACGACGGCCCCTCGGAGACCCACCGGTTCGCCATCGCCCGCCGCGCCCTGAAGCCGTACCGGCAGCCCGGCCCGGACTCCGCCGGCCCGGACTCCGCCGGCTCATGACGAGAGCCCTTCGCTCACCCGACAGTCCACCTCAAGCCGACCCCAAGGACCCACCCATGCAGACCATCTCCCGTCTCGGTGTCGTCGGTTGCGGCCTCATGGGCTCCGGCATCGCCGAGGTCGCCGCCCTCGGTGGCCTCGACGTCCTGGTCGCCGAGGGCTCACCGGAAGCCGTCCGGTCCGGCCGACGACGCGTCGAAGCCTCCCTGGACCGCGGGGTACGCCGCGGCAAGATCACCGAAGCGGCCCGGGACGCCGCCGTCGCCCGCCTCGCCTACACCGACGATCTCGACGGCATGGCGGACCGCCAGTTCGTCATCGAGGCCGTCGCCGAGAACCGTGAGGTCAAGACCGGTGTCTTCGCCGCTCTCGACCGCGTCGTCACCGATCCCGAGGCCGTTCTCGCGACCAACACCTCGTCCCTCCCCGTGATCGACCTCGCCGTCAGCACGCAGCGGCCCGCCCAGGTCATCGGCCTGCACTTCTTCAACCCCGTGCCGGTGCAGGCCCTGGTCGAGGTCATCCCCGCCCTCACCACCAGCCCCGACACGGTGCTGCGGACCCGTGCCTTCGTGTCCGAGCACCTGGGGAAGGAGATCGTTCAGGCGAGCGACCGCTCGGGGTTCGTGGTCAACGCGCTCCTGGTGCCGTTCCTGCTGTCCGCGGTGCGCATGGTCGACTCCGGGTCGGCCCGCGCCGAGGACATCGACCGCGGCATGGAACTGGGCTGTGCGCACCCCATGGGCCCGCTGCGCCTGCTCGACCTCATCGGGCTCGACACGGCGCAGGCCGTCGCGGAGTCGATGTACGAGGAGTACAAGGAGCCCCTCTACGCCCCGCCCGCCCTGCTGCGCCGCATGGTCGCCGCGGGCCGCCTCGGCCGCAAGACCGGCCAGGGGTTCTACGACTACACCGCCTGAGGTCGCCCCACCCGGCGGGTCATCCGCCGCCGTCGAGGTCCGTGCGCTGCCGCAGCACCCGCAACGCGTCCCCGTCCAGCTCCATCTCGTACAGCTTGCCGCGGGCGTTCTCGAACGGGCGGTGCAGGATCATCATCAGGCGGCCGTCGAAGGTGCAAAACAGCATGCCGTGCCCGCTGTCGTCCCGCACCAGCGGCCGCCGCTGTTCCCAGGGTCCGGTGATCGCACCGGACCGGGAGACGGCGTACGTCTGTACGTAGCCGCCGGTGACGTTGCCGTCCGGGCCGATGGTGTCCTTCTCGTACGTCGACCACAGCATGAGCAGCGAGCCGTCGGGCGTGCGGTGCAGCTGGGGGCCGTCGGTGATGTAGGGCGGGAGCTGGGCCGGGACGCCCGCGGGGATCTGCTCGCCGAGCCAGGAGGCGTCCGAGCCCTTGAACAGGAACACCGGGTCCCCGACCGTCCGGGTCAGGTCCGGGGCCAGCCGGATCGCCTCCATGGTGCCGTCGACGGTCTGCAGCCACTCGTGCGCGTACACCATCCAGGGCTGTCCGGACGCGTCGACGTGCAGCGTGCCGTCGAGGGTCATCAGATGCTCCGGCGGGGTGGGGCGGTCCGGGTCGACGACGGTGAAGGGGCCCAGCAGGGAGTCGGAGACCGCGGTGACCGTGCCGCGCATGTGGTTGGGGAGCTGGAAGGGCGTGCCCCACCGGTTGGGCGGCGGCACCGGCAGCGGCCTGTCCTCGTTGTGCAGGGTGGTGAACAGGTAGTACCTGCCGCCCCATGCGTGCACCTCGGGCGCCCAGCAGCCGTCGCTCGCCCAGATGCCGCGCTGCGCGCCGGCCAGGAAGACCACGACAGGGCGTGTCCACTCACGCAGGTCACGGCTGCGGTAGACCATCGTCCCGGCGCCGTCGACGCCCGACACCGACGGGTCGTTGGACGTGTAGAGGTGATAGGCGCGCGTCTCCTCGTCCGCGACGACGAACGGGTCGTGCAGCGGCATCCCGGGAAGCCGCATCAGGTCGTTGCCGGTCACGCCCGCACCCTACGCGCCCGCGATCACCGCCCCCGCGGGGGGTGTTCAGGAGCCGCCGGGAAGACCCTGGAGGCGCACGCTCATCCGCACCGCCACGTCATCGCCGACCTCGAGGCCCCGCGGCCGTCGCACCGCCGCCTTCAGCGGCAGCAGATAGCCGCCGTCCCTGGGGAACAGGGAGGTGGCGAACGCGGTCTCGCCGATGTGGGCCTGGACCGGGATCACGCCCCAGCCGTACGACGCCATCGCGGCCACCTCGCGGATGTCGGCGGCCTCCTGCTCCGGCACGGGCACGAAGTAGTACGGAGCGGGCCCGCGCCACTCGATCACCCGGCCGGTGAAGGCGAGTTCCATGGCAGCGGCCCCCGTTCGCGGAACATGGTCAGGTCGCGGTCAGCATACGGGTGCGGGCCCACGTGATCACGTGGGCCCGCACCCGAACTCCCGGCGATCCGTGGTCAGTCGACGTCCACCGGACCGTCGTCGGCCTTCCGGCCGTTGTTCCCGCGCAGCTCCAGCACACCGTTGTTGTTGCCGGACGAACGGCCCTCGCCCTCCTGGCCGTTGAGGTTCTGCCGCACGGAGTCGAGGATCGTCAGGCCCTGCGAGACCAGGCCGGCGGCGATCTCGCCGAGCCCGTCGGCGCCGTTGAGGACGTTGACGTTGGCGCCGGCGAGACCGCCCGCGGCCTCCTTCACGATCTGCGGGAGCTGGTCGATCAGCATGCGGTCGAGCGCCACCCGGTCGTAGGAGGCGGCGGCCTCGGCCTGGATCTTCATCCGCTGCGCGTCCGCCTGGGCGAGCAGCCTGATCCGCTCGGCCTCCGCCTCGGCCGGCTTCACGATCTCCGCCACCAGCTGCTGCTGGCGCAACTGCGCCTGCCGCTGGGCGAGTTCGGTCTGCGCCGCCAGCACCTCCTGCTGGGCGTGGGCCTGCGCCAGCGGACCGGCCTGCGCGGCCTGGGCCTGGGCGCGGTCCACCTCGGCCGAGTACTCGGCCTTGACGACCGCGGTCTGCCGGGCGTACTCGGCCTGCTTGCGGGCCGCCTCCTGCTGTGCCTCGGCTGCGGTCTGGGTGGCCTGGGCCTGGGCGATCTGGGCCTGCCGCTGGATGGCCGCCCGGTGCGGCGCGGACATCGCGTCGATGTAGCCGGCGTCCCCGTCGTCGATCGACTGGATCTGCAGCGAGTCCACGATCAGGCCGATCTTCGCCATCTCCGTCTTCGACGTGTCCAGCACCTCGGCGGCGAGCTTCTGCCGCTCGGTGACGATCTCCTCGACCGTCATCGAGCCGATGATGGCCCGCAGGTGGCCGGCGAAGATCCGGCCCGTCAGCACCGACATCTGGTCCTGGTCCGAGAGGAAACGCTGGCCGGCGTTGATGATGCTCTCGGTGTCGTTGCCGACCTTGAACGCGATGACGGCGCGTACGTTCAACGCGATGCCCTGCCGGGTCACACAGGTCTCCGTGACCTCGGACTCGCACATCGCCAGCGTGAGGAAACGGGTCTTTCGGAAGAACGGCAGCACGAACTTGCCGTGCCCCGTCACCACCCGGAACGGCGCGCCCCCCAGTCCCCGCCTGCCACCCGAGATCAGCATTGCCTCATCGGGAGCGGGAACGCGGTAACCGAACATTCTGCTACTCCTCAGTCCGCGTCGGCACGGTCGCCGAACGCTGCGAGTGGATCCCTCCACTCCATGACGCCGACCTCACGACACCCACGTGACTCGACCACGAGCACCGTCGCCCCCGTCGGCAGGGGATCGTCGGACCAGGCTATGAAGGTCTCCGAACCGCCCCGGACCGGTACCAGGACCTCGCCGGGGCCGGCCGTGCCGCGGGTGCCTATGATCACCTTACCGATGCAGCCGATCACGGCCTCGTCCTGCGGCATCACCGGCCGACCTCCCATGCTCTGGCCCACGATTCCGACGATAGACCCACCGGTAACCGGTGCCTAACACCTGGGGCGAACCAAGTAACCGCCGCCATCGGTGTGACGTTACCTACGGGACCGATTGGAAGACGCCGAACCGGCAACGCTCCCTTTCATGCCTCGTACGCACATCCCCGGGAGGGCAACCTGATGACGACGGCGACCACGGCGTCCGGCACGCCGACCGCCACCACGACCACCAGCCCGTCGCCTCCCCGGCTGCCCCGCCCCGCCGCGGCGCCGACGCTGCCGTCCCTCACCGGACTGCGCTGGATGGCCGCGCTGCTGGTCTTCGGACTGCACGTGCACAACTTCCACTACTTCGGTGGGAGAGGCCAGGAGATCATGACCTGGGGGTTCGGCGCCGGCGCCACCGGAGTGTCGTTCTTCTTCGTGCTGTCCGGCTTCGTGCTGATGTGGTCCGCGCGGCCCGGGGACCGTGCCCTCGGGTTCTTCAGACGCCGCATCGCGCGCATCCTGCCGGTCCACCTCGTCACCGCCGCCGTCGCGCTCCTCATGGCCTGGACGCTGGCCCGCCAACCGGTACCTACCCTGAGCCAGGGCGTCGCGAACGTCCTGCTGGTGCACTCCTGGTGGCGTCCCTGGTGGCAGACGCTCGACCCGGTCAGCTGGTCGCTGGCCTGCGAGGCGTTCTTCTACGGCACCTTCCCCCTGCTGGCCCTCCTGCTGCGCCGGCTCGGCGCCCGTGGGGCGACCGCGCTGGCCGGCCTCTCGCTCTTCGCGGTGTTCGTGCTGGCCTGGGCGGACGCGCACTCCTGGGTGGACCAGCCGCTGTACTCCTTCCCCGCCGCGCGCCTGCCCGAGTTCGTGCTCGGCGCCGCCGTGGCGCGGCTGGTGCTGCTCGACCGGTGGCGCGGACCGGGCCTGGAGGCCTCCCTCGCCCTGGCGGTCGTCGGGTACTTCCTCGTCCCGCAGGTCACCCCCGGCTACCCGGCCACGACCTGCACCGTCATCGGCTTCGCCCTGCTCATCGCGGCGGCGGCGGTCGCGGACCTGCACGGCCTGCCCTCGCTGTGGCGGCGCCGGCGGCTGGTGCGGCTGGGGGAGCTGTCCTTCGCGTTCTACATGATCCACCTGCTGGTGCTGCGGGCGGCCACCAGTCTGCTCGGCACCTCGCCGCGCTTCGGGGTCCTGGCGGCCCTGGCCGTGACCGCCGTCGCGTTCGCGGTTGCCCTGGGGCTCGCCTGGGTGCTGTACGAGGCGGTCGAGGTCCCGGCGCGGCGCCTGCTCCTGCGGAGACGGTCCCGCCGCCTCGCGTAGGAGCAGCCTCCCATGAAGAGATGAATGACTCTTCATGTGTTCCTGTATGGTGGGCGGGTGACCTCCACCCTCATCCCGTCCCGGACCGGTCTCGGCTCTGAACGCGACGCGGGAGACACCGGCCGCCGCACCCGGTTCCTCGCCCTGCCCGAGGTGCGCTGGGCCGCCGCGGCCACCGCCTGCTTCCTGCTCGCGCTGCCCCTGCAGCTGACCGCGCAACCCGCCTGGAGCTGGGGGGCGTTGTACGCGCTGGCCTATGTCGCCGGCGGGTGGGAGCCGGGCTGGGAGGGGCTGAAGGCGCTGGCCGGGCGGACCCTCGACGTCGATCTGCTGATGGTCGTCGCCGCCCTGGGCGCCGCCGCGATCGGGCAGGTCATGGACGGCGCCCTGCTCATCGTCATCTTCGCCACCTCGGGCGCCCTGGAGGCGCTGGCCACGGCCCGGACCGCCGACTCGGTGCGCGGTCTGCTCGACCTGGCCCCGGCCACCGCGAGCCGCCTCGCCCCGGACGGCACGGAACGGGCCGTGCCGATCGAGGAGTTGGCGGTCGGCGACACGATCCTGGTGCGGCCGGGCGAGCGCGTCGGTGCCGACGGGCGGGTGCTGGACGGGGCGAGCGAGGTCGACCAGGCGACCATCACCGGCGAGCCGCTGCCCGTCGCCAAGGAGCCCGGCGACGAGGTGTACGCGGGCACCGTCAACGGCACGGGCGCCCTGCGCGTCCGGGTCGAACGGGACGCCTCCGACTCGGTGATCGCCCGGATCGTCCGCATGGTCGAGGAGGCGTCCGAGACCAAGGCGCCCACCCAGCTGTTCATCGAGAAGGTCGAACAGCGCTACTCGCTCGGGATGGTCGCGGCGACGCTCGCGGTCTTCCTGGTGCCGCTGGCGCTCGGCGAGGAACTGACCCGGGCGCTGCTGCGGGCCATGACCTTCATGATCGTGGCATCGCCGTGCGCGGTGGTGCTCGCGACCATGCCGCCCCTGCTGTCGGCCATCGCCAACGCCGGACGGCACGGCGTGCTGGTGAAGTCGGCGGTGGTGATGGAGCGGCTCGGCCAGGTCGACGCCGTGGCGCTGGACAAGACGGGCACGCTGACCGAGGGCGTGCCGCGGCTGACCGACGTCCGGCCGCTGCCCGGATCGGGCCTCGGCGAGCGGGAGTTGACGGCGCTCGCGGCGGCGGCCGAGCACCCCAGCGAGCATCCGCTGGCGCGGGCGGTCGTGCGGGAGGCGCGCGAGCGGGGGGTGACGCTGCCGGTCGCCGAGGACTTCGCCTCCACGCCCGGGGTGGGCGTGACGGCGACCGTCGAGGGCCGCCGTGTCGCGGTCGGCACCCCGGCCCGCCTGCTCGACGGCGCCGATGGCGCCGATGATGAAACGGCCGAGCGAGCGGCGGCCCTCGTCGCCGGACTGGAGGAGTCCGGCCGAACCGCCGTCCTGGTACAGGCCGACGAGGTCCCCGTCGGAGTGCTGGGCCTCGCCGACCGGCTGCGCCCGGACGCCGCCGCCACCGTCGCCGCCCTCACCCGGCTCACCGGTACCGCGCCGATGCTCCTGACCGGGGACAACCCGCGTGCCGCCGCGCGCCTGGCCGCCGAGGTCGGCATCGAGGACGTCCACGCCGGACTGCTGCCGCAGCACAAGGTGGAAGCGGTGCGGGAGGCCGAGCGCGCGGGCCGCCGGGTGATGGTCGTCGGGGACGGGGTCAACGACGCCCCGGCCCTGGCCGCCGCCCACGCCGGTGTCGCCATGGGCCGCGCCGGTTCGGACCTGGCGCTGGAGACCGCCGACGCGGTGATCGTCCGCGACGAACTCGCCACGGTCCCCGCCGTGATCGGCCTCTCCCGCCGGGCCCGGCGCCTGGTCGTGCAGAACCTCGTGATCGCCGGGGCGTTCATCGCCGGCCTCGTCGCCTGGGACCTCGCGGGGACGCTGCCCCTGCCCCTCGGCGTCGCCGGCCACGAGGGCTCGACCGTCCTGGTGGGCCTGAACGGCCTGCGGCTGCTGTCGTACCCGTTCGGGGCCGGCGACCGGACCGGTTGAGGGCCTGGGGACCTACCGCCGCGCCACCGGTCGGGCGGCGGGCCCCGCGAGGACGGTGACCTCCCTGGGGGAGAGGGCGGTGTGCTCGTCGGGGCACTCCACCACGACCCGCACCGGGGCGCCGCAGTCGCGGTGCCGGACCTCGATCACGGGACCCTCCGGGTCGGCGACGTACGTCTCGCCCCACTGCCGCAGCGCCACGAGGATCGGCCACAGGTCGCGGCCCTTGGGCGTGAGCCGGTACTCGTGCCGGGTGCGGCTGCCGCGCTCCCGGTAGGGCACGGTGGTGAGGATCCCCGCCGTGACCAGCTTGCGCAGCCGGTCGGACAGGACCGCGTCCGAGAGGCCGACATGGCGGCGCAGATCGTCGAAGCGGCGGACCCCGTTGAAGGCGTCGCGCAGGATCAGCAGCGTCCACTTCTCGCCGATCAGGTCGAGAGTGCGCTGGACAGTGCAGTTCTCGGTGCTCATCTCCAGCCACTTCATGAGGCCCATGGTAGGGCCTGGCTCTGTCATTGACAGCCAGCTCGGCCCGCGGCTAGCTTCGAGGAAAAGAGCCAGGGAGTGTGCACGCGCATGGAACGTTCTCGTACGTACGACTGGGAGGATCCCGCGATCTCGGCGGCCGCCGTCGGTCAGGGGTCCGGGCTGGATTTCCTGCGGGAACTCCTCGCCGGCCGCCTCCCCGCCGCGCCGATCGCGGCCACCCTGGGCATGACCGTGGAAGAGGTGGACCACGGGCACGTGGTGTTCTCCCTGGAGCCCGGCGAGGAGCACTACAACCCCATCGGCAGCGTCCACGGCGGTGTCTACGCCACGATGCTCGACTCGGCGGCCGGCTGCGCCGTGCAGTCCACCCTGCCCCGGGGCATGGGCTACACCTCGCTCGACCTCACGGTGAAGTTCCTGCGCCCGATCACGGCGGACACGGGCAAGATCCGCGCCGTGGGAGCCGTCCTGAACGGCGGCCGCCGCACCGCGCTCGCCGAGGCCAGGCTGCTCGACCCGGCCGACCGACTCCTCGCTCACGCCACCAGCAGTTGCATGCTGTTCCCCGTGCCCGGCGCCTGAGACCTGCGGTCAGCCCCGCTCGGGTGGTGACCATGGGGCCCAGACCCTCGCCCGGGCCCGCGGCAAGGCCCACCTCCCGCACCTCGAACCCGAGGACCTCGTCGCGCATACCATCGAGCCAGCCGCCGTGGCCCGCGTCCCGCTCGCGGGCGCGAACTGGATCCCGGGGGAGGAACTGTGATCGCCGTCGTCGGCGCCGGACTGATGGGCGCGGCCACCGCCTGGCAACTCGCCCGGCAGGGCCACCCGGTCACCCTGATCGAGGCGTACGACATCGGGCACCGGCACGGCAGTTCGCACGGCAGCTCCCGCATCTTCCGGCGGGCCTACGCCGACCCCTTCTACGTCGGCCTGACCGGACGGGCGCACGACCTGTGGCGCGAGTTGGAGGACGACACCTCGACCCCCCTGCTGCGCACGACCGGCGGCCTCGACTTCGGCGAGGGGCGCGACCCGGCCGCGCCGGCGGGACTCCTCGCCGCGGCCGGCGTGCCGCACGAACTGCTGGACGCCGGGGCCGCCGCCGAGCGCTGGCCGTACATCCGCTTCGACCAGCAGGCGCTGTACCACCCGGACGCGGGTGTCGTCGACGCCGACCGGACGGTGGCGGCCTGTGCGCGCCGGGCCGTGGAACTCGGGGCCGACGTGTGGACCGGCGTCCGTGTCACCGGCCTCGAGGCGCCGGGCAAGGTGCTGCTGCGCACCGACGACGGACGGGAGCTGGTCGCCGACACGGTGGTGATCGCGGCCGGGGCGTGGCTCCCGGAGCTCGAACTGCCCCTGCCGCTGCCGCCGTTGCGGGTGACACAGCAGCAGGTCTTCCACTACCGGCAGCGTGATCCGTCCGCGCAGTGGCCGACCCTGATCTGGGACGGCGAGCTGCACCTCTACGGCCTCCCGTCGGGCAACGATGGCGGCCCGCTCCCCGCGGTGAAGGTCGCCGAGCACGACCGGGGCACCCCCACGACCGCCCGCACCCGCAGCGGCCTCGCCGACCCGTCGTCGCGGGCCCGGGTGAGCGGCTTCGTGCGCGACCGGCTGCCGGGTCTGGAACCCGACCCCGTCGGGGAGGCGACCTGCCTCTACACGACCACGCCCGACGAGGACTTCGTCCTCGACCGCCACGGCCCGTTCGTCGTCGTCTCCCCGTGCTCCGGCCACGGCGCCAAGTTCACCCCGCTCATCGGGGCGCTCGCCGCCGACCTCGCCACCGGCCGGGCCGACGCCCACCCCCGCTTCCGCCTGGGCCGCCCGGCACAGGATGCGCCGGTGACCGAGCAGCACACCGAGTGACGACGGCCTCCAAGGCCATACTGCCGAAGATGGAGAACGCCCACCGCCCTGTTCCGCGGCCTGCTGGTCACGCTGACCGAGTCCAGCGAGGTCTTCCCGCTGTTCCAGCACGCCGGCACCGGGATCCTGTACATGCTGGAGGGCGTCATGGTCCACGGCCACGGCAGGTCCGGCTACTCCCGCGCCCCGGCGATGCCCGGCGCCGCCCAGCCATTGCGGGGCCGCCCGCGACCCCCGAGTCTGGGAGCGATGCCCGGCGACGAGGAGGCGGCCATGACGGCGGACAGCGGTGCGACGGGCGCCGAACGGCAGCGGCTCGCGGAGGCCGACGCGGGCCGGGCGGACTGGCGCCGCTGGGGCCCCTACCTCAGCGAGCGCCAGTGGGGGACCGTACGGGAGGACTACAGCGCCGGCGGCGACGCCTGGTCGTACTTCACCCACGACCAGGCCCGCTCCCGCGCCTACCGGTGGGGCGAGGACGGCATCGCCGGGATCAGCGACGACAAGCAGCGGCTCTGCTTCGCGCTCGCCCTGTGGAACGGCCGCGACCCGATCCTCAAGGAGCGGATGTTCGGCCTGACCAACCAGGAGGGCAATCACGGCGAGGACGTCAAGGAGTACTACTTCCACCTCGACTCCACGCCCACCCACTCGTACATGAAGTACCTCTACAAGTACCCGCAGGGTGAGTTCCCCTACGCCGACCTCGTCGACACCAACCGGGCCCGCACCCGCCACGACCTCGAGTACGAGCTGCTCGACACCGGCGTCTTCGACGAGGACCGCTACTTCGACGTCTTCGTCGAGTACGCGAAGGCCGGCCCCGAGGACCTGCTGATCGAGATCACCGCGTGCAACCGCGGGCCGGATCCGGCGACCCTCCACCTGCTGCCGACCCTCTGGTTCCGGCACACCTGGTCCTGGGCGGGCGGCACCGCCGTACCGAGCCTCACGAAGACCCCGGACGCCGTCATCGCCGCCGACCACGAGGAACTCGGCCCGCGGCGGCTCTACTGCGACACCGAGGCCACCGCCCTGTTCACCGAGAACGAGACGAACAACGAGCGCGTCTTCGGCAGCCCGAACACCACCCCGTACGTCAAGGACGGCATCGACCGCTGTGTCGTCCACGGCGAGAGCGCCGCCGTCAACCCGGCGCAGACCGGCACCAAGGCCGCCCTGCACACCGTCCTGACCATCCCCGCCGGCGAGAGCGCCACCGTCAGGCTGCGGCTGGTCGACAGCGAACTCGCCGACCCGTGGGGTGGGTTCGGCCCGACGATGGATGCCCGGCGAACCGAGGCAGACGCCTTCTACGCGAGCGCCCTCCCCGACGGCATGGGCGAGGACGAGCAGCGCGTCGTGCGGCAGGCGCTCGCCGGGATGCTGTGGAGCAAGCAGTACTACTACCTCGACGTCGAGCGCTGGCTCGCCGAGCACGGCGTCGACCCGCTCGCCGCCGACCCCCGCCTCCGCAACAGCGCCTGGTACCACATGGTCAACGACGCGGTCATGTCGATGCCGGACACCTGGGAGTACCCCTGGTTCGCGGCCTGGGACCTCGCCTTCCACACCATCGCCCTGGCCATGGTCGACATCGGCTTCGCCAAGTCCCAGCTGGAGCTGCTGCTGCGCCGCCTCTACCTGCACCCCAACGGCCAGATCCCGGCGTACGAATGGAACTTCGGCGACGTCAACCCGCCCGTGCACGCCTGGGCGACCCTCTTCGTCTACGAGCTGGAGAAGCACCGCACCGGGAACGGGGACCGCGCCTTCCTGGAGAACGCCTACCAGAAGCTGATGAAGAACTTCACCTGGTGGCTCAACCGCAAGGACGTCGACGGCAACAACGTCTTCCAGGGCGGCTTCCTCGGCCTCGACAACATCGGCGTCTTCGACCGCAGCGCCCCGCTGCCCACCGGCGGCCACATCGACCAGGCCGACGGCACCGCCTGGATGGCGCTGTACTGCCAGAACCTCCTGGAGATCGCCATCGAACTCGCCGTCGACAACCCGGTCTACGTCGAACAGGCGCAGATGCTGTTCGAGCACTTCGCGTGGATCGCCGTCGCCATGAACCGCATGGGCAAGGACAACGCCAGCCTGTGGGACGAGGAGGACGGCTTCTTCTACGACGTGCTACGGCTGCCCGACGGCACCGCGCAGCCCATGAAGGTGCGCTCACTGGTCGGTCTGATCCCGCTGGCGGCGACCAGCGTGATCGGCGGCCGGGCCCACCGCACCTTCCCGGAACTCGTCCAGGGCGCCCAGGAGTTCATCCAGCGGCACCCGGCCGTGGAGGCGTTCGTCGACCAGAACGTGCACGCCGGGGCCAACGCCGACGGCCGCTACCTCTTCGCCCTGTTCGGCGAGGACCGGCTGCGCCGCATCCTGGCCCGCATGCTCGACGAGGAGGAGTTCCTCGGCCCGCACGGCATCCGCTCCCTCTCCCGTTACCACGCGGCCCACCCGTACACCTTCGACGTGCACGGCGAGACCTACGGCGTCGGCTATCTGCCCGCCGAGTCCGACTCCGGCATGTTCGGCGGCAACTCCAACTGGCGCGGCCCGGTGTGGTTCCCCATGAACCTCCTGCTGATCCGGGCCCTGCTGAACCTGCACGCCTACCACGGTCCGGACTTCACCGTGGAGTGCCCCACCGGCTCCGGGCGGCGACTGGACCTCTACGAGGTCGCCCGGGAGATCTCCGACCGCCTCACCGCCACCTTCCTGCGCGGCGAGGACGGCCACCGGCCCGTGCACGGCACCCAGCCCAAGTTCGCCAAGGACCCGCACTGGAAGGACCTGATCCTCTTCTACGAGTACTTCCACGGCGACAACGGCGCGGGCCTCGGCGCCTCCCACCAGACCGGCTGGACCGGCCTGGTCGCGGCCACCGCGACCGTGTTCCACACGATCAGCGCCGACGACTGGCACCGCGGCGGCCGCGACGCCCTGCGGCCCGCGACCGACGAACGGGCAACGCCCGACAGGCACTTCACGGTCGACGAGGAGGAACCCTTCGCATGACGGCGATCTACGAGATCAACACCCTCGTCTGGCTGGGCGAGCTGAGCACCCGGTACGGCCGCCGCGTCACCCTGGGCGACGTACCGGGCGAGGCCTGGGACGAGGTCGCCCGGCCCGGCCTCGACACGGTCTGGCTGATGGGCGTCTGGGAGCGCAGCCCGGCCGGCCTCGCGATCGCGCTGCGCGACGACTTGCTGCTCGCCTCCTTCCGGCAGGCGCTGCCGGACCTCACCGAGGCGGACATCGCCGGATCGCCGTACTGCGTACGCGACTACGTGGCCGACGCCTCCCTCGGCGGACCGGACGGCCTCGCCGAGGCCCGCGCCCAACTCGCCGCGCGCGGCCTGCGGCTGATCCTCGACCACGTCCCCAACCACGTCGCGCCCGACCACCCCTGGCTCACCGACCACCCCGACCGGCTGATCCGCGGCACCCGGGACGACCTGGACCGATCGCCCGAGGCGTTCATCGAGGCCGCGGGACAGGTCTACGCCCGCGGTCGCGACCCCTACTTCGCGCCCTGGCCGGACGTCGTCCAACTCGACGCCTTCGGTGACGACCTGCGCGCGGCGGCCGTGGACACCCTGGTCTCCATCGGCGACCAGGCCGACGGCGTGCGCTGCGACATGGCGATGCTGCT
This sequence comes from Streptomyces sp. NPDC101152, assembly GCF_044768275.1. Lineage (NCBI taxonomy): Bacteria > Bacillati > Actinomycetota > Actinomycetes > Kitasatosporales > Streptomycetaceae > Streptomyces > Streptomyces sp. NPDC101152. The sequence continues at coordinate 305,052 of NZ_JBIWPO010000006.1, read as the reverse complement.
GATGAACGACGTCTTCGCCAAGACCTGGGGCGAGCGGGCCGGCCCGCCGCCCGCCGAGGACTTCTGGCCGTACGTGATCCCCCGCGTCCGCGCCCGCCACCCGGACCTGTTGTTCGTCGCGGAGGCCTACTGGGACCTGGAATGGGCCCTCCAGCAGCAGGGCTTCGACCACTGCTACGACAAACGCCTCTACGACCGCCTCCTGCACGAGGACGCCGACGCGACCCGCGCCCACCTCCAGGGCGACCTCGCATACCAGCGCGGCCTGGTCCGCTTCCTGGAGAACCACGACGAACCCCGGGCGGCCGCCACCCTCCCCGGCGACCGGGAACGCGCGGCCGCCGTCGCCGTCGCCACCCTGCCCGGCGCCACGCTCTGGCACGAGGGCCAGTTCGAGGGCCGCACGGTCCGCCCACCCGTCTTCCTCGCCCGGCGCCCACCGGAGCCGGTCGACGAACAACTACGCGCTTTCTACGCTCAGTTGCTCCCGGCGGCCGCCGCCGTGCGGGACGGCGAGTGGCGCCTGCTCCCCATCACCGGCTGGCCCGACAACGACACCCACCACGGCCTGCTCGCCTGGACCTGGACCGGCCCCGGCACCCGCCATCTCGTCGTCGTCAACTACTCCGCCGCCCCGGCCCAGGGGCAGGTCCCGCTGCCCTGGCCCGACCTGGCCGGCTCCCCCCGCCGACTCACCGACCTGCTCACGCACCAGACGTTCGACCGCGACGGCGACGCGCTGCTCTCCCCGGGGCTCTTCGTCGACCTGCCCGCCTGGCACTCCCACGTCCTCGCCCTCACCTGAGGGAGCCGTGGTAGACAGCGACCATGACCTTCCACCGCACGACCGGCGGCGCACGATGACCGCCGGCATCGACACCCCGGACCGCCGCGGCCGCACCGGCCTTGACCGGACCGGCCTGGACCTGACCGGCAACCCCCGCGTGAAGGTGCGCGAGGTGAAGCTGCTCTCCAGTCACTGGTACGTCGAGCGCGCCACCACCTTCGACTTCCAGCACGCCGACGGCACCTGGAGCAGCCAGCAGCGCGAGACGCACGACCGCGGCAACGGCGCCACCATGCTCCTGTACGACACCGAGCGGGAAACCGTCCTGCTCACCCGGCAGTTCCGCTTCCCCGTCTACGTCAACGGCCACCCCGACGGCATGCTCATCGAGACGCCGGGCGGCCTGCTCGACGACGAGGACGAGCATCCGGAACTCACCGCACGCCGCGAGGTCGTGGAGGAGACCGGACACACCATCGGCGAGGTCCGGCACGTCTTCGACGTCTACATGAGCCCGGGCTCCGTCACCGAACGCGTCAGCTTCTTCGCCGCCGCCTACGGTCCCTCCACCCACACCCACGAGGGCGGCGGTCTCGACGAGGAGGGCGAGGACATCGAGATCGTCGAACTGCCCTTCCGCCGCGCCCTGGAGATGATCCGCACCGGCGAGATCAACGACGCCAAGACCATCATGCTGCTGCAGTGGGCGGCTCTCGAAGGCCCCTTCGCGAAGGCTTGACCTCGAGCGCGCTCCAAGGGGAAGACTCCCGTTCGTGCCCGGACAACCGGGCGCGAACGGGAGGGACACCCATGAAGTACCGCACCATCGGAACCGACCCGGCGCACCGCCGTGAGGTCAGCGTGCTCGCCCTCGGCGCCATGCTGTTCGGCTCCCGCACCGACGAGAAGACGTCGTACGCCCTGCTCGACCGGTATGTCGAGGCGGGCGGCACCTTCATCGACACCTCCGACAACTACGCCTTCTGGGAGGACGGCGGCCAGGGCGGCCAGAGCGAGGAACTGCTCGGCCGGTGGCGGCGCAGCCGCGGCATCGGCGACGAGATCGTCATCGCCACCAAGCTCGGCGCGCGCCCCCTCGCCCCCGGCACCAGCTACGTCGACAACCCGGAGGGCCTGTCCGCGAAGGTCATCCGCGAGTCCGCCGAACGCAGCCGCGACCGTCTCGGCGTCGAGAAGCTGGACCTGCTGTACGCGCACATCGACGACCCCACCGTGCCCCAGCGGGAGACCGTCGAGGGCTTCGCCGAACTCGTCGCCGAGGGCACGGTGGGCCTGCTCGGCGTGAGCAACCAGGCCGTGTGGCGGGTGGAACGGGCCCGGGCGATCGCCGCCGCGGCCGGACTGCCCGGGTACGAGGTGCTCCAGTACGAGTCCAGCTATCTGCGTCCGCGCACCGACGTGCCCAGCGACCTCTTCCCCGACGGCAGCCTCGGCGCCGTGTCTCCCGAGACGCTCGGTTACCTGCGGGCCGAACCCGGCCTCACCCTGGTCGCCTACTCGCCGCTGCTGAAGGGCGCCTACGTCCGCCCCGAGCGGTTGCCGCGCGAGTACGACCACCCCGGCACCCCGCCCCGGCTCGCGGCCCTGCGCGAGGTGGCGGCCGAGACCGGGGCGAGCGTCAACCAGGTCGTCCTGGCCTGGCAGCTCGGGGCCGACGTACCGATCGTCCCGCTGGCCGGGGCCTCCTCCCTCGCCCAGCTGGAGGAGAACCTGTCCGCCGTCGACCTGGAACTGACCGAGGACCAGCGCGAACGGCTGGACGCGGTGGCCTGATCACCCCACCGGCGGGCACCGGATCAGGACGCGAACGGTAGTACTCGTGACATCCGCGCGAAATTCGCTGAAGCTTTTGCTGCGTTATATGAACGCCCGGCGTGGATTTCCGGTCCTTACGGTGGGGGGCCGTACACGAGAGACGGGGGAATCTTGCTCATCAGGGGGACGGACCTGGTCGAACGACGTGGCGGACAGCCGCAGACAGCACTGTGGTGGCGCACTCTGCTGTTCCTGGGGCGCACGCTGCGCGGCGAGTGGTACGGCATCATCGTCGACCCGCTGAGACAGCTCAGACGCCGGGGCCTGCCCGCCCTGTCGCTCGCCTTCCTCGCCGCGTTCGGTGTCATCTTCTTCCACGCTGTCGCCCAGCGCCCGACCGGGGCGACGGCGGTCCGGCTGCTCGGCGGCGTCTACGCCGACCTGCCGCTGTGGCTGGCGTTGTTGCGTACGCCGGTGTCGCTGTACGTGCCCGCCCTCGACCTGCCGGTGTGGGCGGGCATCACCCAGCTCTTCCTCGCCTTCGCCCTGGCCGAACTCGCGCTCGGCCGGGCCAGGACCCTGCTGATCTCCTACGTCACCACGCTCGCCGGCACCCTCATGGTACGGGTGATGATCGCGATCGGACCCGGCTGGCACGGCATCGGGCTCCCGCCCGAGGTCGGGAAGGTGCTCGACACCGGTCCGTCCGCCGCCGTCGTGGGCCTGTTCACCTACATCTCGGTCGTCCGGCGCGCCCCGATCGTCTTCACGATGACCGGCGGCTCCATGGTCTGGGAGTCGATCGCCATCCCCAACCTGGCAGGCCGCGAACACCTCATCGCCGTCGCCGCGGCCATCGTCCTGGCCCTGTTCCACGAGCGGTCCCGAAGACGTCGCGGCGGCCGGCCGTCCTCGGTGCCGGCCTCCCGTTCCGTGGTGCTCAGACCGAGCAGCCCACGTGGGCCAGAGCCTGCCGGAGCAGCACACCGTGCCCGCCCGGCATCTCGCTCTGCACCGCCTCCGACACTGCCTCCTGCGGGCTGAACCACACCAGGTCCAGGGCGTCCTGCCGGGGCCGGCAGTCGCCCGTCACCGGGACCACGTAGGCCAGCGACACCGCGTGCTGGCGCGGGTCGTGGTACGGCGTGATGCCCTGGGTCGGGAAGTACTCGGCGACGGTGAACGGCTGCAGCGAGGCCGGGATCCGGGGCAGCGCCACCGGGCCGAGGTCCTTCTCCAGATGGCGCAGCAGGGCGTCCCGGACGCGCTCGTGGTGCAGTACCCGGCCGGAGACCAGGGTCCGGCTGACCGTCCCGTCCGGCCCGATCCGCAGCAGCAGGCCGACGCTGGTGACTTCGCCGCTGTCGTCGACGCGCACGGGCACGGCCTCGACGTACAGGATCGGCATACTGGCACGCGCCATCTCCAGCTCGTCGGGGGAGAGCCAGCCGGGCGTGGTTTCGGTCATGTCAGACATTGCTTGATCATACTTTCAAAGAGGCGCCGGGCAGATGGTAGACCCGGCGTGCGTTGTGTGCTCCCGCCCACTCCACGAGGCGCAGGGCGTCGGACAGGCCCAGTTCGTCGGCGTCCACCCGGTCCTGCAGCAGACCGGCCAGCGCCACGCGGAAGGACAGCGCGCCCAGACAGTGGAACTCGGCCACACCATAGGCGTCGGAGCTGTACAGCAGCTTGCGGAAAGGCGTGATCTCGAGGGCTTCCTCCAGCACGGCCCGTGCCCGCGCCGGGCCCACGTGGTGCAGGGCGAGGCCGACGTCCAGGTACACGTGCTCGAAGACCGCGGCCAGATAGGCCGCCTGACGCTGGTACGGCCAGCAGTGCAGCAGCAGCACCGGGATCGTGCCGGCGGTCAGGTGCAGCCAGTCGGTGAGGAGGGCGGGGTCCGAGCGGTGCAGCCGGATGTCGCGGTCGCCGAGACCGACGTGCAGCTGGAGCGGCAGGCCCAGGTCGACGGCGGTCCACAGCAGATGCCTTACGAGCACCGGGTCCGCCAGCCGGGTTCCGCCGTCCGCGAGCCAGCGCCGGGCCGCCTCGGTGACCTCCGCGTCCGAGGGGCGGGCCGGGTCCAGGTCGAAGCCGGTGCGGTAGGCGGCCACGGACTTCACGCCGACCACGCCCGGCCGCCGTACGGCCTCCAGCGCGGCCACCCGGAATCCGTCCGCGTACTCGCCCGCCTCGACGCCCGCCGCCACCTGCTCCGCGACCCGCTCGAGGCGCACGACCTCGTACGCCGTCCCGCCGGCGATCGCGGCCAGTTCGGCGGGCGTGGTGAGGCGGTCCGGGGCGAGGCCGGTGTCCACGCAGAACACCTCCACGCCCGCGGCGGCGAGGAAGCGGCGGTGCACCTCACGGGCGCCCAGTTGGGCGCGTCGGGCGAGGTACGCGTCGGCCGGCGCATGGCGGGGGAGGTCCAGCAGGGGAGCGCAGTGGCGGCGCACGGCGACGCCCACCGGGCTGTCGAAGGTGGAGATCCCGGGCCAGACCCCACCCTCGGTGAGCAGCGCCTCGAAGGCCTGCCGGTCCAGGTCGCCGGTGACCACGCCGTGGCAGTGGTGGTCGACCAGCGCCAGCGCGTCGAGCGCTTCCCGGACGGGGCCCGAGGGCATGTCAGTACGTCCAGCGGTAGGCGGCCGCCACCCGCTCGTCGTCGTACCCCCCGACCGCGGCGATCTCGCCCTGCCGTACGGCGATCACGGCGTCGGCGAGGACGGACCCGAGCGCCGACCGCAGCCGTTCGTCCGCGCGGAACTCCTCGACGGCCTCGGTGAGGGAGGTCGGCAGCCGCCGGACGTCCCGGGCCGCGGCCTCCCTCTCGCTCAGGCGGGCCGGATCGCCGGTGATCTCCTCGGCCAGCGGCGCCGACGAGGTCAGTCCGTCGAGGCCCGCCGCGATGACACAGGTCAGGGCGAGGTAGGGGTTGGCGGCCAGGTCGACCGGCTTGACCTCCAGGTTGGCGGCCTGTTCGCGCAGGCCCGCCGTGCCGGTGACGATCCGTACGGCCGCCTCGCGCGTCTCGTGGCCCCAGGCGGTGAACACCCCGGCCCACTGGGAGGGTTTGAGACGGAGGTAGCTGGCGGGGCTCGGCGCCGTGACGGCGGTGAGCGCGGGGAGGTGGGCGAGGACGCCGGCCACGAAGGACTCGGCCTCGGCGGTCATGCCGTGGCGGCCCGTGCCGCCGGAGTGCAGGTTGCGGCCGTCGCGCCAGGCGGAGAGGTGGAGGTGACCGCCGTTGCCCACGCCCTGCGCGAACACGGCGGGCGCGAACGACACGACCAGCCCGTGCCGCCGGGCGACGGCCCGGATCGTCTGGCGCACCAGGACGCTGCGGTCGGCCGCCGCCACCGGGTCGAGGGCCCCCACCGAGACCTCGAACTGCCCGGCCGCGTACTCGGGATGGAGCTGCTCGACGTCCACGCCCTGCGCCGCGAAGGCGGCCAGCAGATCGGCGGTGTAGTCGCTCAACTCGACCTGCCGGGTGGCGCCGTAGGCCGGGCCGTGCAGCGCGGGCACGAACTCCCCGGCGGCCACCGGCCCTTGCCCGACCGCCCACTCGACCTCGATGCCGGCCCGGAAGGTGAGGCCGTGCCGTTTCGCGGCCTCCACGACGATCCGGCGCAGCACCGTACGGCCGCACCCGGGATGCGGCTCGCCCTCCTGCGTGATCCGGTCGACCGGCGCCCAGGCCCAGCCGGGCTGCCCGGCCAGGACGACGAGGTGGTCGAGGTCCGGGTAGAGACGCAGATCGCCGTCGGGCGAGCCGAGGACGTCGGTGGTGACGATGGAGTCGTTCGCCAGGAAGGTGTCGAACACCGGTGACATGCCGACGCCCCAGGCCGCGGCGGCGGCCAGCTTCGCCGTCGGGATCGTCTTCACCCGGCCGATGCCCGCGGTGTCGACATAGGACAGGACGACACCGTGCACGCCCTGTCCGGACAGTTCACCCGCGAGGGCGGTGGCCCGGTCGACGTCACCGGGGCGCCCGCCGGGGACGGGATCGGCGAGGGTGGTCATACGTCCTCCACGGTCGGCACGTCCGTCAGGATTTCACGGCCACCGCGCCGTACTGCGGCACCACAGCGGGGGAGCCGGCCTCGGGCCGCCACCGGGAGCACGACACCAGGCCGGGTTCCAGCAGGTCGAGCCCGTCGAAGAAGGCGGCGATGTCGGCGCCGCTGCGGGGGGTGATCGGCGGGGTGGCGTTCTCGTTCCAGAACTTCATGGCCGGGATCTGGCCCGCGCCGCCGAGGTCCTCGTCGTAGGTCGGGTGGGTGAGGGCCAGGTGGCTGCCGGCGGGCAGGGCCGCCATCACCTGCCGTACCGTCCGGCGCGCCTGCTCGGTGTCCAGCACGAAGTTGAGGATGCCCAGCATCATCACGGCGACCGGCCGGGTGAAGTCCAGGGTGGCGGCGGCCCGTTCGAGGATGGCGGCCGGGTCGTGGACGTCGGCGTCGATGTAGTCGGTGACGCCCTCGTGGGTGCCGGTCAGCAGGGTGCGGGCGTGGGCGAGGACGATCGGGTCGTTGTCGACGTACACGATCCGCGCGTCCGGCGCGATGCGCTGGGCGATCTGGTGGGTGTTGTCCGCCGTCGGCAGGCCCGTGCCGATGTCCAGGAACTGCCGCACCCCGCGCTCCCCGGCGAGGAACCGCACCGCCCGGCCCAGGAACCAGCGGTCCGCGCGGGCGATCTCCCGGATGATCGGGAACATCCCGGCGACGTGCTCGCCGACCTGCTGGTCGACCTCGTAGTTGTCCTTGCCGCCGATCCAGTAGTTCCACACCCGCGCGTTGTGCGCCACGCTCGTGTCCAGTCTGGCCGACCCGCTCGAAGGGGTGTGGTTCTCACTCACGACTCAGCTCCTCCTCGCACCGCCGGCGGCCGTCAGCGACCATTGTGCCGCCCGATGATCACCACTGTCCCCGGAATCGACCGATCAGCCGCGCGGGGTTCGTGACCGTCTTGTTACCGGCAAGTACCCCCGTTCCGTGACGGACGGGACACGTGAGGTAAGGTCCCTGCGGTTCGCGGGCGGAGTCGAAGGGGGTCACGGAGCCATGGAATCCCACCTGGTCGACAGGGGCGGTGCCGCGTCGAGCGAGGCACGCCTGGAGGATCTGGCCCCCGAGCCCCTGCTGACCCGGGACTACGAGACACGGCCCGCCCTCGTCTACGAGCGGCTGCGCGAGCGGCACGGGCCGGTCGCGCCGGTCGACCTGCTGGGCGTGCCCGCCTGGCTGGTGCTCGGCTACCGCGAGTCGCTCGCGGTGCTCCAGGACGACGCCGCCTGGCCCAAGGGGCTGGAGAACTGGCGGGCCCGCTCGGAGGGCCGGGTGCCCGCCGACTGGCCGCTCGGCCCCTCCCTGGAGGTCAACCACGTACTCATCCAGGGCGGCCCCGCCTACCGCACCCTCCGCTCGGCCTGGGACGGCGCGCTGCGCCCCTTCCAGGATCCGCGCCAACCGCAGGCGAGGCGGCTGCGCGGCGCCGTGACCGGCTGTGCGGACGAGCTGATCAGCCTCCTCGCGCAGGGCGGCGGCACCGGCCACGCCGACCTCTCGGCGCAGTTCTCCCGCCCGCTGCCGCTGATGGCGGCGAGCCACCTGCTCGGCTTTCCCGGCTCCCAGGGCGACGACGCCCTGATGGACATGTGGCGGGTCCTCGACGCCGGCCCGGACGCCGAACCCGCCCTGGAACGTCTGCTGGTGACGCTCACCGAACTCGCCGCCGCCAAGATCGAGAAGCCGGGCGACGACTTCCCCTCCCTCCTGGTCGCCGCCCACCCGGACCTCACGGTGGACGCGCTGGCCCGGGAACTGTTCATGCTGCTGGGCATGACCTCCGATCACGTCGGCATCCTCATCTCCAACACCGTCGTCGAGGTGATCTCCGGCGAGGCCGACGGCGGCGTGCGCACCGCGCTGTCCGCCGGGATGGTCCGGGAGACCATGAACCGGGTGGTGATGCGCAAGCCGCCGCTGGTCAACTTCGTGCCGCGGTTCGCCGCCGAGGACACCCGGCTCGGCGACTACACCATCCGGGCCGGCGATCCCGTCTGGGTCTCCTCCGCCGCCGCGCACGCCGACCCGCTCTTCGCCGGGCAGATGACCCCGGGCTCCAGCATCAGCAGCCGCGCCCACCTGTCCTGGGGCGCGGGCAGCCGCCAGTGCCCCGCCCGAGAGCTGGCCTCCACCATCGCCATGGCCGCGGTGCGCCGCGTCTTCGAACGCTTCGACCACCTGGAACTCGCCCTCCCGGTCGACCAGCTCCCGTGGCGCTCCTCGCCGTTCATGCGCGGCCTGCGCTCCCTGCCGGTACGGTACGAACTCGCCGGACCGGTCCCGGAGCGGGCGCCCGTGACGGACGTACCGCAGGAAGCTCCCGGCACCCCGCAGACGCCGGACCGGACGGCCGGGCGGCGGTCCTCGCTGTGGCGGTACCTGGCCGGACTGATCCGGTCGAACGGCTGAACCGCCGGACCTGTCCGCGCAGAACCGCGTGTGGCGGCCGGCCAACGGACGCCTCTGGTGCCGTGTCCCGCCCGGGCTGTTCAATGGTGCTGCACACCCGGTCGCCGTGAGAGGAGCCGCCGTGCCCCCCGCCGCCGTGCCGCCCGTCGGGGCGCGCATCCGGCAGGCCCGCCTCGCCCGGGGCGTCAGCCTGCGGGCCCTCGCGCGGGAGATCGGTGTCTCCGCCAGCCTGGTCTCCCAGATAGAGACGGGCAAGAGCCAGCCGTCCGTGAGCACGCTGTACGCCATCACGACCGCACTGTCGATCTCCGTGGAGGCGCTCTTCGACGCGTACGAGGACGAGGGCGCCCAGGACGCCCTCGCACCGGCCGCCACCGCGTCCGGCGCCCCCGCCACCGTCCTGCACGCCCTCGCCGCCTTCGCCGCCGACCCCGGCCGCCGTATCGGACCGCTGGTCGCGGCCGGGGGGCGGGAGGCACTGGAGCTGGACTCGGGCGTCGTGTGGGAGCGCCTCGGCCACGTCCCCGGCACCGACGTCGACTTCCTGCTCGTGACCTACCGGCCCGGCGGCTCCTCCTCCAGTTCGGGCGGCCTGATGCGGCACGCCGGCACCGAGTACGGCTACCTCACCGCCGGCGAACTCGTCCTCACCCTCGGTTTCGACGAGCACGTCCTGCGTCCCGGCGACGCCGTCTGCTTCGAGTCGACGACCCCGCACCGCTACCGCAACGACGGAGCCGAGCCGGCCGTGGGCGTCTGGTTCGTGTCCAGTCAGGGCGTTCAGTAGCACTTGACACCTGCACGGGACGGACGTTCACTCCGAAGTGGGGGTGGTCGCCATGGCGATCCGCACATACGGCCCCAACGCCGTCGACTGGGAAGAGCGCATCGACCTGGACCGGCTGCGCAGGCAGCGTCTGGCCCGGCTGAACGACAGCCTGAACCGCTCCTCGCTGGGCGCCGTGCTCAGCTTCGACTTCGCCAACATCCGCTACATGACGGCCACGCACATCGGCACCTGGGCGATGGACAAGCTGATCCGCTTCGCGCTGCTGGCACGCGGCGCCGAACCGGTCGTCTGGGACTTCGGCTCCGCCGCCCGCCACCACCAGCTCCACAACCCGTGGCTGGACTACAGCGACGGCAAGGGCGGCCCGCCCACCGGCGCCCGCGCCGGGATCTCCACTCTGCGCGGCGCCTTTCCCCCGGACGCCGGGATCGCCGAGGACGTGGCCCGCAAGATAGCCACCGAGCTGCGCGAACACGGCCTCGCGAACGAGCCGCTCGGCATCGACGTCGCCGAGCTGCCGGTCCTCGCCGCCCTGCGCGCCGAGGGCATCGACGTCGTGGACGGCCAGCAGGTCTTCCTCGAGGCCCGCCGCACCAAGACCGGCGACGAGATCGCCCTGCTCACCCAGGCCTGCGCGATGGTCGACGCGGCCTACGAGGAGCTGTACGGGTACCTGCGCCCGGGCGTCCGGGAGAACGAGTGCGTCGGCCTGGTCAGCAAGGTCCTCCACGACCTCGGCAGCGAGTACGTCGAAGGCGTCAACGCCATCTCCGGCGAACGCTGTTCACCCCACCCGCACGTCTACAGCGACCGTCTGATCCGCCCCGGCGACCCCGCCTTCTTCGACATCCTGCACAGCCATCTCGGCTACCGCACCTGCTACTACCGCACCTTCGCCGTCGGCAGCGCCTCCCGCGCCCAACGCGACGCCTACGTCCGCTGCCGCGCCTACATGGACGAGGCCATCGCCCTGGTCCGGCCCGGCGCCACCACCGCCGACATCGTCCAGGTGTGGCCGCGCGCCGAGGAGTTCGGCTTCCCCGACGAGACCGCCGCCTTCGCCCTGCAGTACGGCCACGGCGTCGGGCTGTCCATCTGGGAGAAGCCGATCTTCAGCCGGCTGGTCTCCCTCGACCACCCCGAAGTACTCGAAGAGGGCATGGTGTTCGCCCTGGAGACGTACTGGCCGGCCGCCGACGGCTGGTCGGCGGCCCGCATCGAGGAGGAACTGGTCGTCACCGCCGACGGGTGCGAGGTCATCACCAGGTTCCCGGCCGAGGAACTGCTGGTGGCGGGCCGCAAGTACTGGACGGTCGGCGGCGAGCTGAACACCCGCCGCGAGTCCCAGTCCCATCTGAACACCGGGGACCGCTGATGGAAGCGACCGAACTCCTCACCCTGTACGAGCGGATGGCCGTCATCCGCCGCACGGAACGGGCCGCCCACGACCTGTTCCTGCAGGGCCTGGTCAAGGGCACCACCCACCTCGCCGCCGGACAGGAGGCGATCGCCGTCGGCGCGAGCGCCGCCCTGCGCCCCGACGACTACGTCTTCGCCACCTACCGGGGACACCACCACGCCATGGCCCGGGGCGCCACACCGCAGGAGTGCCTCGCCGAACTCATGAGCCGGGCGACGGGGTTGTGCGGGGCCAAGGGCGGCTCGATGCACCTCACCAAGGCCTCCACCCACATGCTCGGGTCCTACGCCATCGTCGGCGCCCACCTCCCGATGGCGGTCGGCGCCGCCTGGTCGGCCCGGCTGCGGGGCACCGGACAGCTCGCGGTCGCCTTCTTCGGCGACGGCGCCACCAACATCGGCGCCTTCCACGAGGCGCTCAACCTGGCCGCCGTGTGGAAGCTGCCGGTGCTGTTCGTCTGCGAGAACAACCTGTACATGGAGTACACGCCGATCGCCGACGTCACGGCCGTGGCCCGGCCGGCCGCCGACCGGGCGCCCGCCTACGGCGTCCCCGGCGAGGTCGTCGACGGCAACGACGTCGTCGCCGTCCACGAGGCGGTCGCGGCCCTCGCCGAGCGGGCCCGTGCGGGAGACGGGCCCGCCATCGTCGAGGCCGAGACCTACCGGCACTTCGGGCACAGCCGCGCCGACCCCGCGGCCTACCGCCCGGCCGAGGAGGTCGAACGCTGGCTCAAGCACGACCCGTTGGACCTGGCCCGCGGGCGGCTCGTGGAGCTGGGCGTCGACGCGGAGACGCTCACCGCCACCGACGAGCGCGCCCGTGACCTCGTACAGCGGGCCGTCGACGCGGCCAGGAACGCGCCGCCGCCCGATCCGCGGGAGGCGCTGACCGACGTGTGGGCGGACGGGGGTGCGGCATGGCGGACGTGAGCACGGACCGTGACCTCCTCACCTACCGGGAGGCGGTCGCCGAGGGCATCGCCCGGGAGATGCGCCGCGACCCGGACGTCGTCTGCCTGGGGGAGGACATCGGCGCGGCGGGCGGGGTGTTCAAGACGACCGCCGGGCTGCTGAAGGAGTTCGGGCCGGAGCGGGTGTGGGACACGCCGATCTCCGAACAGGCCATCGTGGGCGCGGCGATGGGCGCCGCGATGACGGGCCTGCGGCCGGTAGCCGAGATCATGTTCTCCGACTTCCTCGCCTGCTGCTGGGACTACCTCGCCAACGAGATACCGAAGGTGCGGTACATGACGGGCGGGCAGGTCACCGTCCCGCTCGTCGTGCGCACCGCCAACGGCGGCGGCCTCGGCTTCGGCGCCCAGCACTCCCAGGCCACCGAGAACTGGGCGCTGACCGTCCCCGGCCTGAAGATCGCGGCGCCCGCCACCCCGTCCGACGTGATCGGCATGATGGCGGCCGCCGTCCGCAGCGACGACCCGGTCGTGTTCTTCGAGCACAAGGGGCTGCTGGCGAGCAGGGGAGCGCCCGCGCCGCCGGACCACGTGGTGGAGCTGGGCCGGGCGGCCGTCGTGCGTGAGGGCGCCGACGTGACGCTGGTCGCCCTGGCCGCCATGGTGCCGCTGGCGCTGACCGCCGCCTCGCGGCTGGCCCAGGAGGGCATCGACGTCGAGGTCGTCGACCTGCGCTGTCTGGTCCCCCTCGACATGGCCACCGTCCTCGCCTCCCTCGCGAAGACCTCACGGCTGGTGACCGTCGAGGAGAACCCGTACCAGGGCGGCTGGGGCGCCACGCTCGTGGCGGTCGTCGCCGACGAGGGGTTCGGCCTGCTGGACGCGCCGGTGCGGCGGATCGCGGGGGAGTGCGTCCCGCTGCCCTTCGCCGACGCGCTGGAGGAGCGGGTCATCCCCACCGCGGACAAGGTCGTGGCGGCCGTCCGGAGTCTCGCCGCGTACTGAACACCCCTGAGGAGGAAGCGAGATGACCGATCGGACACTCCTTCGCGCCGGGCACGTCCTCTCGATGGACCCCGACGTCGGGGACCTGCCGCGGGGTGACGTCCTCATCGAGGACGGCAGGATCGCGGCGGTGCGGCCGGAGATCAGCGCCGACGCCGAAGTGCTCGACATGACCGGCCGGATCGTGATCCCCGGCTTCGTCGACACCCACCGCCACACCTGGGAGGCGCCCATCCGGGGCGTCGCCCCCGACGCCACCCTGGACGACTACTTCGTCGACATCCTCGACACCTTCGCTCCGCTCTACACCCCCGAGGACGTCTACGCGGGCAACCTCGCCGGCGCCCTCGAATGCCTCGACGCCGGTATCACCACCCTCGTCGACTGGTCCCACATCAACAACACCCCCGAGCACCCGGACGCGGCGATCCAGGCGCTCACCGAGACCGGCATCCGCGCCCAGTACGCCTACGGCAGCGCCAACACCTCCCTCACCGACTACTGGTTCGAGAGCAAGATCGCGATCCCGGGCGACGACGTGCGCCGCATCCGCGCGAAGTACTTCGCCTCCGGCGACGGCCTGCTCACCATGGCCCTGGCCACCCGTGGCCCCGGCTTCTGCCAGAACGACGTCGTCACCTCCGAATGGGCCCTCGCCCGCGAACTGGACCTCCCGATCACCGTCCACGTGGCGATGGGCCGCCAGGCCGGCCGCTTCGGCATGGTGAGGCAGCTCCACGGCCTGGGCCTGCTCGGCCCCGACACCACCTACGTCCACTGCTGCTACCTCCACGAGGACGAGTGGCGGATGGTCGCCGACAGCGGCGGCACGGTGTCGATCGCACCGCAGGTGGAGACACAGATGGGGCACGGCTGGCCGCCCGTGATGAAGGCGATCGAGTACGGCCTGCGCCCCTCCCTGAGCATCGACGTCGTCACCACCGTCCCCGGCGACATGTTCACCCAGATCCGCGCCGCCTTCGGCGCCGAGCGCGCCCGGGTCAACGCGGACTGCTGGCAGGCCAACATGCCGGTTCCCAGCTCCATGTTGACGGCACGTCAGATGCTGGAGATCGCAACGAGCAACGGCGCGCACGTCGCGGGCCTCGAGCACCGCACCGGTTCCCTGACCCCGGGCAAGCGCGCCGACGTCGTCGCCCTCGACGCCACCGCGCTGAACATGGCGCCGGTGCACGATCCGGCCGCCGCGGTGACGCTGTCGGCCGACGTCTCCAACGTCGACCTCGTCATCGTCGACGGCGTGATCCGCAAGCGCGACGGGAAGCTCACGGCCGACGTGGCGCGGGCCCGGCGCCTGGTCGAGGAGTCCCGTGACCGGCTGCTGGCCGCGAAGGAGGCGAAGAAGACGGCATGACACGGCACCTGGTGCGCCGGGCCGCCGACCTGCCCACGCCGCCGTTCGGCCCACTCGGCTTCCGGCGGACGGAGTTGGTCGGCGAGCAGCACGGCAGTGTGCACACCGGCTTCGGGCTGTGCGAGCTGCGGCCCGAGGGCCGGGTGCCCGCGCACGTGCACTCGTACGAGGAAAGCTTCCACGTCCTCCACGGGACCGCGATCCTCGATGTGCCGGACGGCTCGTACCTCCTCGAGGAGGGCGACTACGGTCTCCTCCCGACCGGCGTCCCGCACGCCTGGCGGGGCGCCGGCGACACCGTTGCCCGCTGGGCGGACATGCTGGCGCCGGTCCCCAGGGCCCGCTACGGGTACGACACCCAGACCGTGCCCGAACTGCCCGCGCGCGACCCCGTCCGCATCGACGTCCGCGACCCGCGCACCCGCTCCTTCGGCCACTTCGAGCCCGACCGGATGGACCCCGGCAAGCAGTCCCAGGACCTCCTCGCCGTCTCGGCGAGCATGCGGACCGCGCTGCTCGTCTACAGCGGGATCACCGTGAAGATGATGGTCGACAGCGACCTCGGCGCGGTCGCCTCGACGATGTTCATGGTCCAGTACGCCCCGGAAGGCGTCGCCGGCTCGCACGACCACCCCTTCGAGGAGACGTACCTCTTCCTGGAGGGGGAGGCCGAGGCGGTGTTCGACGGCGAGCCCCACCGGCTCGGCGTCGGCGACTGCGCCTGGGCGGGCGCCGGTTGTGTGCACGGCTTCTCCAACGCCGGTCAGGGGCCCCTGCGGTGGCTGGAGACGCAGGCGCCGCAGCCGCCGCCCCGCCACTCGTACCGGTTCACCCGGGACTGGGAGTACCTGAGGGAGGCCCTGCAGCCATGAGCAGTGTCCTCGTCGTGGGCGGTACGTCGGGCATCGGCCGGGAGTTCGCACGGTTGCGCGCGGAGCGGGGCGACGAGGTCGTCCTCACCGGCCGGGACGCCGGGCGCGCGGCCGCGGTCGCGAAGGAGGTCGGCGCCCGCGGTCTCGCCCTCGACCTGTCCCGGCCGCGGGAGATCGCCGCGGCGCTCGCTGACGTGGAGCGCGTCGACCACCTCGTCCTCGCGGGCGTCTCCCGCGACGAGAACCGGGCCACCGACTACGACATCACCGCGGCCCTGCGCCTCGTCACCCTCAAACTCGTCGGCTACACCGAGGTCGTGCACGTGCTGCGGCCCCGTATGACCGACGCCGGCGCCATCGTGGTCTTCGGCGGCCAGGCCAAGGAGCGCCCCTACCCGGGCGCGACGACGGTGGCCACGGTCAACGCGGGCGTACGGGGACTGGTGAACACCCTCGCCGTCGAGCTGGCGCCGGTCCGCGTCAACGCGGTCCACCCCGGCGTGGTCGGCGACAGCCCGTACTGGCAGGCCAAGCCGGAGGCGGTCCTGGCCGCACTGCGCGCCAGGACCCCGACCGGACGGCTCGCCACCATGGCGGACGTGGTGGACGCGGTGGACTTCCTGCTGCGCAACGCGTCCGTCAACGCGGTGGAGTTGAGCGTGGACGGCGGCTGGCTGCTCGGCTGACGGCACGGGGCCGGATCCCGTGCGTCGGCGTCAGCGCTTGAGGCCGACGCCCCCGTACAAGGAGACCGGCCCCTCGCCGTCCGGTGTCCCGTCCACCGCCAGTTCGGGGCGCCAGTCCACCACGGACACGATTCCCGGGTCGATGACCTCAAGTCCCTTGAAGAACAGGCTCGTCTCCGCCTGCGAACGCGCCACCAGGGTGACCCCGCCCGCCGCGTACGCCTCGACGCCCCGCCGCACCTGCTCCGGCTCGAAGTCGGCGGTCAGCGCGGACAGGACCAGGAAGCTGCCGGGCGCGAGCGCGTCGACCAGGGTGCGGACCAGGTCGTGGGCGCCGTCCTCGTCCGCGACGAAGTGCATCAGGGCGATCAGCGACAGGGCGACCGGCCGGTCGAAGTCGAGGACGAGGCCCGCCTGTTCGATGATCGCACCCGGCTCGCGGGCGTCGGCCTGGAGGTACTCCGTGACACCCTCCGGGGTGCCGTGCAGCAGCGCGCTCGCGTGGGCGAGGACGATCGGGTCGTTGTCGACGTAGACGACCCGCGCGTCCGGCGCGACACCCTGGGCGATCTGGTGCAGATTGGGCTCGGTGGGGATGCCCGTGCCGATGTCGAGGAACTGGCGGATTCCCGACTCCCCGGCGAGCAGCCGCGTGGCCCGGCGCATGAACCGGCGGTTGGCGCGCGCGGCCCTCGGCGCGCCGGTCTCGATCGACATGATCTGCCGGCCGAGTTCCTCGTCGACGGGATAGTTGTCCTTGCCGCCGAGGAACCAGTCGTAGACGCGGGCCGGGTGCGGCCGGGTGGTGTCGATGCGCTGGGCGGCCGGCTCGGTCCCCGTCACGTGGTGCTCCTCTGCTCGCCGCCTACGACAGGATGTTCGAGCAGTCTGGCACGATCATGCGACGCGACGGAGACTGTCTTCGGCCACCTCGCATCAGGGCCTGAGCGGGTCGTGGCCGAGCGTCATCAGGCGGTGCCGTGTCTCCTCGTCCTGCGCCTGAGGCACGCCTCCGTCCTCGTCCGTCTGCTCCGTCACCGTGTCCACCACCTCGTACATCACCTCGATGTCCTCCTCGGTGAGGTCGGTGCGCCGCTTCTGCAGGATCGCCAGGACATGCCGGCCGGTCGGCGAGCCCGCGTGCTCGGGCAGCGCCTCGGTGGTCTCGTCGGCGTCGCTGACCCGGAGCCAGGCGGCGAGTTCCTGCGAGGTCATGTTCACCACGCGGTGGAAGTCCTCCCACAGCGCGTCGAGTTCGAGGGCGTCGGTCATCGCGTCCCCCTTTCTGCGTACGTGCTCGGGCCGTGCGGCGGTCAGTTGTCCCAGGGGAAGTTCTCGGCGTCGAACATCCACCGCTGCTTCTCCAGCTCGGCGGTGAGCGAGATCAGCAGGTCCTGGGTGACCGGATCGGCCTCCTCGGTCGCGGAGATGCGCTCGCGCAGCCGCCCGATGGCCGCCTCCAGCGAGTCCATCAGGAGTTGGACGACATCCGTGTCCCGCTGCCAGCCCTCCTTGGAGCCCGGCAGGGTGTAGGCCGCCGCGATCGTCTCAGGCCGGCCGTCCGGCGGCAGGCCGAGCGCGGCGGAACGCTCCGCCACCGTGTCGGCGTACGTGCGTGCCGTGTCCACGACCTCGTCGAGCTGCGGATGGATCGAACGGAAGCGCGGGCCCACGATGTTCCAGTGCGCCTGCTTCCCGATCAGCGAGAGCCCGAGCAGATCCACGAGCGTGCTCTGCAGTGCCTCGCCGGCGACCTTCCGGGCCGGCTCGGGAAGCGTGCTCTTCACCACGGTCATACGGTGCTTCTCCTTCTGACGTCGTGCGGGCCGGTACGGAGCAGCGCGATGCGTTCGTCCTCGTGGGTCCCGCCCCACACCCCCGCGTTCTGGCCGCTGTCGAGCGCGAAGTCGAGGCACTCGACGACGACCGGGCAGCGGGCGCACACGCGTTTGGCGGCGGCGATGTCCCGCAGTGCCGGTCCCTCGGTACCGACGGGGAAGAACAGTTCGGGATCCTCACCCACGCAGGCCGCACTGCTCAACCACTCCATGCGGGCGCGGGTGCCCAGGGCATACGGGCGCAAACGCCGCGCCCACCGTCTCAGCGAGCGAGCACACCGTCCAGGAAGCGGACGAGCTCCGCGAAGGCCTCCTCCTTGTCGGTCTCGTGGAACACCTCGTGCCGGGCACCCGGGAAGACGCGTTCGGTGAGGAGGCCGCCGCTCAACCGCTCGACCCCCGGACGGCTCCCGGTGACCGGCACGAGCCGGTCGTCCTCGCCGTGCAGCCACAGCAGCGGCAGCCGGCCGACGTCCCCGCCCCGCGCCACGCGCTCCAGCGTCCGCGCGAACGCCTCCAGCGTCGGCCGCTTCATCGGCCCGTGCCACACCAGCGGGTCCGCCGCGTACGCCGCCCCGACCGCCGGGTCCCGGGACAACGCGGCCGGGCTGACGGGCGTGTCCGGGATCTCGTCCAGCCCGAGCAGCCGTCGCGGCAGCTCCCACGCCCCGATCACGGGCCCGGACAGCACCAGCGCGGCGAGCTCGTCGCCGTACCGCTGGGCGTACCGGGCGGAGACCAGCCCGCCCATGGAATGCCCGACGACCACGACCGGCAGCGCCTGATACGTGGTGCGCGCCAGATCGACCACGGTGTGCACGTCGCTGACGACGTCCTCGAAGTCCTCGATCAGCACCCGCTCACCGTCCGACCTGCCGTGCCCGAGATGATCGGGCCCGAAGACGGCGGCCCCGTGCCGCACGAGCACCCCGGCCACCTCCTCGTACCGTCCGACGTGCTCGCCGTACCCGTGCACGAGCAGGGCGAGGTACCGCGGCCGCTCATGGGGCCACTCACGGGCGACGATCCTGGCCCGGGTCCCGGTCAGGACGTGCTCGCGGGCTTCGGTCATGTCTCCTCCACGGGTCGGGTGAACGCCGGGTGCCACCCAGCGAGACGGTACTTACCGCGCCGGTTGTCTGCACATAGCATCGGTTTCCGCATGAACACGATGACGCTCTGGCACATAACAGGCTGGGAGTTCGCCGCCCTCGCCTCCGCCGCCCTCCTGGTCGGCTTCTCCAAGACCGCCGTGAGCGGCGCCAACACGGTGAGCCTCGCGATCTTCGCCGCGGTCCTGCCCGCTCGGGCCTCCACCGGCGTCCTCTTGCCCATCCTGATCGTCGGCGACGTCCTGGCCGTCCTCACCTACCGCCGGCACGCCCACTGGCCCACCCTGTGGCGCCTGTTCCCGGCGGTCGCGGCGGGCGTGGTGGTCGGCACGCTGTTCCTGATCCGGGCGGGCGACGGGGTCGTACGGACGTCGATCGGCGCGATCCTGCTGCTGATGGCCGCGGTGACGGTGTGGCGGCGGCGCACGGCTCAGTCAGAGGAGGAACCGGACTCGGTGACCACCAGGACCGGCCGTCTCAAGGCCCGCTCCTACGGTGTCCTGGGCGGCTTCACCACGATGGTCGCCAACGCGGGCGGCCCGGTGATGTCGATGTACCTGCTCTCCGCGGGCTTCCGCAAGCTCGGCTTCCTCGGCACCTCGGCGTTTTTCTTCCTGATCGTCAACGTCTCCAAGGTGCCTTTCAGCGCCGGCCTCGGCCTCATCGACGGCCGCTCGCTCCTTCTCGACGCCGCGCTCGCCGTGTTCGTCGTACCCGGTGCGTTCATCGGCAAATGGGCTGTGAACCGAATCAACCAGCGTCTCTTCGAACAACTCGTGATCGCTGCGACGGTTATCGGCGGCATCCAGCTACTCCTGCGCTGAACCCGGGAATGCGGCGGAGGCCGGTGCTGTTACACCGCATGTGATTGACATGCTCGGATCAACGATCCGGAGCGTGGGCGAAGGGAGGACCTCATGGCACGCAGCACCGCGCGCCCCGTCGTCAAGCTGAAGTCGACGGCCGGAACCGGCGTCACCTACGTGACCCGCAAGAACCGCAGCAACGACCCCGACCGGCTCGTCCTGCGCAAGTACGACCCGGTGGCCGGAGCGCACGTCGAGTTCCGCGAGGAGCGCTGAACCAGCCGGAGCGGGCCCGCACCGTCGGGCCCGCGGTCCCCGAGGAGGTAAACCCCGTGAAGCCCCGCATCCATCCCGAGTCCCGGCTCGTGGTCTTCCGCGACCGCGCCGCGGACACCGCGTTCCTCACCCGCTCCACCACCGACTCGTCCCGGACGATCGAGTGGGAGGACGGCAACACCTACCCCCTGGTCGACGTCGAGATCTCGTCGGCGTCCCACCCCTTCTACACCGGTAAGGCGCGAGTCCTGGACAGCGCCGGCCGAGTCGAACGCTTCGAGCGCCGCTACGGCCGCACCGCCGCCCGCGCCTGACCGCGTCCGACGAACGACCCGAGGAGGACAGCCCATGAAGGTGCGCAAGTCCCTGCGTTTCCTGAAGGCCCGGCCCGGCGCGCAGGTGGTGCGCCGACGCGGCGTGGTCTACGTGATCAACAAGAGGGAGCCGCGCTTCAAGGCCCGCCAGGGCTGACGCGGACAGGGGCCGCCCGGCATCCCCCAGCCGGGCGGCCCCTCTCTCCCGCGCCCCCATCTCGTACGCTCCCCCCATGCCCCCGCACGTCCTCATCCTCGGCGGCACCACCGAGGCCCGTGAACTGGCCGCCGTTCTCGCGGCACGACCCGGCGTACGCGTCACCACCTCGCTCGCCGGGAGGGTGAGCCGGCCGGGCGCGCTGACGGGCGAGGTCCGGATCGGCGGCTTCGGCGGGGCGGAGGGGCTGGCCGAGTGGCTGCGCGAACAGCGGGTGGACGCCCTGGTCGACGCCACCCACCCGTTCGCCGAGGCGATCACCGCAAACGCCTCGCGGGCCGCGGCCTCGACCGGCGTCCCCGCGGTCGTCCTGCGCCGCCCCGGCTGGCGGCCCGGCCCCGGGGACCGCTGGCACCCGGTCCCGTCCCTGATCGCTGCCGCGGAGCTGCTGCCCGGCCTCGGCCGACGGGTGCTGCTGACCACCGGACGCCTGGGCCTCGCCGCCTTCGCCCACCTCGGCGAACTGCACTTCGTCGTACGGTCGGTGGAGCCGCCGCAGCCGCCCATGCCGCCGCACACCGAAGTGCTGCTGGGGCGGGGGCCCTTCACCGTGGCCGACGAGACCACACTGCTGCGCGAGTACCTGATCGACGTCCTGGTCACCAAGGACAGCGGGGGAGCGGCGACGGCCGCCAAGCTGACAGCCGCCCGCGAACTCGCCCTGCCGGTCGTCGTCGTACGCCGCCCACCGCTGCCGCCAGGCGTGATCGCCGTACCCGACGTACCCGCGGCCCTCGACCGCCTGGACCTCGCCCTGAGGTGACGGGGAACTCCTCTAGCGGTCCTTGGGACGCCTGCGCAGCAGATACGTGTCCATGATCCAGCCCTTGCGCTCGCGGGCCTCGGCCCGCAGCCGCTCGATCCGCGGTGCGGCCTCGGCGATCGGCCCCGCGGCGAGGATCTCGTCCGGGGTTCCGATGTAGGCGCCCCAGTAGATGTCGATGTCCTGGTCGGCGTACTGCCGGAACGTCTGGTGGGCGTCCAGCATCACCACCACGTCGTCCACCCCTTCCGGGAACCCCTCGGCGAGCCGCCGCCCGGTGGTGATCTGAACCGGCCGTCCCACCCGGTTCAGGCCCGTCCGGTGCCGGGCGACGAGCGCCGAGACACTGCTGATACCGGGCACGACGTCGAACGCGAAGTCCACCGTGCCCCGCTCCAGCACCTCCTCGAGGATCGCGATCGTGCTGTCGTACAGCGCGGGGTCACCCCACACCAGGAACGCCCCGCACTCCTCCTCGCCCAGCTCCTCGGCGATCAGCCGCTCGTAGATCTCGGCCCGGGCACTGCGCCAGTCCCCGACGGCGGGGGAGTAGGCCGCGCCGCCCGCCGTCCGGTCCCGCTCCGGATCACGCGCCTCGACCACCCGGTACGACGACCCCGCCGGTATGTGCGTGTCGAGCATGTCCCGGCGAAGCCGTGTGAGGTCGCTCTTCACCTCGCCCTTGTCCAGGACGAAGAACACGTCCGTGCCCCGCAGCGCCCGCACGGCCTGCAGGGTGAGCTGGTCGGGGTCGCCCGCGCCGATACCGATGACCTGAATCTTTCGCACGCCCCGAGTCTGCCCCACGCCACTGACAGTCCGTACACCGCGTCCGCACGCAGCGGGTACGGCACCTTCCCGGCCCCCCGCTATCCCCGCAGCCGAGGCGCCCGCTCGGCCGCGTCGACCGTCCTCTCGTCCCGCTCCACGACCCCCGCCAGCTCCCGCGCCCAGCCGATCAGCCCCGCCAGATCCATCCCGTACGGCCCCGGCCGCCCCGACTCGGCCGCCCACGCCTCCACGGCCCCCGCCCCGCGCCGCAGCAGCCGCGCACCGCCCGTGACATTGCCCCGGGCGGAGTGGGTGAGCCCCACGGCGAGCTGGGCGAGCCCGCGCCACAGCTCCCGTTCCTCCTTGGGCCCCGACTTCCAGGCGTCCTCGAACACCTCGTGCGCATGGAAGGGCCGCCCCGCGTCCAGCAGCTCCTGCGCCTCGGCGACGGTCCGGTCCGGGGTCCGTACGACCCCTTCCGGCTGCCGCGCCACTCCGTCGGCGCCGTACGGCAGGGGCCGCCCGAGCCCGTCCCGCGGACGGGCGTTGCGCGCCCGCCCCTCGCTGTCCCGGTCCCGCGCCGCCGTCGGACGCCCTGAGGATGTGCTGCCCATGGGCCGATTGTCCCGCGCCCGCTGCCCGCTTCGGAGCGGCCCCCGGCGTACGGTAAAGTGCTGTTCGCGTGATCGCGCGGTCCACCGCGCGAGAGGCACCGGGACGTGGCGCAGCTTGGTAGCGCACTTGACTGGGGGTCAAGGGGTCGCAGGTTCAAATCCTGTCGTCCCGACCAGCTTGATGCAGGTCGGAGGCCGTTCTCCCACTGAGGGGAGGGCGGCCTCAGAGCGTTCTGGGTGAGCGGGTCTCGCCGTGCCTCGCGCGGATCACTGATCGCTGATGGCGGACTTGTACAGGTCCGCCGCCTCGCTGCCCAGGGTCACGCTGTAGGACACGTCGTCGGTGTCGCCGCCCTGGTCGTAGCCGCCGAGGACGCCGACGACCTGGCCGGCGTCGTTGATCCAGGGGCTGCCGCTGGTGCCTTGGGAGAAGGCGGGGCATTCGATGCGCTGCTGGGTGCTGCTGTACGAGGTCGGCTTGTTGGTGCAGGTGATGGGCGTCTCGCGGGAGTTGGGATAGCCGACGACGGTCACGGCGGTGGCGCCGGTGGCCGTGCCGGGCGTGAACAGGTTGGCCCCGACGACGTCCTCGATCGCCTTGCCGTCCGTCTCGTCGACGGTGGCGAAGGCCAGGTCGCTGTCCTGGTCCTGGTCCTTGGTCCACCCGTCGGGCAGATAGCGGTGGTCCAGCTTCCACACCCCGTAAGGAGCGTGTCCGTCCCGATAGCCGGGCACGAACACCAGGTCGGTACTGGTGTCGCTCACACAGTGCGCGGCGGTGACCACGAGGTCGCGCTGGGGACTGTGCACGACCGAGGCCGTGCAGGAGTGTCCGCCGGCCAGGTCGTCGGCCCGGTCCGCGGTGAACAGTGCGCCGATCCGCGCCGACCGACCATCGGCGACGACGTCGGCGGTGGTCCCCAGCGGCTGTGTTCTGGTTCGGCCCCGCCCCGCACGACCCACGTTCGCGGCGGACGACGGGGCGTACGACGGGGCGTACGACGGTACTTCCGACGCGGGCCTCGAAGGCCCGTGCCCTACCTCCGCTGCCGCCACGGACGTGGCCAGGGTGAACACCACCGCGACGCCGAGCAACGCGGGACGCGAGGTGGCAAAGGTGCGTGAGTTGCGCTCCATCAATGATCATCCTGTCTCACGAAGGTGAGGCAAGCGCTCAAATTAGCTGAGATTTTCCTGTGAAACCCTTACATGGCGGATGCCGACACGCAGTCGTAGACACGGAAGGCCTCGTGGGACACGCGTGTGCAGTGAGCGCGTACCCAGTGCGCGGCGGCGCGGCCGGGGGTGGTCGGTGGGCCGCCGAGGACGACGTAGCGCAACCGGCCGGTGGCGATCAGCGTGCGGAACGCGGTCACGGTGGGCGTGGGCGCGGCGCCGGTGAAGCCTCCCATGGGGAGCACCTTGGCGCCCGCGTAGAGGATGTAGGGGGAGGCCGAGCGCCAGCTGGTCGTGGCGAAGACGAAGGTGGCACGGCCCTGGTGGGCCTTCATGGTGGCAAGGAAGCGCTGCTGTTCGTGGGTGAGGCCCGGCCGGGGGGTGTACCTGACCGTGGTCCTGTGCGGCTTCGTCGCGGGGGGAGAGCTGTCGGCCGGGGCTGGATCGCGTGTCGCGGCGAGGGACGTCGCCCGGTCGTGCCGGTGGTGGTGCCAGGTGGAGGCCGGTCCCGCGGTGCCCATGCCCGAGTGGGCGTACTTCGGGTTCAGGACCGTTGACGCCCAGGCGGCGGACGGCAGCAGCATGCCCACGATCACCGCCCCCACGCCCAGCACCGCGATCCGGGAGGGCGCCCGGCGGCCGGCGGTGCGCGACAGGGCGAGCAGCACCAGGCCTGCGGTCCCCGCGACGATCGCGGCGGGTGCCAGCCAGGGCAGGAACGAGTACCGCGTCGCGATGAACGCCGACCATGCCACGGTGCTGACCACCGCCGTCGGAAGTGCCCACGAGCGGGTCCGGTCGCCGCGCCGCCAGGCCCGCCAGAACTGCACGACGCCGCCGCCGAACAGCGCGGCGAGCGGGACCGCCACCACTCCCATGTAGTACGTGTGGCCGCCGACCGCGCCGGCGCTGAAGACCAGGAAGTACGTGGCCAGCCACACGCCCCACAGCAGGAAGCCCGCCCGCAGCGGATCCGTACGGGGCCTGCCGCGCAGCCAGACCAGGCCACACACCACGGAGAGCGCGGCCACCGGGTAGAGCCAGCCGACCTGGGAGGCGAGCGACGGGGCGAACATCTTGGCCCACTGGCCGGCGGACTGGGCGCCGGAGTGTGCCGGTTCGGTGCCGGCCATGGTCGTGGCGGCGACGCTGCCGGTGGACTCGGCGCTGATGCCGAGGCTGGCGAAACGGTTGAGGAAGTTGTAGCCGACGACCTGGCTGAACGCCGAGTTGTCGGTCGTGCCGTCGATGAACGGACGGTCCTGGGCCGGGGTCAGGGCCACCAGGACCATCCAGGACGCCGACGTCGCGACGCACACCGCTGCGGCCGTCGCCAGGTGGGTCAGCCGGCGGCGCAGCGGCGCCGGGGCCGACACCAGGTAGAGCAGGCCGAGCGCGGGAAGCACCGCCCAGGCCTCCAGCATCTTGGCCTGGAAGCCGAGGCCCACCCACAGCCCGGCCACGAGCAGCGAACGCGGCCGGGCCTCGCGGGCGGCGCGCAGCGTGGCGTTCGCGGCCAGCAGGACGCAGAGGGTGAACGCCGGGTCCTCGACCTCCGTACGGAACATCCCCGCGACCACGGGAGTCAGGGTGAAGGCGCCGGCGGCGAGGAGTGCCGCGCTCTCCCCGGCCCACCGCCGCACGGCGCGGTGCAGCACGGCGACGCCGAGGACGCCCTCGACGACCTGCGGCAGGGTCAGTGCCCACGGATGGAAACCGAAGATCCGCGCGGACAGGGCCTGCGGCCACAGGAACCCCGGGAGCTTGTCGATGGTGACCGTGTCGCCCGGGTCGAACGAGCCGAAGAGGAAGCCCTTCCAGCTCTCCGTCATGCTGCGCGCGGTCTCGGAGTAGAACGAGTGGTAGCCGCTGTGCTGGATGTCCCAGGTGAACAGCACCGTCGCAGCCACCATGATCGCCCACCAGGCCAGTCTGGCGTTGATCTCCTTGGTGCCCGCAGGGGGTGGGCCATCCGTGCGCCGGACCGGCCTGATGAGTTCCGAGGTGCTGGCCCCCATGGACGAACCTTCCCGAACGTGCGTCAGTCGTACGACGTGCAAGAGGGCGAGGACGCTGCTCGGGATGCCCTGGGCTCGGTGAACACTCAGGGGCGATCAGGTGTACCGCAGAGGAAACCGAAGACCTACCAGGTGCGCTCCCTGTGGAGGGCCGCATCCGTCAGTGCGCGGATGTGTACGCCCTGGAGGAAGAGGTCGTAGAACCACTCGGGTACGACCAGCATGGAGAACATCGCCGTGCGCCACCCCCGCGCTTTCACGGTGATCGCACGCTCCACGGCGTAGAACCCCGTGAAGGCCAGCCAGAACGGGGCGATCCTGACGCCGGCACCCGTCGCGGCGAACCAGAGCACCGACCCGACGTAGAGCGCCGAAACCGTCGCGCCGAGAAACGCGATCAGCTGTCTGACCCAGCCTTCGAAGGTGTGGCGCGTAAGACCGTAGTCGAAGAGGTTCTCGAGTGCTCCGCGCTTCCACCGGAGCCGCTGCTTGCCGAGATCCCTCCATGTCACCATGACCTCGGTGGTCATGG
This sequence comes from Streptomyces sp. NPDC101152, assembly GCF_044768275.1. NCBI lineage: Bacteria > Bacillati > Actinomycetota > Actinomycetes > Kitasatosporales > Streptomycetaceae > Streptomyces > Streptomyces sp. NPDC101152. The sequence goes on along the minus strand of NZ_JBIWPO010000006.1, from coordinate 278,503 downwards.
TGGCCCGGGAAGGGGCGACGATGCGCCATCCCCGGTGCTTCAGCGCGAGCGTGAGCTCGTTGTCCTCGGTCAGTACTTTGGTGTCGTACACGCCGTCCGCCGCCGGCAGTCGTCCGTTGCCGCGAGCGTCCAGGACGTCCCGCAGGGCTTCCACCTTGAACAGGCAGGCCGTGCCCGTCAGGCACAGCACCTTGCCGTGCTTGCGTTTCGTGTCACGAGCGTATCGGGCGTACTCGTTGCGCTGGAAAACGCCGCACAGTCCGCCGCCCGCGCGTCCGCGGAAGTTTCCGCCCACGGCTCCGTACCCCTGCAGCAGCTTCCTGTGGGTCACTTCGATGAAGTGGGGATCGAGATAGGTGTCGGCGTCCTGAACGAGCACCGCGTCCTCATCCGAGAGAGTGGGCAGCAGCCTCGCCAGCGCTCCGTTGAGGTTGCCGGCCTTCTTGTGCTTGTTGCCGACGGAATGCCAGACCTCGGCCCCGGCTTCACGGCCCATCCGTTCCAGGGTGTCGGTCCGTTCCTCGTCCCGGTGCGGATCAAGGGTCACGACGATGCGGTCCGGAGGCCGCGTCTGGCTCCTCAGCGCCTCGAGGACATGGCCGAGAGAGTCCACCTCCCGATAGGCGGGGACGAGCACCACCACCATCGGCGGCCTCACTCCCGACAGTTCGCGATCCTCGCTCCGGTTCATCGTGCCTGCCCTTTCCAGCCGTTGTGCTATGGCTCCATGCCGGCGAAAGTTGTATATTTACGGCGTATACATACATCTTCGGATCGCAGGGGCGGGGTGTCAACACGAGCGGAGCTCAGGGGCGAGTCACGGGAGGCACGGCATGGCCAGCAGGGAGCGTCGGCTGAGCCGTGAGCGGGTGCGCGCGGCGGCTTTGGCGCTGGTGGACCGTGAGGGGCTGGCGGCCTTGAGCATGCGCCGCCTCGGTGCCGAACTCGGCGTGGAGGCGATGGCGCTCTACCGGCATGCGGGGAGCAAGGACGCCCTCCTGGACGACCTGGTGGAAGTGCTCTACCTCGAACTGGAGCAGCGTCTGGCCCTCGATGAGGAGACCGGCCACGTGGCTGGGGTGCCGAGGTGGCGCTCGGAGCTCCATCGGATCGGACGGGCGACATACGACGTCTGCCTGGCGCATCCCCGGGCGGTGCCGCTGTTCTCCGAGCGGATGCTGACGGCTCCTCGGACCCGTCGGCCGCTCGTCGTCGTCAAAGGTCATGAGAGGGTGCTCGCCCTGCTGGCCGAGGGCGGACTCGACGATGCCCGGGCGGCGGTGGCCTTCCGCGCCTTCACGGGATGGCTTCTCGGCTATGTGGCGGTGGAGCTGTGTCCTGCGTCGGAGGGTCCCGACGGTCCGGATCCGGCGGTCTGGCTCGGCTTGCGGCACGTGCCGCCGGACGAGGTGCCAGGGCTGCGGGTGGCCCTCGTGCTCGCCGGGCGGGACGGCCCGGAGGGGCTGACGGCAGGGCTGGACGCGCTGCTCGATCACCTGGGCCGGCCTGTCGTGCAAGAGCCGGAATGATCGTCGCGCTCCTCGCTTGACGGAATGCGCCCTTTGGGTGAAGCTGTACGTATACGCCGTAAACAAGGCGCGGGGCGGCTGAACCTCTCTGGTGGGCCTGTCGGGCACCGCTTGCCGCCGCCACCTCCGGTCGGGGGCTGTATGGGCGCCTTGTTGCCTGGCTTCAGCCCACTGCGGTCCTGATCCTGTTTGTCACCCGGGATCGGCCGCATCGATTTCGGAAGGAGAAACCCATGGCGGACTACGCAGGCGCCGGAACCGCAGCATCTGCCGGAGTGGGTGCGGGAGTTCTGCCCGTTACCGGCGGTGTGGACAGCATATGGTTCTGGGTGGTGATGTTCGTGCTCGTCTCGGCAGGCTTCGCCGCGCTGAGGCTGGTTCCGCGAAAGAGGCACGACGACGATGCCTGACCGAGGGTGCACCGCGCCCGGGCGGATCGCCGGTTTCGGTGATCCCGGGAAACCGTGAGGCGTCTTTCATGCGGATATTCACCCGCTTCGTTGGGATTGCGCTGATCCTCTCCGCTGTGCTTCTGGGAGGATTCAGGATTTCCCAAGATCAGCGGCAGATGCACGAGTACAGCCAGGCGCAGGAGGAAATGAATCGCCAGCTCTCACGGGCGGTGCGAAAAGAGCCCCGTCCTCGTGAAGGGGAGCCTGTCGCGGTGCTCAGGATTCCGAAATTCGGGGACCGATACCGTCCGGTCGTCGTCGAGGGCGTGTCGCAGGCAGATCTCGCAAAAGGACCCGGGCACTACAGCGGGAGTGCCATGCCTGGTCAGATCGGCAATTTCGCGGTCGCCGGCCACAGAACGGGCTGGGGGCAGCCCTTCAACCGGCTGGGTGAGCTCGAAGTGGGGGACTCGATCGTCGCCGAGTGGCGGGGACGAGACCTCACCTACCGGGTCACGGAGACGCAGACGGTGAAGCCGACGCAGGTCGGCGTCGTCCTGCCCGTGCCCGACAGCCCCGGGGCGAAGCCGGACAAGGCGCTCATCACACTCACCACCTGCACGGACCGTGACCCCGTCAGCCGCAGGTACACCCGTGTCCTCGTCGTCCGGGGCGAACTGAGCAAGCGGTGACATCGCGTGCAGGTCCCCTCCGCGTGGACCGCCCGGGAACCGGCTTCACCCCGCCTCGGCGAAGCGGTCGAGCAGCGCGTCCAGTCCGCTCGCCAGGCCCTCCGGGCCGCCCTGTCCGGCGAGGGCGAGGGCGGTCTGCCGAAGCCTGGGAAGCTCCTGGGGCGGCATGCGGTGCAGTCCCAGACGGAAAGCGGGATCCGGCTCCTCGGGGTTGTCCACCATGAGCCGCAGCTCCGCGGACACATAGCCGAGGAGCCACGCGGTGTACGCGCGGAAGACGGCGGCGGCGCGGGCTTCGTCCAGCCCGGCTTCGTAGAGCAGGACGAGGACCTTCTCGTGATCCTTCAGGACGGCGAGGGGGCGTTGGGCGAGTGGGACCGCCAGCATGCGCGTGGTCAGCAGGGGGACCGCCTGCGGGTGGGCGAGGCAGACGTCGTACGTCGCCCGCGCGATGCGGTGGAGCTCCTTGCGCCAGTCGGACTCCTCGGCTCCGTCATCGAAGGCGGCGGTCAGCCGTGCCTCCAGCTCGAGGTACAGGGCCTCCACCAGACCGTCCAGCAGGCCGTCCTTGCCCTCCGCGTACCGGTAGAGCGCCATCGCCTCCACGCCGAGTTCGGCGCCCAGCCGCCGCATGCTCAGCGCCGACAGGCCTTCCCGGTCCACCAGTTCCAGGGCGCTGGCCAGCACGCGCTCCCGGCTCAGCCGTCCGTAGCGGCCCCGGTCGCTGGCGCGGCGGGCAGGATCGGACCCGGCGGGTTTGGCCATCTTCGTTGTCTCCTCACGGCACGGCGGACACCTGGCGAAAGTGTACGACGTAAATGTACGCACGGTACATCGACGCGGCGCGATTGACTGAAATGCCTCTCTTGTCCGTACGGACTAGGATCAAATGGCCCAGGCAGGTTGCTCCCGATCCGTGACCGGACTTTGCGGTCCTCACCGCCAGGCAGGCAGGAAAGGCCGTGAACGCACCCGCTGTACTGCTGATCAACACCTCCGCCGGGCCCGTGCACGTGACAACCCCGGTGCCACGGGAAACCTGGTGGACGCTCGCCCACTCGGATGCGGCCGCCAACGTGACCCAGACGCCGGCCTGGCTCGACTGTGTGTGCGCGACGGGGACGTTCCAGGACGCCAGCCGGTTGTACGAGTTCTCGAGCGGCAGCCGGCTCGTGCTTCCCCTGGTCACCAGGCGTCGGCGGCCGCGGTCGCTGACGGCGCAGGAGTCCTGGCCGGGCGAGTGGGGCATCGGTGGGCCGCTTTCCTCGGGCAGAGTCGGTCCGCGGGAAGCCCGGGCCGTCTTCGATGACCTGGCGCTGATTCCGGCCCTGCGCGTCGGGATGCGACTGCGTCCCGAGGACTCGGAGGTGTGGAAGCGCGCGGTACCCGCGGGCTTCAAGGAGGACCTCCACACGGTTCATGTGCTCGACCTTGAGGGCGGGTTCGGCACGATCTGGGAACGACGTTTCCATCACAGATTTCGGCGCGGCGTCCGCCGCGCCGAACGATCGGACGTCGACGTGGAGGTGGACCGTACGGGCAGGCTGATTCCGGAGTTCTACCAGTTGTTCGAGCAGTCGATCGTGCGGTGGGCCGCGCGGCAGCACGAACCGCTGGCGCTCGCCCGGTGGCGCAGGAAGCACGCGTTTCCGAGGGAACGGCTGGAGACGGTCGCCGACCGGCTCGGAGCGTCGTGCACGATCTGGATGGCTCGCCGCGCCGGGGAGCCCGCCGCGGGGATCGTCGTCCTGCGCCACGGTTACCAGGCCAAGTTGTGGCACGCGGCCATGAACCGGGATCTGGCCCATCCGGTCCGGGCCAATCACCTGCTGCACCGGCTGGCGATCGACGACGCGTGTGCCGCCGGCTGTCTGCGCTACGACATGGGCGGATCCCGTCAGGGGGCGTCGCTCGCCGAGTTCAAGGAGAGCCTTGGTGCGGACCTCTTCGCCTCTCCCCGATACTACCGTGAGCGGCTTCCTGTCTCCGCGGTCGACCGCGGACTGCGGACCGCCGCCAAGCGCGTGATCGGCTTCCAGGAGGGGTGACTGCGGCGCCGCGTCAGCGTCCCGTCGTCACGTCCACCGGCCCACTGGCTGACGGGTGTTGACGGCCCTCAGCGCGATCCCTCGCAGTCTGGGGTTCCCCGCCACCATGGCCCGTACCTTCTGCCCCGACGCCATCTGGGCGCGCCGGAGCGCGGCCGGCAGGGTGCCCAGGCTCACGCACCCTTCGCCCAGAGGCAGGTCGCCGGTCTTCATCTCCTGTTTGTAGCGCTCGTCCCCCTTCCCGAGGTCGAGGCGCTCGATGCCCAGCGCCGCCGCGGCCTGTGCCATGCGCAGCAGGAGAAGGATGCCCGGTGAGAAGCGTGCCGCCTCGGGGTCGTAGGCGGGGAACCAGTACTGAAGCACTCGCGCGGAGCGCAGGCCGAAGTGCATGGCGACGGGCCGGTCGCCCGCGTACAGCGTGGACAGCGTGCCGGTGCAGGTGGCCGACCGGGTGCGCATGAGCGCCTGCAGCAGCGCCACGACCGGGGGCTTCGCGAACAGGTCCACCTGCCCCTTCGCCCGGTACTGCGCCGACTTCCAGCGCATGAGTGTCTCGAGGCGTTCGGGCGCCGTCTCTTCGAAGACCAGCCGCGGCTCTCCCAGAGCGCGCGTCAGCCGGCGCTCCTTGGCGTCGAGCTGCCTCGCCCGGGCCGACGACCCGTTGCGCAGAGCCGCGGCATAGACCTCGTAGCCGGACGTCAGGTCGATGACCGGTGACCTGGAGCGGCGCACGACGCCGCTGTCGAAGGGCCGCTGGCTCGTGGTGAGATGGTCGTACCGCCAAAGGCACAGCCCACAGGCGCGCAGCAGCGCCCGCACGTCCCAGTCCAGCCCCGGCGCGTGTACCAGCCCCTGCACGTCGCACAGGCCGCTGCCGATGGGCAGCCCGAGTCCCAGCCGGTGGTGCTCGTAGGGGAAATAGCCCACCGGCGCGTCCCCCGCCTCGAGCACTGCGACGCGCGCCGTGGGCCTGTGCCGGCCGACAGCCCGGGTGAACTCCGGAGACAGGAAGGGGCTGGCCAGGTCCGGAGTGGCTCGCTGCAGAGCCTGCCACGCGGCGATGTCCGCCGTGGAGAGGCGGTCCGGAGTGAGCACGGTCACCGTCATGGTGCCGCTCCTCTCTGCAACGTGGCGATCACCGAGGCATAGTCCCCGAGTGAGGACCCGGGAGTGCCGTCGTACAGGTTGCTGTCGAAGGCCCACATCAGTCCCGTGAGTCCGCAGGACCTCAGTTGGCGGCCGGCCTCGCTCATGACGCCCGGGTAGTAGGGGGCCACATGAGGTCCCGCGCTCTCCCCGCTGATGGGGAAGCCCTCGCGCGCGGCGATCCGGGAGATCCACCGCACCGACGACCACGCACGCACGCGCGCCTCGGCGCCCGGGGCGAGGGCGTCCGGGACGACGGTGCCGTCCGAGGGTTGGCAGCCGTTGTTCCTCGGCGTGCCCGAACCGTCCACCAGCGCGGTGGAGACCAGTTGCACGGTGGGCCGGTGCTGGACCAGCCCGATGGTGCGGAAGAAACCGGCGCCTCGGCTGATGAGCCCACCGTTGGCAGTCTGGCCGAGGTGGCCTTGGACGGCCGCGGAGAGGTCGCTCGGGAAGAACCCGCCCCCGGGGATCAGCACCAGCATGAGTCCGTGGTAGCCCAGGGTCTCGTACAGCCTGGTCTGCCAGTTCACCGCGTCGGCGAGCGCGGCGAGATACCAGTCGTACCACCGGGACACCTGGCTCGTGGTGAAGGGGGCCCCCTGATAGGTGAGTTGCCCCGGTCGCCAGCCCGGATAAGGGTTCGGCGGCACGGTCGCGGGCCGGCCCGGATCCGCCCCGCTCGCCTGCGCATGCCGGTCGAAGGCCCAGTACGACATCGCGCCCCGGGCGCTCGCGGCCGGTGGCGGATAGGTGAACTCCCCGGAGCTGTTCACGCCGATGCGTATCGCCCAGAACTTCGCCAGACCGATCTCCTGGTCCAGCCGCCGCAGATAGCCTTCCACCTCGTTGCGGATCTCCTGGCTGAACACCAGGTTCGGGCTGGAGGTGAAGCGGGCGCCGCCCTGGTCGGTGAAGGCGTCCTCAGGATACCTGCTGCTCAGCCAGGACGGCGGGGTGTTCAGGCCCACGCCCACCTCCACATGCAGGCCCGCGTCCCGGAGCATCCGCAGCTTCCGCTCGAGCATGGCGACGTAGTGCTGGTCCACCTGCCCGGGGGCCGGTTCGAACCGCTCCCAGGACACCGTCATATGGGCCATTCGCATGCCGTGTGCCTTGTCGGCCCGGGCGGTGCGCGGGCTCGTCTGCAGGGTGCCGAAGAAGTACCGCTCGTGGTGATCGCCGGGGGAGCCGAGACGGATGAAGGAGACCACTGCGGCCACGACGGCGGCGACCACGGCGTACGCGACCCACCGGCGCACGTGCGAGCGCCTGAGCGCGCCGCCTGACCGGCTGTGGTCCGTCATGGCAGCAACTCCTCGTACAGTCGCGAGTACTGCGCCGCGAACTGCGGCACACCGAAACGCTCCTCCACCGTCACGCGGCCCCGCCGCGCCAGGTTCTGCCACCACCGGGGCCGGTCCAGCAGCTGCCACAGCAGATGACCGGTCCGCTCACAGTCGCCCGGGGCGGCCTGCAGCACGGTGCCCCGCAGGGACTCGAACTGCGGCAGTTCGCTCAGCACGACGGGCCGCCCCGTGGCGAGCGCCTGGAGCACGGTGAGCGGAACGTCCGCCTTGCCGCCGAGTGCCCGGGGCACGTAGAGGAGCACGTCGGCGGATGCCAGGAGGCCGTGCATGTCCGAGCCGTTTCCGAGCACTTGGGTTTCCGGCAGGCCCTGGCGGGCGGCCTGGGCGCGCAGGTTCTCCTCCAGTGCGCGGGTGTCTTGTCCCGGCCGGTCGCGCAGCGCGAGGACCAGTCGGAATCGGGCTCCGGCACGAGCGGCGACCGCGGCCGAGGCGATCGCCTCCTCGGCGCCGCCCCCTCGGTCGTGATGACCGGTGACCAGCACGGTCGGCCGGTCGGAGAGCGGCCGAGGCCGTAGGGGCCACTCGGTCAGCCGGACGACGGGCCGGATGACCCGGACCTCCCCGAAGCCCGCGGTGCGCATCTGCGCCGCGGTGGCCTCCGACAGCGCCACAGTGGGCCCCAGCGGGCGCGACCGCGACAGAAACGTGGGGTTCATCACGCCGGGAACGGTGTGCAGGACCGGTGTGTCGCCGACAAGCCTCGGCCAGAGGCGGGAGAAGGGGGGAAAGCTGCTCCCGATGGTCATGACGGCGTGCACGAGGTCGCACCGCCGGGTGAGTGCGCACCCGGCGACCGCCGCCTGCACCCGCACCGGCAGACGGGGGACACCGTCGCGGGACAGGAGGGGAACGGGCCGCCCCGGCAGGTCCCGCACCCTCTCGTCGAGCCCGGGCCACCTCCGGAACCAGAGATAGCGCACCTCTGGAATGCCCTGGACGAGTGCCATCGCGAGATCGGTGTCCCCTCCTTTTCCTCCGTCGACCGGGCCGCTGGTGAGGAGCAGAACACGAGGACGGCGGTCACGGACCATGGTCGGCCCCTGTCCGCAGACCATGGGCCGCATCGCGGAACCTGAGGTAGTTCTTGTCGGGCAGCGGCAGCTTGTACAGCGCGAGCGTCCCGTAGGAGCGTCCGTGGAAGGCGAACACCAGGTGGCCCTCGGCCGCGAGGCGCCGGGCCGTGCGGGCGTCCATCGTGCCGTAGCCCTGATCGATCACCTTCCAGGGGACGACCAGATAACGGGCGTACGCCCGGGTCCTGGCCTCCGGCGTGACCCAGTCGCCCATGACGTACCTGTCCCGTAGTGCCCAGGACGAGATACCGCCGCTGGCTCCGCCGTCGGCCGCGATGACCGCGCTGCCCACGGGAACGTGCTTGTCCATGTAGTCGCGCAAGCGGGCGTACCCGTCGTCGCGTCCGGTGTGCACCTTGGCGTAGGACATTCCCGAGAAGGCGACGGTGGCGGCGAGGAAGCCGGCGAGGGCCACGACCAGGACGCGGCGCGGCAGTCGGCGGCCGTCGCGCTGCCGGAAGTGCTCGATCCCCACGCCGAGTGCGGCGCCCAGCACCACCACGGTGGGCACGATGAGCAGATAGAGCGCCTGCTCCTCCAGCGTCCCGTGGGCGAGCGCGAAGGCCAGGGTGAGTCCGGCGCACAGGTGGAACAGAGCCAGCATCCTGAGCACGGGGTCCTTGCGGCGCAGCAGGATCACCAGAGCGACCGGGCCGAGCAGCAGGAGCGCGTAGGTGGAGGCGAACGTCGTCACCTGGTCGACGAGCCGGCTGGTCAGTGACGGAGTTCCGGCGGCGTGGAACCCGGATTCCTGGACGATCCCGATCAGGCGGGCGGCACCGTGGCTCTTGTCGTACCAGAACGGGGTCACGTGGCCGTAAAGGCAGACGAGGCCCACATACAGTCCGTACGGCGCGACGGCGGTCCCCAGCGTGGTGAGCAGCAGCCGTCGTGGAGGTCCCCAGCCGAGGATCAGCGCGAGGAGCAGCGGCAGCACGGTGATGAGCGCCGAGTGGTCCTTCGTCAGCAGTGCCAGCCCGAAGAGAAGACCGGCCGCCGCGGCCGTGAGATGCTTTCTGCCTGGCAGCGGCTCGCGGGCCAGGAGCAGCAGCACCAGGTATCCGGCCAGTACGAACATCACGGTCTGGGTGTCCAGCATCACCCGGTCGTTCTGCCGGATGATGTACGGGTCCAGGGCGAACAGCAGGGCGGCCACGACACCGGCGGTGCGGGAACCGGCCCTGCTGACCAGCAGCAGCACGAGGACCGCCGTCACGGCCCCGAGGAAGACGTTCACCAACCGGGCCTGGTACACGCCTGTGACGACGTCGGGGCTGATGCCGATGAGCTTTTCCCAGCCCGCCTCCACGTAGAAGTAGCCAGGGGGGTGAAGGAAGAACAGGCCTTCGGAGGTGCTGGGGAAACCACCCTGCGCGGCACTGACGCCGAGTTGCCGGTAGATCAGCTCGTCGATGAAGAGGTCCGCGGAACGGCCCACGTTCACCAGCCGCAGGGCCGCGGTCAGCAGGAAGATGCCCGCCGCCAGGACAGTCGTCGGCACCGTACGGCGCGCCTGCCGCGGCGTCGTCCGCACGCGTCGTGCTTCGACGGTGGTCATGAGGAGTCCTCGGAGAAGAGGTAGAACTCAGGGGTGAGCGGCACGTGGCCGCCGGGAAACATGGCTCGGGCCTGCGTGCGGTAGCCGAGGACCGAATCGGTCTTGGCATCCAGGCCCTGGGTCCAGGTGACCTCTCCGCGGAGGTTGTGGCGCCGTGCGAAATCGCTGTCGACGGCCTCCCTCTGATCGTAGGGGAAGTCGCTGTAGTACACGACGCGGGGCCGGCGGCTCACTTCGGCCGCCGTCCTGACCAGCAGGTGGTCGGCATGCCCGCCGACGGCGAGCGGCGCCAGCATCAGCGGCCCGGTCCCGTCCGACGCGACCGGGACATCGAGCGCCCGCAGGGCGCGGGTGATCGCCCGCAGCACATCGATGTCGTGGGGGGAGACGCGTCCGGCGGCGAGATGCCTGCGGTATGTGGGATAGACGTGCTGCCGTTCGGGCAGCAGGCGGCTCGTACGGTGGCCGGCCGGTGTCTTGCGGCGGAACAGCCCGTCGGTGAGCCCCGCGTGTCGCCAGGTGACGCCCATTTCCGTGAGCACCTCCTCGTCCTCGGCGCGGCGTGCAGCGTAGAGTTCCTCGGCGTCACGCATCCCTGCACGGTGCAGGCAACGGCGTGCGGACAGCGTGTACGGCGGCGGGGCGCCGGTGGTGAACAACGTGACGACGGTGACGGGTACGTGCTGCCGGGCATGGGCCATCAGCGCTCCGCAGGACAGCACCGCGTCGTCGAGGTGGGGTGAGAGCACCACCAGGGGAACGCCACGCTGTACGGCGGTGTTGAGGGGGTCAGGAGTCACTGACGATCTCCTTCCGCGTCGAGTGTCCGGGGGTCGCGGCGCTGGACGCGAGCACGGTCCGCACCGTGCTCAGATACCGGTCGGTCATCGCGGTCCAGGTGTAGCGCTGTGCCGCCAGATACGCCTGGCGGCCCAGAGCTCGGCGGAGGTCCGGGTCGGCGGTGAGCCGGCCGATCTCCTTGGCCATCCGGTCGACGTCGAAGGGGGGCACGGCGACGTTGCCCTTGCCCTCCATCCAGGCCGTGGACGGCAGATCGAAGTGGATCACCGGCTTGCCGTGGGCCATGCTCTCGAGTGCCACGAGGCCGAACGCCTCACTGCGCGAGGGCATGACCAAGAACGCGCTTTCTGAGAGCAGTTGCTCTTTGCGTTCCGAGGCGGCGAAGCCGAGCCAGTGGACGTTCCCGCCCGTTCGGGCGAGCAGCGACTGCACTTTGTGCTCCTCGGCCGGTGTGCCGTGTCCGGCGATGTACAGCGGCAGGGCCGGGGAAGCCGCCTCGTACGCCGCCAGCAGCAGGTCGAGGCCCTTGAGCTTCACGTCGATGCGGCCCAGGCAGAGGATGTGCCCGCCGCTGCCGAACTCGCCCTCCTCGACGTGTCGCTGGTCCACACCGTTCTCGATGAGATGTACCGCCGCCCTGGGGCTGTGGCGGCGAGCGTCGACGGCGTCCGCCTGGTTGAGGACGACCAGGTCCCGGTAGTTGCGCAGGGCACGGTGTTCGACGGGGAAGGCGGGGATGTGGTACTTCCGCCAGGTGGCCTCGCTGCATCGGCACTGGTTGATCCCGATGACGGGTTTCTTGGCGAAGAGCGGCAGCAGACCCGTCGTGAACGGGGGAGTGAAGTTCTCCAGCCACACGTCGTGCGGAATCTTCCGGGCGACGAGAGGAAGCGCCGCCTGGAACAGCAGTTGGGCGGCCCGCGGACCGGCCCAGCACACGGGTACGAAGTGGTACCGCAGTCCGTCGCGCACCTGTGTTCCGCCGTGACGGGCCGCGGTGACGACGGTGACGTCGAACTCCTGGGCCAGGCGCCGTGCCACATGGTCCACCACGGCCGATCCGCCGCCGCGGTAGTCGGTGTTGTGGGTGTTGTCGAAGGCCGAGATGACGACCCGCTCCCGCGAGGGCGTTCCTTGTGCGTCTGAGGCGTCGGCGCGGGGCTGCTCTTCGCGCAACGCGTTCCCGCGTGCCGCCATGAGCCGGAAGGCGGAGTTCGCGGCACGAGAGGGCGAGGTGGCGAGCGCGTCGAGGCCGACCACGTCGCCCGAGGAGTGCGCCCAGCGGCGGTAGCGTTCCTGCCAGTGCCGTCCTGGGTCCTTCCCGTCGTCCACGGCTTCGCCGGTCGGCTCGTCGGCGTGGCTTTCGAGGAGCAGTGTCAGGTCGTACGCACCGGCCAGGCGGCAAAAGAGCGCGGCGGTCCGGGAACCCGCGGGGGGGTCGAACTTGGCCAGGGAGTCGAGTGGTCCCCGGTCGGTGAGGATGACGCCCGGGCGGCGGAGTGCCAGGCCGCGTACCGCGGCCCGCACCCGCGCGGCGGCCAACCGCAGGGCGATCTCGGACGCGTCGACGCGGGCATGGACGGCGTCGAACCAGGTTCCCGGCCGTGACGATGGGCCCGTGGGGCGTCCGGACCGGGGACGGCCGGGGAAACGGCGGCATATCACGCAGCCGTAGCAGTAGGTCCTCGTGACCGTGCAGCCCCGTTGCCGCAGGGTCGTCACGACGTGGCCCACCAGAGTGGTCTTACCGGAATCGTCGGGGCCGGACACCGCTACCAGCAGCCGGTCCGAGGTTCGCGGGCGCTCGTGCCGTCTGGCCAGGATGCCCGGTGCGAGACGGCGGTGCGGGGCGGGTGAGGCGTGCCGTGAACTGGTCATGAGGTACCCGCCTTCCGGCTCTTGGCGACGCACAGCGGGACCCTGAGCGCGGCCTGTCGTACGGCCCCTTTGATGCGTCCCTCGCGCAGCAGACGGGGCGTGTGCTCCACCGCCACGTGAAGCGAGACCTTGGCCGGAAGGCCCACGGGCAGGGCGATGAACTCACCCCGGTCGAGCCGTCCGATGGCCTCCGCGGCGGTGGCCAGGGCCTGGCTGTGGGCGGTCCCCCAGCCTTCCCGGGCCGACTCCCGTCGTGCCTCGGCCATCACGTCCGGCCGCAGGAGTGGCCTGATCGCGAGGAGCTCCGACAACTCGAAGGACAGGTTCTGGAAGAGCGCGTGGGCCAGCCAGATGCGCAGCCGGTCGGCCGGGCAGGGCTCCAGCCACGGACGGTCGTCCGCGGCCACCGCGCGGGCGAACAGCCGGCCGTTGGACATCACCGGGACGCCGAACCACGACACGGACGCGTGCAGGTGAACGGCCGGCCCGCTCGGCGGCCACAGCAGCACCTTCGTGGAACGCTCCAGCCAGTACCGCTCGCGGCGAACGCACCAGGGGGACAGCTTCGTGGCCGCCGCCGCCCACTGGCCGTCGGGGACCACCAGATCGAAGTCGCCGCCCACGTGCTCGCCCGGCTCGTCCGCCTTGATCAGGACACTCGGGATTCCCGCGGCCAACAGCCGCTCCGTCGCGTCGTGGGCATTGCTGCGGAAGGCCGCCTCGCGCTCCGCGACCTCGGCCACGGTCTCGGCCAGTTGCTCTGGATAACAGTGGGCGAGCAGGGCTTGCGTGTTGGTGTCCCGGGCGGCAGCCAGCGCGCGGCGCAGTTCGTCGTCGCCGGCCGGCTGGACGTCATGACGCCACACGGCATCGAGGAGAAGCCGGGCGGGAGCGGTGTCCCCACCGGGGCGCACGGCACCGTGGCGTTGGCCGCTGTCCTCACCGGGGTCTCGGTCGCCGCTCGTGCTCGCCGGGTCTCCGCGCGCGTCGGCCGTCGCCCGGTGGCGCAGGAATCGGACGGCGGCCAGGATGCCGGTGGCCGTCGCGGCGACCAGCCACGCCGCGGGAACCGGACGCAGTGCCACGAGCAGGCACGTGATGGCGAGCGGCTCGACCAGCGGCAGGTGCGCGAACACGTGGAATCCCTGCCTGCGTACCAGCAGATGGACCAGCAGGAGCAGCGCCGCCACGGCGCCGCAGCAGCCGCCGATCGCCAGTCCGAGTACTCCCGCGACGTGCCAGCCCGCCAGTAGACCCGCGACGAAGAGCAGCACTCCGACGGCCTGCCGAAGCTGGCAGGACTGGTCGTTGACCGCCTGGAAGAAGGTGGAGACGAGGTTGATACCGCCGATGGCGAACCCCGACACCGCGGTGAACATGACGAGCCTGCCGAGCATGCCGTAGTTCGCCGGGAAGATGACGTCGAGCACCTCATGCGGTGTGGTGGCGTAGACGGCCGTGAGCGGGAGGGCGACGATGAGGTACATCCGCATGGCGCTCGCGGCCAGCGGTGTTCCCATACGGCGACGGGACAGGGCGGGGAAGAAGGCCACCGAGATGGCGCTGGCCAGGAAGAGCGGCGCCCGGCCCATCATCACGCTCGCCTGGTAGCTCGCGGTCGCCGCCGCGTCGGCCCGAAGCAGGGTGACCAGGACCAGGTCGACGGTGGCCATCAGCGCCACCAGGCTCTGCACGGTGCCCAGTTCGACCGCACGGCGCCACAGGTCGCGGTTCGCCCGTGCCTGAGCCCACCGTCCGCCTCCGCGCGTCATCCGGTAGGGCCACCAGATGAGGAGGGGGACCGACGCGATTCCGAACGCCGCCAGGGCGCCGGTGGCGCCGAGCCCGAGCACCGAGACGAGGAACAGGCCGACGACGACCTTCAGAGCCGCCTCACCGGTGAGGACGCCTGCCAGGGTCCGCATCCGCTCGGTGCCCTGGAGCCAGCCGCCGCTGACCCGCGTGATGTAGATGAGCAGAGTGACGATGCCGAGCGCGGCGACCGTCGCGGCGCCGGCGAATCGCGTGGCCACCAGGGCGACCGTCCCGCCGGCCAGTACGCCGCCGGTCACGGCGATCACCACGGCGAACCTCACGGCGTCACCGCGGTCGGACTGTGAACGCGCGCGTGCCAGGGCCTGGGCCAGAACCCAGGGGATGGCGACGAGAGCGATGGTCGCCGCGCACAGTACCAGTCCCTGTCCCGCGGCGAAGGTCGCGAAGTCGTCCACGTTCAGCAACCGTGTCAGCAGCAGGGCGTACCCGTAGTTGAGGGCTCCGATGGTCAGCCACGCGGCAGTGACCCAGCGGGCTCCCTGCACGGCCGTGACATCGTCCGGTCGCACGGTTCGGGGGGCGGAGATGCGTATGGAGGTCATGGTGTGGTGCGGTCGCTTTCGCTCTGGGGGCTGCCGAGGCCGGCGGGGAGCAGTCCGGGTTCGCCCGGCGGTTCGGGCGCGTTCTCGCCGGTCGCCGGTTCTGCGGGCGCGGTCCCGGTGGTCCCCACCAGGACGTCCTGGCGGCTAGCCAGGGTGAGTTCGCTGGGCCTGACGCCCAGACGGCGCAGGGCCCTCGCGGCGCGAACCTCGTCGCAGCCGTGCAGGAGCACGCGGAAGGTGTCGCCGCACCGGTTCCAGGCGTCGGTCAGTCGCAGGGCGTTCCTCAGGACCTGTTCCATCGCGTTGGCGTCCGTCACCTGGAAACTGCCGATGACGGAGAGATCGCTCGGCCTGCGGCGCGAGCGCCGATGGCGCCGGGTCCGCGCCATCTCCTCCAGGACCACCGCCGCAAGCCGCTCCGCGGTGTCGTCCCAGGAGAAGGTCGCGGCCCAGGACCGGCATCGGACCGCCACCCGTTCCCGCGCGGCCGGATCGGTGAGCTCTGCCAACGCGTCGGCGATCCCGCCGGCCAGGTCCGAGTCGGGCGGCAGAAGCCATCCGGTGCGGCCGGGCCGGACGGCATCGCGCAACCCGGGCACGTCGAAGACGACAGCGGGAGTACCGACCGCATTGGCCTCGATGACGGTGAGACCCCAGCCCTCGGCGACGGACGGGACGACGGTGAGCCATGCCTGGGCGAGCAGCTCCCACTTGCGCGGGTCACTGACCCGGCCGTGGAACGCGACCGCGTTCGAGACACCGATCTGCCTCGCGAGGTCGTGCAGGCGGCCCAGTTCACCGCCGTCCCCAGCTATGTCGAGCCGTATTCCGGGCATCTTGTGCATCAGCGCCGGCATGGCGTGGACCAGCAGGTCCAGACGCTTTTGCGGGACGAGCCTGCTGACGACCGCGATGGTCGGCGTCCGGCTGCGCGAAACGCCCACGGGGTGCGGTGCCTGGGACGCGCCAGGGAGCGAGCTGCCGTTGGGGACGACGTAGGCCGGGTTGCGGAAGCCCAGTTCACGCCGGATCCCCTCCAGGGTGGAGGGGGAGACCACCACGACCGGCCGTCCGTGGTACACGCGGCGGCTGACCTGCTTCTCCAGGAGCCGGCCGACGATGTTCAGCGGCCGGGGCAGGAGCATGTCGAACTGGCTCTGGTGGACGTGGTGCACGACGCACACGTCAGCGGTCCAGCGCGGCGTGAACAGCGGTGAGAAGAACGGGATGCCGTTCTGGCAGTCGATGACGGCGTCGTATGCGTGCCGGTGGCGCAGCAGATGCCGGGCGGCTGCCGCGTAGACGCCGTAGGTGTCGCCGTCGCGCAGGATCCGAATGCCGTCGGACACCGACTCAGGAGCGGACCCCGGGTGGCGGGCGGTGAACACCGTGACATGGGCGGCCGCCTCGCTGAAACGGCGGGCGGTCTCCCAGCAGAACGTCTCTGCGCCGCCGGCCTGCGGGTGGGAGGGATCGCGCCAGTTCAGGAAGAGTATGTCGGCTCGGGCAAGCTCGTTCAGTGCAGTCATGGCAGTCACCGCGCTATCGAGATCCTGATCAGGTCGGCCATCGAGCGCAGCCCGTCGCGGCGAGCGGAGAACGTCGATCCCGGGACGTCGCACCAGGCGACCGGTACTTCTGTCACTCGGTGTCCCCAGCGCGCCAGGTGGGCGAGGATTTCCACGTCGAAGGCGAACCCGTCGACATGGCAGGCTCCGACCACCTCGCGGATGAGAGGCCCGTCGAAGAACTTGAAGCCGCACTGGGTGTCGGCGATGTCGGGAACGGACATGCGGGCCAGCCGCCGGAAGACCCAGCCGCCGCAGCGGCGCAGCGTGGACTGCTCGATCTCGTAGTACGCGCCCGGAGCCCGCCGGGAAGCTATGACCGCCGCGTGACCTTGCTCGAGCAGTGCCATGACGGGGTCGAGCGTCTCGATGGGGGTGGCGCAATCGGCGTCGGCGAACCCCACATATCGGGCGGAGGAGGTGGCGATGCCCCGGCGGACGGCAGCTCCCTTGCCCCGGTCGCTACAGCCGATGGCGTACACGGGGAGGGGCGCGTGGGCGAAACGCTCCACGACGTCATGCGTGCCGTCGGCGCTGTTGTTGTCCACGACCACGATGGCGGAGCTCCAGGGCCGTTCGCAGAGGTGGTCGACCGTGGCCGCGATGGTGGACGGGAGGCGGCGCTCCTCGTTGAGAGCCGGGAAGATCAGCTCCAGGTCCACCTCGGGGCGGACGAGTGCGAAGACCATCAGCGGGCGCCGCCTTCCCGTGTGTGCCGCCGGACGGGGGCGGCCGGGTCCGGGTCGCGGCCCGAGGGGGGTGTCCCGGAGTCCCGTGCGCGACGTCGGCCGGCTGATCGCGAGACGGATGTGTGGATCCGGTGGCGGTGCGGCATGGAACGGCGGCTGCGCGGGCCGCGGCAGGTGATCGCCGTCGGCACGAGCTTGTCGGAGCAGCGGCGGCGCCGGCCGCCGACGTCCTGTGGGGAGCGGTCGCTTGCGGGGTGTGGCGACGGGCGTGGCGGCCAGTCGGTCGCGCGACGGAGCGGGTGGGGAGCAACAGCGGTCGGATGCCGACCCGAAGGAACATACATGTCGAAATCCGTCTCCATGAGAAGGATACGGTGTATACGTACACTTTCAGCTCATCGTGTCGCAAAGTCAAGGCGAGGCGTGCCGGAGTTTGGTTGACGAGGGGCGTTTGCGGGGGGAGCATGTACGTATACGTAGTAAATATACACTAAGTGGTTCAGTCCGGTGGTGATCGTGATGCGAAAGGGAACCCTGATCCCAGACCCGCCCCCACCGCACGGCAAGGTGCGGCCCCCGTCATGACCCCGACCCGCATCCTGGTCACCGGCGGAGCCGGTTTCATCGGCTCGCACTACGCGCGCACGGTGCTGGGGCCGGACGGCCCGCCGGACGTCTCGGTGACCGTGCTCGACAAGCTCACTCGGGCCGGCAACCCCGCCAACCTGGACGACGTCCGCCACGCGCCGGGCTTCTCCTTCGTCCGTGGGGACATCTGTGACCCGGACGTCGTCGACGCGTTGGTCGCCGTGCACGACCAGGTGGTGCACTTCGCCGCGGAGACTCCCGTCGACCGCTCCCGTCCGGGCGGCGGGGGGTTCGTCCGCACGAACGTCCTGGGTACGCAGACCCTGCTCGACGCGGCCGTGCGTCACGGCCTGCACACCTTCGTCCACATCTCCGCCGTCGAGGTCTACGGATCCATACGCGCGGGCTCCTGGCCCGAGACCGACCCCCTGCGGCCCAACTCGCCCTACTCCGCCTCCAAGGCGGCGTCCGACCTGCTCGCGCTGGCGTACCACCGCACGTACGGCCTCGACGTACGGGTGACCCGGTGCTCGAACAACTACGGGCACCACCAGTTCCCCGAGCAGGTCGTCCCGTCGATCATCACCCATGTGCTGAAGGGCAGGCCGGTGCCCCTGTGCGGCAACGGGCTGAACGTCCGCGACTGGATCCACGTCGACGACCATGTACGCGGCATCGAACTGGTGCGCACGGGAGGCCGCCCGGGCGAGGTGTACAACATCGGCGCCGGCAACGAAGTCTCCCACCGCGAGCTGGCAGGCATGCTGCTGCACGTGTGTGGCGCCGACCGGGGGATGGTCCGTTTCGTCGAGCACCGGCGGAGCAAGGGCGATCACCGCTACTCGGTCGACACGACGAAGATCCGGACGGAGTTCGCCTTCGCACCACGCAAGGACCTGCTCGCCGGGCTCACGGAGACAGTCGACTGGTACCGGACGCATCGATCCTGGTGGGAGCCGCTGCTGTCGCGGGCCTGCCGAGAACCGAATGACCCGAATGACCCGAATGACTACGAGCGGCTCCCGTCATGAACGCACCCATCGAGGACTACGCGCTGATCAGCGACCTGGAGACCGCCGCCATGGTCGGCAGGGACGGGTCGATCGACTGGCTGTGCCTGCCCCGGTTCGACTCGCCGGCGTGTTTCGCCGCGCTCGTGGGCACGCGGGACAACGGATTCTGGCGGGTGGCTCCCGTCGCCGGAGGCGGTTGTACCCGTCGGACGTACCGGGGGGACACGCTGGTCCTGGAGTCGGAGTGGCGGAGCGCAGGCGGCGCTGTGCGGGTCATCGACTTCATGCCGCCGCGTACGCAGTCGCCGTGCGTGGTCCGCGTCGTGGAGGGGCTGTGGGGTTCGGTACCGATGCGCAGCGACCTGCGCCTGCGGTTCCACCAGGGCCGCGTCCGGCCGTGGGTCCGGGTCGCCGAATCCGGCATCTTCGCGGTCGCCGGGCCGGACGCCGTCTGGTTGCACGCCGACGGACCGGTGAACGTGTCCGGCCACGAGGGCGACATGCTGCACGACTTCGTGGTCACAGCAGGCCGGAGGCTGGCCCTGACGCTCGTCTGGTCGCCGTCGCACCTGACCGAGCCGCCGCCACCGCTGTCCGTTCCGGCGGAGACGGCGCTGAAGGAAACCACTGGTTTCTGGCGGCGCTGGAGCGCCCAGTGCCGCTACGAGGGCCCGTGGCGGGACGCGGTGGTGCGTTCCCTGATCACCCTCAAGGCACTCATCTACGCACCCACGGGCGGCGTCATCGCGGCACCGACCACCTCACTCCCCGGACGTGTGGGGGGAGAGCGCAACTGGGACTACCGGTACTGCTGGCTGCGCGACTCCACTCTGACCCTGTCGTGCCTGTTGCGCAGCGGTTACCGGGAGGAGGCCACGGCCTGGCTGGACTGGCTGGTGCGGGCGATCGCGGGTGACCCCGACCATCTGCAGACGGTGTACGGCGTCGAGGGGCAACGGCTGCTGACGGAGAGCGAGGCGCCGTGGCTGACCGGCTACGAGGGATCCCAGCCCGTCCGGTTCGGGAACTCCGCGATGAGTCAGTTCCAGCTTGACGTGTACGGCGAGGTCATGGACACGCTCTGGCTGTCCCTCCGGGCCGGAATCCTCATGCCGGCTCACGTGTGGGACCTGGTCGAAGTCCTCATGGGCTACCTCGTGCGGCACTGGCGCCGGCCGGACCAGGGACTGTGGCAGGTACGGGGTCGGCAGAGGCAGTTCGTGCACTCCAAGGTCATGGTGTGGGTGGCTGCCGACCGTGCGCTGCGCATGGGGGCGCTGCTCGGCAGAAACGGATCCTCGGGTGTGTGGCGGGCCATGCGCGAGGAGGTTCACCGGGACGTCTGCCGCAAGGGGTGGGACGCGCGGCAGGGGTCCTTCGTGCAGTCCTACGGCTCGCCGGTCCTCGACGCCTCGGCACTGCTGATTCCCAAGCTCGGCTTCCTGCCCGCCTCGGACGAGCGGGTGCGCGGCACCGTACGTGCCATGCGGCAGCTGGGGCACGGGGGGTTCGTGCGGCGATACGACGCGGACGGCGGCACCGTGCACGGGGCGGACGGTGTCCGCGGTCCCGAGGGCGCGTTCGTGTCGTGCTCCCTGTGGTACGCCCAGTGCCTCGCAGCGACCGGGCATCCGCTGCAGGCCCGTGCGGCCTTCGAACGCCTCCTCGCCGTCCGCAACGACGTCGGTCTGCTCGCCGAGCAGTGGGACCCGGACGAGGGTCGTCAATTGGGCAACGCGCCGACGGCGTTCAGCCACGCCGCTCTGGTGGAGACGGCGTTCGCCCTGTCACCGGCACCGTTCGCGAAGTCCCGTGGCCGGCGGCGTGAGAGCGGCGCGGCTGAGGTCGGCCGCGGTGCTCCGTCGAGGCGGCTCACGTGACTCCTCCCGTTTCCCGGCCGCGCAGGACGGCCGCCCCCTCGTCCAGCGTCATCGGCGGCGCGAACAGAAAACCCTGCCCGTACCGGCAGCCCATCGCGGCCAGCAGGTCGCGCTGCTCCGGCGCCTCGATGCCCTCGGCGATCACCTGCACGTCCAGCGTGGCGGCGAGCCGGAGGATCCCCTCGACCAGTTTGAGCTGCCGGGCGTCGTGCGGAATGTCGTCGATGAACGACTTGTCGATCTTGAGGACGTCCAGGGGGAAGTCGCGCAGATAGCGCAGCGAGGAGAAACCGGTGCCGAAATCGTCCACGGCGATGCGCACGCCGAGGCCCTTGAGATCCCGGATGATGCCGTCGATCTGGTCGTCCCGTCGCATGAGCACCGACTCGGTGAGCTCCAGTTGCAAGGAGCCCGGGAACAGGCCCGGGGTGCCCAGGGCCCGGGAGACGTCGCCGATGAAGCCCTCGTCCCGCCACTGACGGCCGGAGACGTTCACGCTGACGTACGGCGGCGCCGACCGCTGTACCTGGCTCTGCAGCCGGGCCATGTCGGCGGTGGCACTGTGCAGCACCCAGGCGCCCAGCGGCGTGATGCGGCCGGTCTCCTCGGCGAGGGGGATGAACTGGCCGGGCGGTACCGGCCCGTGCCGGTGGTGCGGCCAGCGGGCCAGCGCCTCGAAGCCGACGACGTGGCCCGCGACGAAATCCACTACGGGCTGGTACAGCAGTGCGAACTCGTCCCGGGCGAGCGCGTCGTCCAGCCGCACCCGCAGATCCTGCCGTTCCGTCATGCGCGTCCGCAGCTGGGGCCGGAAGCGGCGCCATTGGCGCTTGCCCGCGGCCTTGGCCGCGTACAGGGCCAGGTCGGCGAGGGCGAGCAGTTCCTGGGCGTCCGTGGTGTCGAGCGCGGTGGCCACGCCCACGCTGGCGGAGACGCTCACCTTGTCGCCGGACAGCTGGAAGGGCCGGCTCAGGGTCTGGATCACCTGCGCGGCCAGCAGTTCGGCGTCCAACGGCAGCTTGGCGTCCTCCATCAGCACCGCGAACTCGTCGCCGCCGAGCCGGGCGGCCGTGTCGGTACGACGCAGCGTCTCTTCCAGGCGCTCGCCCACCGCCTTGAGGAGCCGGTCGCCCGCCGGGTGCCCCAGGGTGTCGTTGACGATCTTGAAGTCGTCCAGGTCGATGAAGAGGAGACAGGTCAGTGCCGCTTCGCGTCGTCCGCGCAGCAGGGCGCGGCCGGTCCGCTCCAGCAGCAGGGTCCGGTTGGGCAGACCGGTGACCGAGTCGTGGAAGGCCCGTTGGGTGAGCTCCTGCTCCAGCTGGCGCTGTTCCGTCACGTCCCGCAGAGTGACCACCAGGCCGCCCACGGTCTCGTCCCGTCGCAGGTCGCGGCAGCGCACCTCCACCTCGATGTGGCCGCCCCCGCGCAGCACCCGCCAGTGGTCGTGGTTCTCCTTCCGCGCGTCGCCGTCCAGCCCCGCCAGGGTGCTGTCCATCCGCCCGTGGTCCCGGGGATCCACCAGCTCGCGCAGCGCGGTACCGGCCAGCGGGACGCTGCCGAAGACGGCTTCGGCGGAGGGGCTGGCGTAGCGCACGGTCGTGTCGTCGTTGATGATCAGGATGACGTCCGAGGCGCTGCGGACCAGGGTGCGGAAGTATGCCTCGCTCTCTTTCCGCACGATCTCCCGGCGCAGCGCGATACGGTCCGCCGCCAGACCCGCGTGCGAGGCGAGGATCTCAACGGAGCCGCGCACCTCGGAGAGACGGCGCTCCGGTCCCGCCGCCACCAGCAGGCTGGGGATGTCGTCGCCGGCCGTGCGGTCGAGCTGGCCGACACGGCACACCAGAGCACTCGGCAGCGTCCCGAGCCCGGTGGCGATGTCCGAAGCGAGCCGGTCGGCGGGGGCCAGGAGGGAGCCGCCCTGTGGATCGTTGCGCTGATCCGTGGGAGCGGCGGCATCCACCAGGAGGTCGTGGAGGTGCTGAGCCTTGGCGGTCGGCACGAGCAGGGTCCGGTGCGGCACGTCCGGCCCCATCAGGGCGGTGACCGCCGCGTCGCAGGCCAGCGCGATCTCGGCCGGCGCCATGGCCCCCACCAGGGATGCGGTGGCCGCGCGCAGCGCCTGCTCGCGCGCCACAGCCTTGCGGTGTGCGACGACCATCCCCGCGAGCCGGAGGATGACCAGCAGGAACAGCACGGTCGAGAACGTGGCCAGGACGGTCGCGTGGCGCACGCTGCCCGTCCGCTCCTCGATGATCAGGATGCAGGGCGCGATCAGCGTGGCCATGGTGAGCAGCGCGAGCCTGCGCCACGGCGGGTGCAGGGACTCCGGCCGGGGTTCCGGGGCGGTCAGCCGGGCCATCGAGGGGTGGAGCGCGGCCAGCCCCCAGGTCGTGTAGAAGAGGATCCAGCCGGCGTCCAGCAGTGTGTCGGGCGCCCGGCTCTCGTTGAGCTGCAGAATCCCGTAGGCGATGTCGAAGCCCAGGAGCGTGACCGTCCCCAGCCCGAGCAGTTGAAGGGTGCGGTGGTGGCCTGACCTCGGGCCGGCGGCGAGCAGCCGTGCCACCAAGGCCAGCAGCACGAGGTCACCCAGTGGGTAGGCGATGCTGATCGCGCGCTGCTGCCAACTGAGCCCGTCCAGCGCGGCGACCGGCTGCACCAGGTAGATCCAGACCGGCAGGCCCAGCCCGGCGGTGACGATCAGGGCATCCAGCAGACTGGCCAGGTCGCGATGGAGCCGGCGGTACGCCACGAGGCCGAACAGCCCCGCGGCGAAAAGCGGGTACACGGCGAGGAAGCAGGCGTCCGCGGGAGAGGGGTCCGAGGACCGGAAGTACTGTTCCTGCACGTCGTAGTACGTGTCACCGGCGGTGAAGACCAGCAGCCCGGCGGCGAGCGCGAGCCACGGCCACCTGTGGGCGGGCCGGTGGACGAGCACGCCGGTGAGGACGGCCGTGGTGCTGGCCAGGCCCATGAGGGCCTCCAGCGGGAGATGCGCGGCGCCAACGGTCAGGGAGACACAGGCGACACCCACCACGAAGACCAGATACGCGGTCATCAACCGGTGGGTCCGCAACATCGGCAAGCGCCTCCGGGCCGACATACCCCGGACGCGAACAACGCTGACCGGGCAGAGCCCGCCAATTTTAGCAATATGGATCATACCGCCGCATCTCGTCGTGGATGGCCCGGTGGCTCAGGTCTTCTTCTCGGGTCGCCGGGCGGAGCCGCCGTAGCCGCGGGGGTTGAGCTGCTGGAACCGCCAGGCGTCTCGGCATATGTCGTCGAGGTCCCGCGTGGCGCGCCAGCCCCAGGAGCGGGCCACGGCGGTCGGGTCGGCCACCCGTTCGGCCACGTCGCCCGGGCGGCGGGGCGCGGCCTCGAACGGGAGCGGGCCGCCGCATGCCCTGGAGAAGGCGGCGACGACGTCGAGGACCGTGCTGCCTCTGCCCGTGCCCAGGTTGAACACGTGCATACCGGGTGCGTCGGCGAGGTGGTCGAGTGCGAGACGGTGCGCCTCGACGGTGTCCATGACATGGGTGTAGTCGCGGACCGCCGTCCCGTCGTGGGTGGGGTAGTCGGTGCCGAACACCCGGAGCCGGTCCCGTCGGCCGATCGCCACCTGCGCCACGTACGGCACGAGGTTGTCCGGTGCACCGCACGGGTCCTCGCCTAGCAGACCGCTGGGGTGGGCGCCGGCCGGGTTGCAGTAGCGCAGGCACAGCACCGTGTACTCGGGCCGGCGGCGGCAGACGTCGGCGAGGATCTGCTCGCAGATCCACTTGGAGGCCGCGTACGGGCTGACCGGCCGGGCGGGGGTGGCCTCGTCGAGTGGTGCCGGGCCGGCGTCGCCGTGGATCGCGGCGGACGAGGAGAAGACGAGTTGGTGCACTCCGTGCTCGTGCATGGTGTGCAGCAGCGCGGTCGTGCCGCCGACGTTGGTGTCGTAGTACTCGACGGGCGTCTTCAGTGAGGTGCTCGCGGACTTGGCGGCGGCCAGGTGGACCACCGCGTCCACGGAATGCCGGGCGAAGACCGATGACAAGGCGTGCCGGTCCCGGATGTCCAGTTCGTAGACGGTGCCGACGAAGCGGCCGGCGATCCGTTCCACCCGGGAGAAGACCTGTGGCGTGCTGTTGGAGTAGTCGTCGACGACGATCAGCTCGTAGCCGTGGTCCAGCAGGTCGACGCAGGTGTGACTGCCGATGAAGCCGGCCCCACCGGTGACCAGGACTGTTGACGGTGCGCTCATGGGCACTCGGCCCCTCATCGGCATCGTACATTTACGACGTATATGTACGACTTTTCCACCTGGGGCCACCCCGCGTCAAGCGCGATGGCCCACGCCTCACGGGCCGCAGCCTCTCCTCACGCCCTGACCAGCAACTGGAAATCAAACGAGTACCGCGACGCCCGGTAGATGTGCGCCCCGTACTCCACCGGCCGCCCCGTGTCGTCGTACGCCGTGCGCTGCATGGTCAGCAGGGCGGCGCCCTCCTTCTCGTCGAGGCGCTCGGCCTCCTCGGGGGTGGCGGAGCGGGCGCCGATGGTCTGGCGGGCGCTGTGCAGGGTGATGCCGGCGGTGCGCATCATCCGGTACAGGCCCGTCGACTCCAGACGATCGCTGTCCAGGTCGAGCAGGGTGGCCGGGAGGTAGTTGCACAGCAGGGCGACCGGCTGGCCGTGGGTGAGCCGCAGCCGCTCCAGCACGATCACCTCGCTGCCCTCCGCGATGCCGAGCGCCGCGGCCACCTCGGGGGAGGCCGGCGCCCGCTCGTTGCGCACCACGTGCGTGGTCGGGCCCTGGCCGGCCGCCTCCAGGTCGTCGTACAGGCTGGAGAGCTCCAGCGGGCGCTTGACCTGGCTGTGCACGACCTGTGTGCCGACGCCGCGGCGCCGGACCAGCAGCCCCTTGTCGACCAGGGACTGGATGGCCTGGCGGACGGTGGGCCGGGACAGGCCGAGGCGGGTCGACAGGTCGATCTCGTTGCCCAGGAGGTCTCCCGGGGCGAGCGCCCCGTGCTCGATCGCGGCCTCCAACTGCTGCGCGAGCTGGTAGTACAGCGGCACGGGGCTGCCGCGGTCCAGGGCGAAGTCCAGGGATGCGAGCGCGGGGACGGATGCGGCACGGGTCGCGCCACGGGTCTTCGCCATGGACGTACCTCCCTCCGGGGTGGGTGACGGGATGTCAGGAGTGGCTGGGGAAACCGAGGTTGATGCCCGCGTCGGCCGGGTCCGGCCAGCGCGTGGTGATCACCTTGCCCTGGGTGTAGAAGGCGACGCCGTCGTTGCCGTAGACGTGCAGGTCGCCGAAGAGGGAGTCCTTCCAGCCGCCGAAGGAGTGGTAGCCGACGGGGACCGGGATCGGCACATTGACGCCCACCATGCCCGCCTTGACCTCCAGCTGGAAGCGGCGGGCGGCGCCGCCGTCCCGGGTGAAGATGGCGGTGCCGTTGCCCCAACGGGAGTCGTTGATCAGCTTGATGGCCTCGTCGTACGACTTGGCGCGCACCACCGCGAGGACCGGGCCGAAGATCTCGTCCCGGTAGGCGTCCGCCGTCACGGGCACCTTGTCCAGGAGGGAGACGCCGAGGAAGAAGCCGTCCTCGTGGCCCTCGACGGTGTAACCGGTGCCGTCGACGACGACCTCCGCGCCCTGCTCGGCGGCGGAGGAGACGTAGGAGGCCACCTTGTCGCGGTGCTCGCGGGTGATCAGCGGGCCCATCTCGGAGGACGGGTCGTTGCCCGGGCCGATCCGCAGGTTCTTCGCGCGCTCGGCGATCTTGGCGACCAGCTCGTCGCCCGTGTCGCCGACGGCCACGACCACCGACACGGCCATGCAGCGCTCGCCCGCCGAGCCGTAGGCGGCGTTGATCGCCTGGTCGGCGGCGAAGTCCAGGTCGGCGTCGGGCAGGACCAGCATGTGGTTCTTGGCGCCGCCGAGGGCCTGGACGCGCTTGCCGTGCTCGACCGCCTTGAGCTGGATGTACTTGGCGATCGGCGTCGAACCGACGAAGGACACCGCCTCGATGTCGGGGTGCTCCAGGAGACGGTCCACGGCCACCTTGTCGCCCTGCACGATGTTCAGGACACCGTCGGGCAGGCCCGCCTCGGAGGCGAGTTCGGCGAGGCGGAAGGAGGCCGAGGGGTCCTTCTCGCTGGGCTTGAGCACGAACGTGTTGCCGCACGCGACGGCCAGCGGGAACATCCACATCGGCACCATGGCCGGGAAGTTGAACGGCGTGATGCCCGCGACCACGCCCAGAGGCTGCCGGATCGAGGCCACGTCGACGCGGGTGGAGACCTGCGTCGACAGCTCGCCCTTCAGCTGCACGCTGATCCCGCAGGCCAGCTCGACGATCTCCATGCCGCGCGCGACCTCACCGAGCGCGTCGGAGTGCACCTTGCCGTGCTCGGCGGTGATCAGCTCGGCGATCTCGTCGCGGTGGGCGTCCAGCAACTCGCGGTACTTGAACAGGATCGCGGTGCGCCTGGCGAGTGAGGAGGCGCCCCAGGTCTCGAACGCGGCCTTCGCCGCTGCGACGGCCGCGTCCACCTCGTCGAGGTCTGCGAAGCCGACCTGCTTCTCCTGCGCGCCGGTCGCCGGGTTGTACACGGCGCCGAAGCGGCCGGAGGCGGACTCGACGGGCTTGCCGCCGATCCAGTGGGGGATGGTCTTCATGGTGCAAGGGCCTTTCACGGTGCGGTCGTTCAGAGGTGGCGGCGCTGGCCGGCGACCTGGCGTTCGTACTCCTCGCGGGCCTGTACGGCGGCCTCGCGGGAGGCGGTCGCGGCCACCGGCACGTCCCACCAGGCCTCGGCCGGGGGAGCGGCCGGGCCGGCGGTGTCGGTCTCGACGTAGACGCAGGTCGGGCGGTCGGATGCGCGGGCCGCGGCGAGCGCCTCGCGCAGTTCGCGCACGGTCTTGGCGCGCAGCACGTCCATGCCGAGGCTGCCCGCGTTGGCGGCCAGGTCGACGGGGAGCGGGGCGCCGGAGAAGGTGCCGTCGGCGGCGCGGTAGCGGTAGGCGGTGCCGAAGCGTTCGCCGCCCACCGACTCGGACAGGCCGCCGATGGAGGCGTAGCCGTGGTTCTGGATGAGGACGAGGTTGACGGGCAGGCCCTCCTGGACGGCCGTGACGATCTCGGTCGGCATCATCAGGTAGGTGCCGTCGCCGACCAGGGACCAGACCGGGGTGTCGGGCGCGGCCTGCTGGACGCCGATGCCGGCCGGGATCTCGTAGCCCATGCAGGAGTAGCCGTACTCCAGGTGGTACTGGCGCCGGCTGCGGGCCCGCCAGAGCTTGTGCAGGTCGCCGGGGAGCGAACCGGCCGCGTTGATCACCACGTCCTCGTCGCCGACGACCGTGTCCAGGGCGCCCAGAACCTGGGTCTGGGTGGGGACCGCGTTCTCGTCGGCGGCGGTGAAAGCGGCGTCGACGACCTGCTCCCAGCGTTCCTTGCCGTCGCGGTACTCGGCCTCGTAAACCGAGTTCACACGGTGGCCGTCCAGTGCGTCCGTCAACGCTGTGAGCCCCGCACGTGCGTCGCAGACGACCGTCCGGGCCGCCAGCTTGTGAGCGTCGAACGCGGCGATGTTGAGGTTGACGAACCGTACGTCGGGCCGCTGGAAGAGCGTGTTGGAGGCGGTCGTGAAGTCGGTGTACCGCGTCCCCACACCGATCACCAGGTCGGCCGCCCGCGCGAGGTCGTCGCTGACCGCCGTACCGGTGTGGCCGATGCCGCCGAGGTCGGCGGGGTGGTCGTGGCGTAGTGAGCCCTTGCCCGCCTGGGTCGAGGCGACCGGGATGCCGGTCGCGTCCACCAGCGCCTTCAGCGCGTCCTCGGCGCCGCTGTGGTGGACGCCGCCGCCGGCGACGATCAGCGGGCGCTCGGCGGCCCGGATCGCCGCTACCGCCTCTGCCAGCTCCTGCGGATCGGGAGCGGGACGCCGTACGTGCCAAACGCGCTCGGCGAAGAACTCCTCCGGCCAGTCGTAGGCCTCGGCCTGCACGTCCTGGGGGAGGGCGAGCGTGACCGCGCCGGTCTCCACCGGGTCGGCGAGGACGCGCATGGCGCCCAGCGCGGAGGGGATCAGGGCCTCGGGGCGGGTGACGCGGTCGAAGTACCGGGAGACCGGGCGCAGGGTGTCGTTCACCGACAGGTCCGCCTCCACAGGGTGCTCCAACTGCTGCAGCAGCGGGTCGGCGACGCGGGTGGCGAAGTAGTCGCCGGGCAGGAGCAGGACCGGCAGCCGGTTGATGGTGGCCAGGGCGGCGCCCGTCACCAGGTTGGTGGCGCCGGGGCCGATGGACGTCGTCACCGCCTGCGCGGAGAGCCTGTCGAGCTGGCGGGCGTAGCCGACGGCCGCGTGCACCATGGCCTGCTCGTTGCGGCCCTGATGGAAGGGCATCGTGTCCTCGCCGGCCTCCAGGAGGGCCTGGCCGAGGCCGGCGACGTTGCCGTGGCCGAAGATGCCCCAGGTGCCGGCGATCAGCCTCCGGTGTACGCCGTCGCGCTCGGTGTACTGGGCGGACAGGAACCGCACCAGGGCCTGCGCGACGGTCAGGCGGCGGGTGGGGGTGCTCATCAGGACTTCTCCGGTGCCGTGTAGAGGGGGAGGCGGGGGTCGACCGGCTGGTCCGGCCAGGTGTCGCGGACCCAGGCGTGATCGGGGTGGTCGCAGATCAGCCAGGCGCGCTCGGGCTCGGGGCCCGCCATGACGTTGAGGTAGTACATGTGGTGGCCGGGCACCGCCATGGACGGCCCGTGCCAGCCGTCGGGGATCAGGACCACGTCGCCGCCGCGCACCTCGGCCAGGACGTCCGTGTTCCGGCCGTGTCCGGAGGGGGAGACGCGCTGGTAGCCGAGGCCGGGGACGCCGTCGTGGCCCGCGAACTCGAAGTAGTAGACCTCTTCGAGGACGGACTCCTCGCCGGGCCGGTGCTCGTCGTGCTTGTGCGGCGGGAACGACGACCAGTTGCCGCCCGGCGTGATCACCTCGACGGCGATGAGCTTGTCGCACTCGAAGACGCTTGCCGCGCCGAAGTTGTTGACCTGGCGGCTGCTGTTCCCGGTGCCGCGCAGCTCCACCGGCACGTCGGAGGCCGGACCGTAGCGGGCGGGCAGTCGGCGGGTGCAGCGGGCGCCGGTGAGCGCGAACCGCCCGCCGCCTGCGCTCGTGACGGTCGTACGGGCGTCGCGCGGCACGTACGCGAAGTCGCTGACGGCGCTGAACACGCTGTCGCGGCCGGTGAGGGCGAAGGTGTCGTGGCCGAAGTCGTCGGCGGCCGACACCGTGCAGCCGCCGGCGAGCGGCAGCACGATCCACTCGCTCTCGCCGGTGTCGAAGGTGTGCGTGCCGCCCGGTGGCAGCTCCAGCACCCGCAGGCTGGAGTAGCCCCAGCCGGCCCGCTCCGGCGTCACGTCCACGACATAGGGGCCGCCGAGGGCCTTTCCGGCGGGAAGGTGATACGTCATCTCGTTCCTCCGAGTCACGACAGCCAGGTCACAACAGGCCCACGGCCGTGTCGACCGCCGTCTCAACAGTGCCCTCGGCCGGGTAGAGCAGCGACCGGCCGACGACCATGCCCATGACCGTCGGCAGCCTGAGGGCCTTGCGCCAGCGCTCGTAGGCACCCTCCTGGTCCTCGCCCACCTCGCCGCCGAGCAGGACCGTCGGCAGCGTGGAGGTCTCCAGGACCTCGCCCATGGCGTCTGGGTCATCGGTGACCGGCAGCTTCAGCCAGGTGTGGGCGGAGGTGCCGCCGAGGCCCGAGGCGATGGCTATGGACCGGGTGACGGCCTCGGCGGACAGGTCGTTGCGGACCCTGCCGTCGATCCGGTGGGAGACGAAGGGCTCCACGAACAGCGGTAGTCGGCGCTCCGCCATGGCGTCGATCGCGCGGGCGGTGGACTCCAGGGTGGTCAGCGAGCCCGGGTCGTCGTAGTCGATGCGCAGCAGCAGCTTGCCCGCGTCGAAGCGGAGGCGGGCGATGTCCTCGGCGCGATGGCCGGTGAAGCGGTCGTCCAGCTCGAAGGCGGCGCCCGCCAGGCCGCCGCGGTTCATGGAGCCCATGACAACCTTGTCGTCGAGCACGCCGAGCAACAGCAGGTCCTCGAGGATGTCGGCGGTGGCCAGCACCCCGTCCACGCCGGGCCGGGCGAGCGCGACGCACAGGCGCTCCAGCAGGTCGGCCCGGTTGGCCATGGCGAGCCCGCGGCCGCCGACGCCGAGCGCGCCGCGCGCCGGGTGGTCGGCGGCCACGATCATCAGGCGGCCGCTGTCGCCGACGAGCGGGCGGCGCCTGCGCCGGGCGGCCGCCTCGGCGATCGCCTCGGGGTGCCGGGCCCGGACCGAGACGAGGTCGGTGATGCTCAGGGACAAGGAAGGCTCCGTTCAGGCAACAGTGGCTCGCGCGAGGAGGTCGTCGACCTCGGCCTCGGTGGGCATCGCGGAGGAGCAGGCGAGGCGGGAGGCGACGAGGGCGCCGGCCGCGCCCGCGTACCGCATGATTTCGGCCAACTCCCAGCCGGAGAGCAGCCCGTGCACCAGCGCGCCGCCGAAGGCGTCGCCGGCGCCGAGGCCGTTGGCCACCTCCACCGGCACCGGCGGGACCTCGGCGCTGGTGCCGTCGCGGTGCACCGCGAGGACGCCCTTGGGGCCCTGCTTGACGACCGCCAGCTCCACGCCCGCCGCCAGCAGCGCCTCGGCGCAGGCCTGCGGCTCGCGGACGCCGGTCGCGATCTCGCACTCGTCGAGGTTGCCGACCGCGACGGTGGCGTGCCGCAGGGCCTCGGCGTAGTAGGGGCGGGCTTCCTCGGGGTCACTCCAAGCTGTGTCACTCCAAAGCGCGGGGCGCCAGTCGAGGTCGAAGACGGTCGTGCCGGTCCGGTCGCGGGCCTTGAGGGCGGCCAGCGTGGCCGAGCGGCTGGGTTCCTCGCTCAGCCCGGTGCCGGTGATCCAGAAGACCCGGGTCGCCCGAATCGCGAAGAAGTCCAGGTCTCCGGTGTGTATCTCCAGGTCAGGGGCCTTAGGCTGCCGGTAGAAGTAAAGAGGGAAGTCGTCCGGCGGAAAGATCTCGCAGAAGGTCACCGGTGTCGGGTACGCGGCGACGGGCGCGACCCAGCGGTCGTCGACGCCGAACCCCTTGAGCGCCTCGTGGAGGTAGGCGCCGAAGGGATCGTCACCGGTGCGGGTGATCACAGCGGTGGCGCGGCCCAGACGGGCGGCGGCGACCGCGACGTTGGCGGCCGAACCACCGAGGAACTTGCCGAAGGTCTCGACCTGCGGCAGGGCGACGCCCGACTGCAGGGGGTAGAGATCGACTCCGATACGGCCCATGGTGATCAGGTCGAAGGGCTGGGCTGACTCGGTCATGCGTGCTCCTCGGACGGGACTGGGGACGCGGGTCCCAAGGGGCCTGCCGCCCTCAGGTGTAGGCCCCGACCGGGGACGCTGTCAATAGTTTGTACTTACATTCGGACTAGCTCGTGAAATGATGTCTTAACAAAGTATTGACACCGGGCGCGACCGGGGGTTTGATCCCGTCCCAGCGCAACCGCCGCGTTTGCGGCGCACGACCCGAACATGCCAAGATCCCGGGCTCTGGATCTTCGAGATCCCTCTCCTTTCCCCCGCAAGCACAGTGAGGTGCCAGGAAAGATGGAACGCTCTTCTCACCCCCGCTCCCGCAGACTCGCCCCCGTCGTCGCGGTGGCTGCTGCGGCTGCCCTGACCCTCGCCGGCTGCTCCAGCAGTTCCGGGGGAAAGAAGTCCGAGAACAACGGCGCGGCGGCTTCCGCCGGCAAGGCCACCACCCCCCGCATGACCGTCGCCCTGGTCACCCACCAGGCGCCGGGCGACACCTTCTGGGACATCGTCCGCAAGGGCGCCGAGGCCGCCGCGGCCAAGGACAACATCAAGCTCATCTACTCCGCCGACCCGAACGCGGGCAACCAGTCCAACCTGGTGCAGAACGCGATCGACCAGAAGGTCGACGGCATCGCGGTCACCCTCGCCAAGCCGGATGCCCTCAAGGCCGTCATCGGCAAGGCGAAGTCGTCCAACATACCCGTGGTGGGCCTCAACTCCGGCGTCAGCGACTGGAAGAAGCTCGGCCTGATGGAGTTCTTCGGCCAGGACGAGTCGGTGGCCGGCCAGGCCTTCGGCAAGAAGCTCAACGAGCTCGGCGCCAAGCACGCCGTCTGTGTCGTCCAGGAGCAGGGCAACGTCGGCCTGACCCAGCGCTGCGACGGCCTGAAGAGCACCTTCTCCGGCAAGACCGACGTCCTCAACGTCAACGGCACCGACATGCCGTCCGTGAAGTCGACCATCACGGCCAAGCTGAAGCAGGACAGCTCCATCGACTACGTCGCCACGCTCGGCGCCCCCTACGCGCTGACCGCGGTGCAGTCGATCTCCGACGCCGGCAGCAAGGCGAAGGTGGCGACCTTCGACCTCAACAAGGACCTCACCACCGCCATCAGCAAGGGCACGATCCAGTTCGCCGTGGACCAGCAGCCGTACCTGCAGGGCTACCTGGCGATCGACTCGCTGTGGCTCTACAAGAACAACGGCAACTACAGCGGCGGCGGTGAGCAGCCCGTGCTGACCGGTCCGGCCTTCGTCGACAAGTCCAACGTCGCCCAGGTCGCCCAGTTCGCCGCGAAGGGCACCAGGTGACGAGCATGACCCAGCACGCCGAGCCGGCGGTGACCGCACCGCCGGCCCCCGGCCCCAAGGAGTCCGACGGCCGCACGGCCGAACGTCCCCTGGCCGTACGCCTGTTGGCCCGGCCCGAGGTGGGTGTGTTCCTCGGCGCCGTGGCGGTCTACGTGTTCTTCCTGATCGCGGCGCCACCGGTGCGCGACGGCAGCGCGATGGCGAACATCCTCTACCAGTCCTCGACCCTCGGCATCGTCACCATCCCGGTGGCCCTGCTGATGATCGGCGGCGAGTTCGACCTGTCCTCCGGCGTCGGCGTGATCACCTCCGCGCTGACCGCGAGCATGACCGCCTACCAGCTGACCCTCAACGTCTGGGTCGGCGTGATCGCGGCCCTGATCGTCTCGCTGGCGATCGGGTTCTTCAACGGCTGGATGGTCGTCAAGACGGGCCTGCCCAGCTTCCTGGTCACCCTCGGTACCTTCCTGATCCTTCAGGGCGTCAACCTCGCGGTGACCAAGCTGGTCACCGGCAATGTGGCGACCGACGACATCAGCAACATGGACGGCTTCGACCAGGCCAGGAAGGTTTTCGCCTCGTCCTTCGACATCGGCGGCGTGCAGGTGAAGATCACCGTGTTCTGGTGGCTGCTGTTCGCCGCGATCGCCACCTGGGTGCTGCTGCGCACCAGGTACGGCAACTGGATCTTCGCGGTCGGCGGCAACAAGGACAGCGCGCGAGCCGTCGGTGTCCCCGTGGCCTTCACCAAGATCTCCCTGTTCATGCTGGTCGGCTTCGGCGCCTGGTTCGTGGGCATGCACCAGCTGTTCTCGTTCAACACGGTGCAGTCCGGCGAGGGCGTGGGCATCGAGCTGATCTACATCTCCGGCGCGGTCATCGGCGGCTGTCTGCTGACCGGCGGCTTCGGCTCGGCGATCGGCCCGGTCTTCGGCGCCTTCATGTTCGGCATGGTGCAGCAGGGCATCGTGTACGCCGGCTGGAACCCCGACTGGTTCAAGGCCTTCCTCGGCGTCATGCTGCTCGGCGCCGTCCTGATCAATCTGTGGGTCCAGCGCACCATGACCCGGAGGTGACCCGATGACAGACAACGGAACCGGAACCCACGGAGCCATCCTCGAGGACACCCCGCCCGAGGGCGGGGACGCGCCGATCGTCGAGCTGCGCGGCGCGGGCAAGTCCTACGGCAACATCCGTGCCCTGCACGGCGTCAGCCTCCAGGTCCACCCCGGCAAGGTCACCTGCGTGCTGGGCGACAACGGCGCCGGCAAGTCCACCCTCATCAAGATCATCTCAGGGCTGCACCAGCACACCGAGGGCGACTTCCTCGTCGACGCCACCCCCGTCCGCTTCTCCACCCCCCGCGAAGCCCTCGACAAGGGCATCGCCACCGTCTACCAGGACCTCGCCGTCGTCCCCCTGATGCCGGTGTGGCGCAACTTCTTCCTCGGCTCCGAGATGACCAAGGGCCCCTGGCCCCTGCGCCGCCTCGACATCGCCCGCATGAAGCAGACCGCCGACCACGAACTGCGCGAGATGGGCATCGTCCTCGACGACCTCGAACAGCCCATCGGCACCCTCTCCGGCGGCCAGCGCCAGTGCGTCGCCATCGCCCGCGCCGTCTACTTCGGCGCCCGCGTCCTCATCCTCGACGAGCCCACCGCCGCCCTCGGCGTCAAGCAGTCCGGCGTCGTGCTGAAGTACATCGCCGCCGCCCGCGACCGCGGCCTCGGCGTCATCTTCATCACCCACAACCCCCACCACGCCTACATGGTCGGCGACCACTTCAGCGTGCTGCGCCTGGGCACCATGGAACTGTCCGCCTCCCGCGACCAGGTCAGCCTCGAGGAACTCACCAACCACATGGCAGGCGGCGCCGAACTCGCCGCACTCAAGCACGAACTCAGCCAGGTCCGCGGCGTCGACGTCGAGGAACTCCCCGAGGAGACCGACCTCACCGCGCCCCTCGCCACCGGTCCGGAAGGCGCGGCCTGACATGGCGGGCGCACTGGACCGCATCCGCGTCGGCTCGGCCCCCGACTCCTGGGGCGTCTGGTTCCCGGACGACCCCCGGCAGGTGCCCTGGGAACGCTTCCTCGACGAGGTCGCCGAGGCCGGCTACCCGTGGATCGAGCTGGGCCCGTACGGCTATCTGCCGACCGACCCGGCCCGGCTCGGCGAGGAGATCGCCAAGCGGGACCTCAAGGTGTCGGCCGGCACCGTCTTCACCGGCCTGCACCGCGGCCCCGCCGTCTGGGACGCCACCTGGGAGCACGTCGGCCAGGTCGCCGCGCTCACCCAGGCGATGGGCGCCCGGCACCTGGTCGTCATCCCCTCGTTCTGGCGGGACGACAAGACCGCCGAGATCCTGGAACCGCCGGAGCTGACCCACGAGCAGTGGGCCCACCTCACCAAGGGCATGGAACGCCTCGGCCACGAGGTGAAGGAGACCTACGGCCTCGACATCGTCGTGCACCCGCACGCCGACACCCACATCGACACCGAGGCCCACGTCGAACGGTTCCTCGACTCCACCGACGACGAACTGGTCAACCTCTGCCTCGACACCGGGCACTACGCCTACTGCGGCGGCGACAGCGTCAAGCTGATCGAGACGTACGGCGAGCGCATCGGCTACCTGCACCTCAAGCAGGTCGACCCCGAGATCCTTGCGGACGTCGTCGCGAACGAGGTGCCGTTCGGGCCGGCCGTGCAGCGCGGGGTGATGTGCGAACCGCCGTCCGGTGTACCGGAGCTGGGTCCGGTGCTGGAGGCCGCGCAGAAGCTCGGCGTGGAGCTGTTCGCGATCGTCGAGCAGGACATGTACCCGTGCGAGCCGGACAAGCCGCTGCCCATCGCGGTGCGCACCCGCAGGTTCCTGAGGTCCTGCGGCGCCTGACCTCCCGGAGGGGGACGACCATGGCTCAGCCCGCAACGCTGCAAGTCGCCGTCGTCGGCGCCGGGAAGATGGGCGCCGACCATGTCCGCCGGATCCAGCAGGTCACCAGCGGGGCCCGGGTGAGCGCCGTCGTCGACGTCGACGCGGAACGCGCCAAGGCCGTCGCCGCCCGCGTCGACGGCTGCACCGCCTACACCGACCCGGCCGCCGCGATGGCGGCGGCCGACGTCGACGCCGTGCTCATCGCCTCCCCGGGGCCCGCCCACGAGGCGGCCCTCCTGGCGGCGTTCGAGCGCGACCTGCCCGTGCTGTGCGAGAAGCCGCTCACCCCGGACCCGGCCTCCGCCCTGCGCGTCATGGAGGCCGAACAGCGCCTCGGCCATCGCCGGGTCCAGGTCGGCTTCATGCGGCGCTACGACGCCGAGTACCTGCGGCTCAAGGCACTGCTGGAGACAGGCCAGTTGGGCCGGCCGCTGATGCTGCACAACCGGCACCGCAACGTCGCGAGCCCGCCCGGCTGGCGGAGCGAGATGCTCATCAACGACTCCGTGGTGCACGAGATGGACGTGACCCGCTGGCTGCTCGGCCACGAGATCACCGCCGTCACGGTGCTGCGCCCGACCCCGTCCGCCAACGCCCCGGACACGGTGCAGGACCCGCAGTTCGTGCTGTTCGAGACCGACGGCGGCGCGGTCGTCGACACCGAGATCTTCGTCAACTGCGGCTTCGGCTACCAGGTCCAGGCCGAGGTGGTCTGCGAACGCGGCACCGCCCGCGTCGGCGACGGCCACGCCCTGGTCACCAACATGGCCGGCCGTTGGGGCGGCACCATCGCCCAGGACTTCACCGAACGCTTCGCCGACGCCTACGACCGCGAGGTCCAGGCCTGGGTGGACGCCACCCGCCGCGGCGAGGTCACCGGCCCGGGAGTCTGGGACGGCTACGCGGTCGCGGCGGTGTGCGAGGCGGGCGTCAGGGCGCTGGAGGACGGCGGCCGGGTCACCGTGGAGCTGGTGGAACGTCCGCCGCTGTACCGGGCCGGCCGAGCGCACGGGTGAACACGACCCGCGGCGGCTGCCCCGGCCCGTTGTACTCCTCCACCACGCGCACCTCGAAACCGAGACTGCGGTGGAAGGCGATCGACCCCTCGTTGGTCACCGAGGTGATCGCCTTCAGCCGCACCGCGCCCTGCCGCCGGGCGGACTCGGTGAAGGCGCCGTACAGCTCCCGGCCGAGCCCGGCCCCGCGGGCGTCGTCCCGCGTCGCCACGAGATGGACGTATCCCGTGCCCCCGGGCGTGACGAAGCCGATCAGATAGCCGAGCACGCCCTCGTCCGACCTGGCGACGAGGCAGGTCTCGCCGAACTCGTGGACCAGGGGCAGCAGATGCAGCGCCCGCATGTCCCGCTCGCCCCAGTACCGGGAGTGGTCGGCGAGGACCTGCTGGACGTCCGCGAGCCGCGCCGGGACGATCCGGGACGTCACCTCAGCCCCCGATCGCCGTGCGCGGCCGCGGCTCGAAGCCCGCCGCCCGGTAGCAGGCGTCGATCAACGTCATCGTCGCCACCGCGTCGTCCGCGTCCAGCGGCAGCGGGGCACCGCCGCGCACCCGCTCCGCGAAAGCCTGGAGCTGGTACGTGTACGACGACCGGGTGCCCAGCCGCTCGGTCCGCTCGCCCTCGGCGGTCCGGACCACGATCCGGTCGTCGAGCTGCGGCAGCACGAAGTTCGGGGCGCTCGCCTCGCCGCGGGTGCCGACGATCCGGCAGCTCATCTCCAGCTCGTGGTACGCCATGTGGCAGCGGGCCGAGCCGGTCGCACCGTCCGGGAAGGCGAGTTC
The DNA here is from genome assembly GCF_044768275.1 of Streptomyces sp. NPDC101152. NCBI lineage: Bacteria > Bacillati > Actinomycetota > Actinomycetes > Kitasatosporales > Streptomycetaceae > Streptomyces > Streptomyces sp. NPDC101152. The sequence goes on along the minus strand of NZ_JBIWPO010000006.1, from coordinate 240,477 downwards.
GGCGTCCAGCCACTCGTCGACGCCCGGCGCGCCCGCCCGCTCGCCGCCCCGCGCGGACACGAGCCGCGGCATCCCGCCCGCCCACGGCGCCAGCATGCGCTGGGCGTGCAGGCTGTAGCAGCCGAGGTCCATCACGGCGCCGCCGGCGAGCGGGAGACACCAGCGCGGGTCGGTGTCCGGGGGAGCGGGGATGGCGACCAGGGTCTCCACCCGCCGCAGCTCGCCGAGCTCACCGCTCGCCACGATCTCGTGCAGGCGCCGGGTGACCGGGTGGAAGAGGTAGTGGAAGGCCTCCATGAACACCGTGCCGGCCTTCGCGGCGGCCTCCCGCACCTCGGCGGCCTCCTCGGCGTTGCTCGCCGACGGCTTCTCGCTCAGTACGTGCTTGCCGGCCGCGAGGGCGGCGAGGTTCCACGGGCCGTGCAGGCCGTTGGCGAGCGGGTTGTAGACGACCTCCACCTCGGGGTCGGCGAGCAGGTCCGCGTAGGAGCCCACGACCCGCTCCACGCCGTGCCCGGCGGCGAAGGCCTCGGCGCGGGACCGGTCGCGCGCGGCCACCGCGACGATCCGGTGACCGGCGGCGCGGGCCGGGTCGACCAGGGCGTTCTCGGTGATGCGTGCGGCTCCCAGGATGCCGATGCGCAGGGGCTGCGCTGCCGGTTCGCTCATGACGTCCGTTCCTCCTTGATCGGTTGTTGCGGGTTCAGTGTGCCGGTGGGAAGTGACGGCGGGCGAGGTCCTGGGCATGGGCCACGGTCGACTCGATCAACTCGAAGGCGGGCAGCCCGCCGACGTAGTACGTGTTCGCCCGGCCCTGCAGCGCCTCCAGCCGCTCCAGCGCGCCGTCGGCTAGGTCGGCGCTGCCGAAGTGCGGCATGAACGCCCACGCCTGCCGCAGATGCACCTCCTCCAGCCGCCCGCCGAGCCGGGCGACGTCGTCGGGCAGCAGCGCGGCGACGTCCTCGGGGCGGCCGTAGGAGTAGAAGGTCCGCACCTCGCTGCCCGGGTAGCGGTGGTGGTACGAGACACAGTGACCGGACGCCGCGCGGCTCGCGGTGTGCCGGCCGAGGAAGTAGAAGGCGTCCTCGGGCAGACCGGGGGCCGACGCGAGCGTGGTGTGGTACGCGTTGGCGCGCACCCGTCCGGCGAGGTCGCGCTCTTCCTCGGTGGCGTCCAGGACCGGCAGGATCCGGTCCAGGGGGACGGCCAGGACCAGCGCGTCCGCCGACACCGGGCCCGCGTCGGTGTGCACCCGCACCCCGTCGGCATCGCGCTCCACCGACACCACCCGCACCCCGCACCGCACGTCCTTCAGCTCGTCGGCGACCCGCCGCCACAGGGTGTCGAACCCGCCCACGACGGTGAACGCGCCCGTGTGGCCGAGGAGTTGGGTCCTCTGGGACAACAAGCCGGTCATCTCGGCGTACTTGACGAAGTACAGGGCCGGCAGGTCGTCGTCCAGATGGCCGTACCCGGCGGCCGTGTACCCGGTGCCGAACGACTCGGCCATGGAGTGCAGCCGGTGCTCGGCGAGCCACTCGGCGACCGGGGCAGCGAGGGCCCGCGCGGAGTGGGCGAGGCCGGGTTCGGCGATGTGCGGGAACTCCCGCTCCCGCAGCGCAAGGTAGCGCCGGAGGGCCCCGTCGCCGAGGAACGACATCGTCTGCCGGGCCGCCTCGCCCCCCTCGGTGTCGAGGACGCGGTAGCGGCTGGTGCGCTCGGTCTCCACGTCCAGCTCGTCCAGCAATGCCGCGGTCCGCTCGTACACGGGGGTGCAGATGTGGCCCCCGAGGTCGTAGGCGTGCCCGTCTATGTCGACGCTGCGGCACTTGCCCGCCACGGTGTCCTGTTCCTCCAGGACGGTCACGCGGTGCCCGGCGCGCTCCAGTTCCCGGGCGGTCGCGAGGCCGCTCGGTCCTGCGCCGACGACCACCACGCTGCGGTGGCGTGCGGTGCCTTCGGACGGCGGGGACATCGGCTCCTGGCCGGCGTTCATGGTCGTCGCTCCTCGGTAGGCGGGACGTGATCCGTCCCTGGGTCATACGTGGAGAGACGTGATGGTGTTCCGGATGCCTGAGAGGGGGCGGCACCCGGAACACCGACACCGGGCCGGCGCCCGTCAGGCGGTGCGCACCTCCGCGACCGTCACCGGCCGGTGCTCCTGCAGCGACAGCGTGCAGGCGTCGGCGATCCAGCCCGCCTCCAGCGCGTCGGCGACCGTGCAGGGCGAGGGCCGGGCACCGGCGACGACCTCGGTGAACGCGGTGAGTTCGGCGCGGTAGGCCTCGGTGAAGCGGTCCATGAAGAAGTCGTGCGGGGTACCCGCCGGGAAGGTGACACCGGGCTCGACCGAACGCAGCGGCAGCTTGTCCTCCAGGCCCACCGCGATGGAGTCCGTAAAGCCGTGGATCTCCATCCGGACGTCGTAACCCCGGGCGTTGTGGCGGGAGTTGGACACCACCGCGATGGTGCCGTCGTCCAGGGTGAGGATCGCGCCGGTGGTGTCGGCGTCGCCCGCGTCCTTGATGTACTCCGCACCCCGGTTGCCGCCGACGGCGTACACCTCGACGACCTCGCGGCCGGTCACCCAGCGGATGATGTCGAAGTCGTGCACCGAGCAGTCCCGGAAGATGCCGCCGGAGGCGGCGATGTAGGCGGCCGGCGGCGGCGCCGGGTCCAGCGTGGTCGACCGCACGGTGTGCAGCTTGCCCAGCTCGCCGCCCTGCACGGCCGCGCGGGCGGCGACGAAACCGGCGTCGAAGCGGCGGTTGTAGCCGATCTGGATCGGCACGTCCGTGCCCTCGACCGCCTTGAGCATCCGTACGCCCTCCGCCATGGTCTTCGCGACGGGCTTCTCACAGAAGACGGGGACGCCTGCCTCGACGCCGGCCAGGATCAGCCCGGGGTGGGCGTCGGTCGCGGCCGCGACCACGATGCCGTCCACGCCGGCGGCCAGCAGGGCCTCGGGCGAGTCCACCACCTCGCCGCCGAACCGCTCCGCGGCCGACTTGGCGGCGTCCGCGAACGGGTCGGTGAGGACGAGCGACTCGACCACGTCGAGTCCGGAGAGGGTCTCGGCGTGGAAGGCGCCGATGCGGCCGAGGCCGAGAATGCCGATACGCATGGGGATGCAGCTCCTTGACGGGTGTTTCAGACGAGCGGAGGGGAGAGAGTGCGGTGGTGGGTCAGTCGAGGCCGCCGAGGACGTTCTGGTCCCAGTCGATCACCGAACCCGTGACGACGCCGGAGCGCTCCGACAGCAGGAACACCACGAAGTCGGCGATCTCGTCCGGCTGGCCCAGCTTGCCCATCGGCAGCCTGGCCGCGGCCTCCTCCCGCCAGTCGTCGCCGGCGCCGTGGAAGGCCTTCTGCGTGGCGTCCTCGCCCTCGGTGGACGTCCAGCCGATGTTCAGGCCGTTGATGCGGACCCGGTCCCAGCGATGGGCGTGCGCGGCGTTGCGGGTCAGGCCGATCAGACCGGCCTTCGCGGCGACGTAGGGGGCGAGGAAGGGCTGCCCGCCGTGCGCCGAGGACGTGATGATGTTGACGACCGTGCCGGGCGCCTTGCGCGCCACCATGTCCGCGACGGCGGCCTGCATGGCGAAGAACGGCGCCTTCAGGTTGATCGCGATGTGCTGGTCGAACAGCTCCGGGGTGGTGTCCAGGAGCGTCCCCCGGGAGGTGAGCCCCGCCGAGTTGACCAGGCAGTCGATCCGCCCGTACGCGGCGACGACGTCGCCCACGGCGGACTTCGCCTGCTCGGCGTCGGCGAGGTCGGCACGGACGAACATCGCCTTGCCGCCGGCGGCCGTCAGCTCGGCCACCAGCGCCTCACCGGGTTCCGCCCGCCGCCCGGTGACGGCCACGACCGCGCCCTCCCGCACGGCCGCCCGCGCGATGGCGGCGCCGACCCCCTGGCTGCCGCCGTTGACGAGGACGACCTTCTCCTCGAGAAGTCCCATGACCGGCCTGTGTCCCTTCAGCTCGTGCGCCGCTCGGCGCCTGCCCGCAGCGCGTCCCGCAGGGTCCGCGGGCTCCAGCCCAGGCTCAGCGCCTGGCGTACGACGTCCGCCTGCGAGGGCGGGGCCAGACCCTCCACCGGCGGGTCGCTGTCGAGGTTGGTGGGGAAGGGGTAGCCCTCGGCGCTCGCGGCGACGACGTTCTCCAGCCAGGCCGCGTCCGCGCCGTCCGCCTTGCGGTGCAGAAGCACCGGGTAGACCGCGTTCGCCACCGCCTCCCGGTCCACGGTCTCCATCGCCCGCCCGAAGGCCGAGGACACCTGCAGCAGGTTGGCGATGCGCCGCACGGCGGTGGTGCGGTTGGTGCCGGCGGCGTGGAAGAGGGCCGGGTTGAAGAAGGCGGCGTCGCCCTTGGCGAGCGGCGACTGGACGTGGTGCTCGTGGAAGTACGCCTGGAACTCCGGCCGCCGCCAGGCCAGATAGCCCGGCTCGAACGCCTGCGAGAACGGCAGGTACAGCGTCGGCCCCGACTCCACCGGCATGTCGCAGTGCGCGACCGCGCCCTGCAGGGTCAGCACCGTGGAGAGGCGGTGCACGTGCGCCGGATAGGCCGCCGCCCTCTCGTCCGAGAGGAAGCCGAGGTGGTAGTCGCGGTGCGCGGTCTGCGCGAGCCCGCCCGGGTTGACCACGTTGACCTGCGAGGTCACCTGGTAGCCGGGGCCCAGCCAGGCCTCGGACACCAGGGCGAGGACGGGGTTGGCGTAGTAGTCGGCGAACGCCGCCGGGTCGTAGAGGGCCGCCTTCTCCAGCGCGTTCCACACCCGCTCGTTCGCGCCGGGCGCGGCGAAGTGGTCGCCGGCCGTCGCGCCCGCCGCGTACTGCTCGCGGATCAGCGCCTCGAAGACCTCGGTCAGCCGGTCCACCACTGCCAGGTCGGCGAACGCGCCCCGGAAGACCACCACGCCGGGGCCGTCGGTGAGCGCCCGGACCAGCTCCTCCTGGAGGTCACGGCGCCGCTCGCCCGCGCGGACCAGCTCTGCGTCGTACACCAGGACGTTGCGCTCTATCGAGGAGGCGTGCGGGTAGCCGGCGAGGTCGGTGGTCCGCTCGACGAGGGCGCGGAAGGAGTCGAGATCGCAGTCCTGCTCGGACAGCCAGGCACGGCGGTGTACGGCGGTGAAGGACATCTGCGTCCTCTCGGTGACAGGGGCGACTCAGCGCTGCCATTCTTGTCAGTACAAACCCGTCGAACAACCGGCAGGCGGCCATCAAAAACCCCTCAAGGCGCCGAGGAGCCACCGCATGGGCCATCCCTTCCCGATCCGCGAGATCGCACGTCAGGCGGGCCTGAGCGAGGCCACCGTCGACCGCGTCCTCAACGGCAGGGGCGGGGTGCGCGAGTCCACCGCGCGGGAGGTCCAGCAGGCCATCGCCGACCTGGACCGGCAGCGCACCCAGGTCCGGCTGCTGGGCCGCACCTTCATGATCGACATAGTGATGCAGGCGCCCGAGCGCTTCTCCACGGCCGTGCGGGCCGCGCTGGAGGCCGAGCTGCCGTCCCTGCACCCGGCGGTGGTCCGCTCGCGCTTCCACTTCCGGGAGACCGGCCCGGTGGACGAGCTGACGCGCATCCTGGACCGCGTCGCCCGGCGCGGCTCGCAGGGCGTCATCCTCAAGGCCCCGGACGTCCCCGAGGTCACGGCCGCCGTCGGCCGTCTCGCCGAGGCCGGCATCCCCGTCGTCACCCTGGTGACCGACCTGCCGGCCACCGCCCGCCTCGGCTATGTCGGCAGCGACAACCGGGCGGCCGGCGCGACCGCCGCGTACCTGATGGGCCAGTGGCTCGGCGACCGGCCCGGCAACGTGCTCACCAGCCTCAGCAGCGGCTTCTTCCGCAACGAGGAGGAGCGCGAGATGGGCTTCCGCAGCGCCATGCGCACCCGTCACCCCGACCGCACGCTGGTCGAGATCGCCGAGGGCCAGGGCCTGGACGCCACGCAGTACGACCTGGTCCGCGCCGCCCTGGAGCGCGACCCGGAGATCCGGGCCGTGTACTCCATCGGCGGCGGCAACATCGCCACCCTGCGCGCCTTCGAGGACCTGGGCCGCGAGTGCGCGGTGTTCGTCGCCCACGACCTCGACCACGACAACACCCGCCTGCTGCGCGAGCATCGCCTCTCCGCCGTCCTCCACCACGACCTGCGCCAGGACATGCGCGAGGCCTGCCACATCGTCATGCGGGCGCACGGCGCCCTGCCGCCCGCGGGCCCCAGCCTGCCGTCCGCGATCCAGGTCGTCACCCCGTACAACATGCCCCCGCAGGCGACGAGTTGAGGACCGGCGCGTGACGACGAGAACCGAGCGGGTGGAGATCGAGGGGGTCCGGCTGCTCGCCACGCTCACGCTGGGCGGCGAGATCGGCCTGCTGGCCCTGCACGGCAGCAACGAAGGTGGCACGGCCGAACTCGCGCGGTCCGTGGCGGGACGCTGCGGCGCGACCAGCCTGGTCTTCACGCAGCCGGGCACGCGGAAGCCCGTGCACATCCCCTCGCCGCGCATGGCGGTGGAGCACTGCGCGCTCCTGCGGACCTTCCTGGCCCGGGTCGCGGTGACGGTCTCCCTGCACGGCCACCGGCGTCCGGCGACACCCCGCTCCGTCTTCCTCGGCGGCGGCAACCGGCCGGCGGCACACCTGCTCGCCTCGCACCTGGGCGCCCTGCGGCCGGAGTTCGATCCGGTCACCGACCTCGAGGAGATCCCGCTCGCCCTGCGCGGGCTGCACGCCAGGAACCCGGTGAACCTGACCCGCCGGGGCGGCGTCCAGGTCGAACTCCCGCTCGCCGCCCGGACCGTCCGCTCGGGTGGCTGGGACCCTCGGCTCCCCGACACGCCCCCGCAGCACGTCGTGAACGCCCTTGTCAACGGCGTACGGATGCTCGCCGACTGATGGTGCGTGCCGTGTGCACCAACTCGTTCGCGACTGGCGGGCCGCGAGGCGGCGGGTGACCGTGGAAGGCATGGCGCAGACCACGATGACCGCCCCCGGGCCGCACCGGCACGGCACCCGCGAGTCCGTCCTGTTCGGCGGCGTCTACGGCTCCGTCCTGGCGTGCTCCATGGTCGCGGCCCTCTCCCAGTACGGCCACGCCTCCCGCGCCAGCCGCCGCTACGACGCCCTGTGGCTGCTGGTGACCGCGCTGGCCTCCGCGCTCGCGCACAGCTACGCCCACTTCATCGCCGAGCGCGAACCGCACCGCCGCTTTGACGCCCTGCGCACCCTCGCCGACGAGTGGCCCCTGGTCACGGCGGCGCTTCCGACGGTGCTGCTGCTCGCGGGGGCGGGGTGGGGCTGGTGGCCGTCGAAGGGCGTGGAGTACCCGGCGTTCGCCCTCAACATCGTGCTGCTGTTCACGCTGGGTCTGGTCACCGCCCGCCAGTCGCGCCGCTCGTGGCCGGCCGGCGTGCGGATCGGCCTGATGGACGCGTTGCTCGGTGTGGTGGTCGTCGTGGCCAACGCGATCATCAAGTGACCCCCGCCCTTCGGCTGTAGGGTCGTTCCCCGTGGGGACGGACATCGACGGCGCCATCGAGAGCAGGTCGGCCGACGGGCACTGGCAGATCGAGGCCGATCTGCTGGACCTCAGGCCGCCACGGGACTACGACGCCTGGGAGTGCCTCTTCGGCGTGCGCGGGACGGGCGACGTGGAACGCCCGCTCTTCGCGGAGCGGGGACTGCCCTACGACGTCTCGGAAGAGGTACGGGAGGCGGCGGTCGGCGACTACCAGCACAGCCACACGTACGCCACGTGGGCCGAGGCCCGCACCGTGGACTGGGACGCGCCCCTGGCGGCCCGGGCCGCCTGGAACCGGGCGCTCAGACGGGGGCCGGACGGCGAGGACGTCGTACGGGTGACTCCCGGACTGCGGGAGGCTGCTGCCGCCACCTTCGGCGGGAGCCTGCTGCTCGCCCCGTCCGAGTGGCCGCCCGGCGGCCGGGTACAGATGGACGGCGCGGTGTACCTGCCCGTGGTCCTCACGGCCCGGATGCTCGCCCCGCCGAACAAGGGGTGCTGGGCACAGGTGTGGAGCGCCATGCGGACCCTCGCGGCCGAGTACGGCGACGAGGGCGTACGCCTGGTCGTCTGGTTCGGCTGACCCCCGCGGCGCGGGCGTTGCGGGGGTTCTCGCGGGAGGTCAGGCCTGGGCGGCCACCGCCTCGGTCTGCTCGTCCGCCGCGGGCGCGGCGGACGCCGGGGTCTGCCGGCGCGGGATGAACGTGGCGACGAGGAAGGCGAGCAGGGCGGCCCCGGCGCCGATCGCCATGACGACCTTGAAGCCGTTCTCCGACGGGAGGGCGTGACCGCCGAAGTCGGTCGTCATCCGGGCCAGGATCACCCCGGCCAGGGCGCCGGCGAAACTGGTGCCCAGGGAGCGCATCAGGGTGTTGAGGCTGTTGGCGGCACCCGTCTGGGACGGGTCGACCGCGCCCATGATCAGGGCGGGCAGGGCGCCGTAGGTGAAGCCGACGCCGGCGCCGATGACACAGGAGACCAGGATCAGGTGCCAGACCTGGCTCATCAGCACGATGTTCAGGCTGTAGCCGGTGGCGACGATCAGGGCGCCGATCATCAGGGTGACCTTGGGGCCCTTGGCCTTGGTGACGGCCGCGGAGGCCGCGGACATGACCATCATGACCAGGCCCTGCGGGGCGAGCACCAGGCCGACCGTCAGCATGGACTTGCCGAGACCGTAGCCCGTGCGGGTGGGCAGCTGCAGCAGCTGCGGCACGACCAGGGACATCGCGAACATCGAGAAGCCGAGGGCGACGGAGGCGAGGTTGGTGAAGAACACCTGGGGCTTGGCGGTGGTGCGCAGGTCGACCAGCGGGTGCTTGGTCTTCAGCTCGTAGAAGCCCCAGCCGGCCAGGATCACCACGGCCGCGGCACCCAGGCCCAGCGTGGTGGCGGAGATCCAGCCCCAGTCACCGCCCTTGGAGACGGTCAGCAGCAGGGAGACCAGTCCGGCGGACAGTCCGAGCGAGCCGACCAGGTCGAAGCGGCCGCCGGTACGGACCTTGGACTCGGGCACGATCAGCAGCACCAGCACCAGGGCGACGGCGCCGAGCGCGGCCGAGGTCCAGAACAGGATGTGCCAGTCCCACTTGTCGGCGATGAACGCGGCGGCGGGCAGGCCCAGCGCACCGCCCACGCCCAGCGAGGCGCTCATCAGGGCGGTGGAACCGGCCAGCCGGTCGGCGGGCAGGGCGTCACGCATGATGCTGATGCCGAGCGGCACCACGGCCGCGGCGAGGCCCTGCAGGGTACGGCCGACGATCATCGAAACCAGGGAGTCGGCGAGGGCGCAGACCACCGAGCCGGAGACCAGCAGCACGATGCTGACGAGCAGCATCCGCCGCTTGCCGATCATGTCGCCGAGCCGGCCGACGACGGGTGTGGCCACGGCGGCCGCCAGCAGGGTGGCGGTGACGGCCCAGGCGGTGTTGGACGCCGAGGCGTGCAGCAGGGTGGGCAGCTCCGGGACGATCGGGATGACCAGGGTCTGCATCAGCGAGACGACGACGCCGGCCAGGGCCAGGACCGCCACCACGGCGTTGGGCTTCGGCGAGGAGGTGGTCCCCGCGCCGGCGGATCGGGTCAGGGCGTCGGACATGGCAGGGCCTCCGGGCACGGGTTTATTGCTTGACTTACGCAAGCATAACTGGGATTGATTGAGTTAAGCAAGTGACTTCTGGTCGGTTGTTCAGGCGCTGCCCGGGAGCCGGATGCGGGTGGCCCCTGATGGAGGCACGCTCGGGGTATGAGTGAGCGATGGGATGTCCGGCGTGCGGGGCCCGTCGACGCCTCGCGGCGGGTGCTGATGATCCCGGGCGGGATGTGCTCGACCGAGTTCTACGCCGATGTGATGGCCGATCCCGCCCTCGCCGGGCTGGGGCTGGTCGCGGTGACGCAGCCGGGGTACGCCAGGACGCCGGCGCCCGAGGACGTGCGCATGGAGCACTACGCGGAGCTGATGGCGCGCTTCGCCGCCGACACCGGCTGCGATGTGGTGGTGGGGCACAGTCTGGGGGCGAACGTGGCGATCGAGATGGCCGCCGCGGGTCTGTTCAAGGGGCCCCTGGTCCTGCTGTCGCCGAGCTTCTCGCACGGGGACGAGTCGACGGCCCTCGCGGTGCTGAACGCGCTGGGCCGGGTGCCGGGGCTCGGGCACCTGTGCTGGAGCGGCATGATCAAACTGGTGCCCAAGATGATGAAACGCGAAATGCCCGCGCACCGGGCCGGGGTGCTGGCCGCGGACATGGCCGCCAATGATCCCGACGTCTGCCGCCGCATCGTACGGCGCTACTACGAATACCTGGACCGGTACCCGACGTTGGTCCCACGGCTGCGCGCGGCCGGCGTCCCGGCCTGGGTGGTCCGCGGTGACCACGACGAGATCGGCCTGACCGACGACGAGCGGCGGGACCTGGAGTCCTGTCCGCACGTCCGGATGGTCACCGTGCCCGGCGCGGGTCACCTGGTACTCGTCCAGCAGCCCGATCGGGTCGCCGCGGTCATCGCCGAGGCGGCGGCGCTCTGACGGAGGGGCGTCAGCCGCGCGGCTGAGGCTCCTGGGCGCGGCAGGGCGTGAGCCGTCCGCAGCCGCTGTCGTCGTGGGGCCGCGGGTCGTGGGACGCACCGTGCTCGCAGCACGCGTCATGCCGGCGCGCGGCCGACGGTGTCGGCCCGCTCCCCGACGCGGCGAGGCACGCGGCCCGCTGTGCGCTCTCGATCATCTCCTCGCTGTCGGACGCCGCGTTGGCGAGGCTCGTACAGCACAGCACCAGCAGCAGAGCGCCCCCCACGAACGGCAGCGCCCGCCGCGGCGGAGGGGGGGCGAGCAGGGCCCGTACCCGCTGCGGCACCGCGCCGCCCGCCGCCGCCAGTTGGGCCGTGCGGGCCGGATGGGCGGCGGTGGCGAGGGCCGCGCGGCCCAGCGAGCGGGCCACGATGCGGCGGTCGCCGACCTGGGCCGCGGCCTCCTCGTCGGCCCACCGCTCCAGGATGAAGCCGCCCGTGTCCGCCAGCGGGCGCAGCAGGGGGCTGACGGCGGCGGTGAGCCGCCACAGGGTCTGGAACAGGTGGTGCCTGCCGCGCAGGTGCGCCCGCTCGTGGGCGAGCAGCGCCTCCCGCTCGGCGTCGCCGAGACAGCGCAGCATGCCCCGGGACACCACGATCCGCCCGGGCGCGCCGGGCAGTGCGAAGGCGGTCGGCGACGAGTCGTCCAGGACGGCCAGTTCGGTGTGCCCGGACAGCCGGCGGCACTCCCGCCGGGCCCACCGCAGGTGCCGCACCTGCCGGACGGCGGCGACCGCGAGGCCGGTGACGGAACCGGCCAGGGCCAGTGTGGCGGCCGCCGCGACGGTGAGGTACACCGGGTCGTCGGCCCGCAGGGCCGCGACCGACCACCGGCCCTCCTGTGCCACCTCGGGGATCCGGGCGAAGCCGGAGAACGCCAGCAGGGCCAGCGAGCCCAGCCAGCCCACGGCCGTCACCAGCGCACCGCACGCCAGCGCCCACGCGGCCGGGCGCGGCGCCAGCCGGCGGGCCGGACGCGGGGCGAGCACCGCGAGGACCACGGTGACCAGGAGAGGGACGTAGACGCTGATCCGCACAGGATCACGGTCCCCCGGCCGAGGATGCCGAGCCGAGACCCGGGCCGGGTTCGTCGTCGTGCCCCCCGCGCGTCCCCGGGGCGTTGCCGGCCTCGCTCTCCGCGAGCAGCCGGTGCAGCAACTCCTCGTCCTCCCGCGACAGTTCGGACACGAAGCGGCTGAGCACCGCCTCCCGGTCCGAACCGTGTTCCAGCAGTGCGTGCATCTGCTCGGCGGTGTGGGAGGCCTCGTCCCTGGCGGGCGTGTAGGCGTAGCCGCGGCCCGCGCGGTGCCGCAGGAGCATGCCCTTGTCGTGCAGCCGCGTCAGGATCGTCAGCACGGTGGTGTAGGCGAGCTCGCCGGGCAGCCGGTCCAGGACCTGCCGGGCGGTCAGCGGTGCGTCGGCCGCCCACAGCGTGGCCAGCACGCCGCTCTCCAGCTCACCGCGGGCCCGCCTGCCCGATGCCTCGCCCTCGCGGTCGCGCACCGTTCACCTCACCGTCCTTCGTTGCTCGACCTGACAGCCTACCCGCCGGGCTACTACGGCATGTAGAACGTGTCCGGGCGGCCGTGAGTGGTGGGCGGGGGGGCATCTCCTACATGTTGTACGAGCTTACCTACTACATGTTGTAGAGTTTCGCCGCCTCACTCCATCCGCGGAGGAACCAGCCCATGCCCCACCTCGGAAGTACGGCGCATCTGCGTGCCCTGGCGGTCGCCGCCCTGGCCCCCAGGCCGGCGTCCACGCCCCGTCGCGCGGTACCGGCCGAGCGCGTCGTGATCGTCTCGGCGAGCATCGGAGCCGGCCACGACGGCGCGGCGCGCGAACTGGAACGCCGACTGGTCGCGGCCGGCATCGCCGTCGACCGCCGCGACCTGCTCGACCTGCTGCCCGCCCGGGTCGGCCGCGCCGTACGGGACGGCTACCACCGCATGCTCGTCCGGGCGCCCTGGATCTACCAGCGGGTCTACAACAGCACCGAACGCGCCGGTGGTGGCGGCCCGCTCGCCCGTGCCCTGCTGCGCAGCGCCGAGGACCGTATGCTCCGCGCCCTGCCCGCCGACACCGGCGCCGTCGTCTCCACCTACCCGGGCGCCAGCCGGGTCCTGGGCAGGCTGCGGCTGAACGGCCGTCTGGACGTGCCGGTGTTCACCTACCTCACCGACTTCTCGGTGCACCCCCTGTGGGTGGCCGACGGCGTGGACGTCCACCTCGCCGCGCATGCCGTGCCCGCCGCGCAGGCCCGGGCGCTCGGCGCGCAGGACGTCAGGGTGGCCGGGCCGGTCGCCGACCCTCGCTTCCGTCCCGCCCGCGCGGCCGAACGCAGCGCCGCGCGCGCCCGGTTCGGGCTGCCGGAGAACGCCGCGCTGGCCCTGCTGGTGGCCGGCTCCTGGGGCGTGGGACCGGTCCGGCAGGTGGCCGCGGAACTGCGCGAGTGCGGCGCGGCCGTACCGGTCGTCGTCTGCGGACGCAACGAGGGCCTGGCCGAGCAGTTGCGCGCCGACGGCATCGAGCACACCTACGGCTGGGTGGACGACATGCCCGGCCTGATGCGGGCCGCCGACGTCCTCGTCCAGAACGCCGGCGGACTGACCTCCCTCGAGGCCTTCGCCGCCGGCCTGCCCGTCGTCACCTACCGCTGCATACCGGGCCACGGGCTGACCAACTCCGACGCGCTCGACCAGGCCGGCGTGGCCGCCTGGATACGGGACCCGTCCGACCTCAAGGACGTCCTGTACGACGTGATCGACGGACCGCGCGGCCTGCTCCAACGCGAGGCCGCCTTCGCCCTGTTCGCGCCCGAGGGCCAGGGCCCCGCGGACGAGATAGCGCGGGCCTTCGGAGATCTCCCCCCGTTCCGTCCGCCCGTGCGGGTGACCCGGCGGCCTCACTCGGCCCTGCGCGGCCTCGCCGCCACCGCGGCCGTGGCGTGCGCGGTCTGGGTGGGCGCCGTCGGCAGCGCGGTCGCCACAACCGGCAGCCCGACGGGCCTCATGCACGCCATAGGCCACAGCCTCGACCCCGACGATCCGCCGCACGCCGGCAAGCCCACCGCGGAGCACCACTCATGACCGCCGCCCGCCTGCTGCGGACGACCGCCAAGGTCGCCCTCCCCGTCCTCGCCGCCGCCCACGCGGCCCCCGTCGTCTCCACCTTCGGCCCGCTGCGCAACCGGACCATGCCCCGCCTGTCCGGCCGCGGCCGCGCCGACCACGTCGCCCTGACCTTCGACGACGGACCGGACCCCCTGTCCACCCCGTTCTTCCTCCGGGCCCTGGAGGAGCGGCGGCTGAAGGCCACGTTCTTCCTCCTCGGCAGTCAGGCCCGCCGCTCCCCGGACCTGGTCCGCGAGATCGCCGGGGCCGGGCACGAGATCGCCATCCACGGCTGGCTGCACCGCCCCCTGCTGCTGCGTGGCCCCCGCGCCACCTACGACGATCTCGCCCGCGCCCGGGACACCGTCGGCGCCCTCACCGGGCACCCCCCGAGGCTCTTCCGGCCGCCGTACGGCGTGATGTCCACCGCCGCCCACCTCGCGGCCCGGCGCCTCGGCCTCACCCCGGTGCTGTGGACGTGCTGGGGCGAGGACTGGACCGCCCGTGCCACCCCTCAGTCCGTCCACCGCACGGTCGTCCGCGACCTGCGCGGCGGCGGCACGATCCTGCTGCACGACTCCGACTGCACCTCGGCGCCCGGCGCCTGGCGCTCCGCCCTCGGCGCGCTGCCCCGGATCCTCGACACCTGCGAGGAACGCGGGCTGTCGGTCGGCCCCCTGCACCGGCACCGACCACACGTACGGTAGGGTTGGCCTGCGTGATCGCGCGGTCCACCGCGCGGGAGGCACCGGGACGTGGCGCAGCTTGGTAGCGCACTTGACTGGGGGTCAAGGGGTCGCAGGTTCAAATCCTGTCGTCCCGACGGTGTGAAGGGGCTTCACGGGCGATGCGCTCGTGAAGCCCCTTTTCGTGTGGGCCGGCGGGGACTTCGGCGCCGTCGCCGCCGTGGTCGATCAGGAAGAGGTAGTCGGCCTCGGCGCAGACGCGGGTCAGCAGGGCGCCGAGGGTCTCGGGGCCGGGGCGGGTCGCCAGGTACCAGGCGGTTCCGTCGCCGGGGGTGTGCCGGGTGACGGCCGGGACGCCCTTCAGCGGTCCGTCGCCGTAGGAGGCGACCGCCTCGGCGCCCGCCGGCCGGACGCGCTCCGACCACAGGGTGGCGGTGGCGCCGGCGGGGACCGCACCGGTCAGGGGCAGCGTCTCGCCGGGCAGCAGCGGGAAGAGCTCGTCGGTGCGCACGCCGAGGACGTCCCCGGAAGGCCCCCGGGTAACCGCCCAGGCGGATCCCGGGCGGTTCCACCACCGTGGGCACGGTGGCCGGGCAGTGGGACCCCACCGGCTGTGCCTGTCAGCGCTGGAGCCTCACCCAGACCGCGCTGCCGCCGCTCGGCACCGGCCAGTACGTGCTGGTGAACAAGAACAGCGGCAAGTACCTCGAGATCCCCGACGCGTCCACCACCGCCGGCACGGCGGCCGACCAGTGGCAGAACACCGCCTGCGACTGCCAGTTGTGGACCTTCCAGTCCCAGAGCGGCGGCGCGTGGACGCTCCAGAACGTCCACAGCGGCCTGAAGCTCGACGTCACCGGTTCCTCCGCCGCGGCCGGCGCGGCCGTCGACCAGAACACGGCGTCCGGCGCCAACTCCCAGAGACGGACGTTGACCGCCGCGGCGGGTGGCTACTACAAGCTGGTCGACGTGGGCGGCGGCCTGGTGGCGGGCGTCGCACAGTCCTCAACCGCCAACGGCGCCTGCGTCATCCGGTGGAACGACGTCGGTGTGGACGACCAGCTCTGGAAGATCGTCCGGGTCGACTGACCCACGGTTTCCCGTCCGCCCTACAGAGGCGCCGGCGACGAGGCGCCCGGGATCAGCAGGTGCGGGGTGCCCGTCCCGTCGGCGGACACGGACCACAGGTCGGTGCTGCCGACCTGGCCGTCGGCGGGCAGCGCGTAGGCGACGGTGTGGTCGTCGAGCCAGGTGGCCTGGTCGTCGACGCTGTGCCGCTCGGCGAGCGGGGTCTCGCGCAGGGTGCGCAGATCGAGGACGTACTCGTGCCACAGGTCGGTCCGGGACAGCACACGCTTCTTGAAGGCGACCCGGGTTCCGTCGGGGGAGAGGGAGGGGCACTCCACGTTCTCGGCCACGGTGGTGACCGTACGGCGGGAGAGCGAGCCCCGTACCAGGTGTGTTTTGCCGCCGGTGTTGAGGGTGGCGTAAAAGGTGTCGTCGTCGGAGGCGAAGGTGACGCCCCAGAAGTTGATGTCCGAGGCGCGGTAGGGCTTGCCGTCCTTGACCACGGAGAAGGTCTCCAGGCTGGGCGTCAGCTGCATGGTGCGGGTGTCGAGGACCGAGGTCCGGGTGGAGAAGAACGCGGAGGAATACGACTCGCCCGAGACGAAGACCGTCCAGGCGACGAACCGGCCGCTGGGGGAGACCCGGGCCCGGCTGGGCGTCCCCGCCAGCGGGAAGGTGCGCCGGGTGCGCAGGCCGGCGTCCAGGAGCAGGGCGCGGTTGCTCTGCTTGAGGACGCCGGGGTTGGACTGGAGACAGATGCCGGTGCCGGCGGCGGCGTAGAAGCGCGCGCACTTGAGGTGTGAGGCGAGCCGCCCGCCCCCGGGGTCGGCGGAGGCGACCGAGGCGACGGCGGTGCGGTGCGGGCCGGCGGCCGCGTTGACGAACAGCAGGCGCTTCTTCTGGTCGAGCGTCAGTTTGCCCGCGCTGACGGCGGGGCCGCCCGACTGCGGCCGGTCGGCCCGGTCGGCGCGGGCGGCGGCGTGCAGGACGACGCCGGTTCCCACGCCCGCGAGGACCAGGACCGCCGCGACGAGGACGAGCAGGCGGCGGTGGAGCGGTGTCATGCGGATCCTTGGGGTGTGGTGGTCATCGGGTGGCGCCGGCCGGTCGCAGCACCAGGCCGGCGACGGACGCGCAGCACAGCAGGCCGACCGCCGATCCGGCCAGTGCCGGGCCGTCGCCCCACACCGTCCAGGCGGCGCCGAAGGCGAGCGAGCAGCAGAAGCGGGCCAGCGCCTGGCTGGTGCCGACGATGGCCAGGCCGCTGGCGCGCAGCTGCTCGGGCACGATGTCGGCGAGGGCGGCCGGGAGCACGCCGTCGGTGGCCGCGTAGAACGTGCCGTGCAGGGCGAGGACGAGGAAGGGCAGGGCCGGCGTGGCCGGGGCCCACAGCAGGAGGGCGTAGGCGGTGAGCAGCGCCGCGTGCCCGCCGAGGAACACCGTGCGCCGCCCGACCCGGTCGGCCAGGGTGCCGACGGGCACGGCCAGCAGCAGGAACACCGCGGCGGTGCCCAGCGGCAGCAGCGGGAACCACTGTTCGGCGATGCCCGCGCGCCGCTGCAGGAGCAGGTAGACGAAGGCGTCGCTGACGGTCGTCAGTCCGAGCAGCGCCGCACACCCGGCGAGCGCGCGCAACCGGGGCAGCCGCAGCAGCGCGAGGGCTTCACGGAGACGGACGGGGGGCTTGCCGCCCGGCGTTTCCTTGCCGGCCGCCTGCGCACCCTGTCCCCTCCCCGGCACGAACAGCACCAGGACCAGCACCCCGAGGACGGCCACGCACGCGCTCACGCCGAACACCGCGTCGTAGCCGTCGACCGCCGCGCGCAGGATGAGGAAGGCCGCGAGCGGGCCGAGCATCGCACCGGTGGTGTCCATCGCGCGGTGCACGCCGAAGGCGCGGCCCTGGCGGTCGGCCGGCGTGGACAGGGAGATCATCGCGTCGCGCGGGGCGGTGCGCAGGCCCTTGCCGGTCCGCTCCAGCGCCAGGACCGTGCCGAGCGCGCCGACGCCGCTCGCGAGCAGGAGCAGCGGCTTGCACAGCGCGGACAGTCCGTAGCCGAGTCCGGCGAGCAGCTTGTGGTTGCGCACCCGGTCGGCGAGGTGGCCCCCGGTGAGCTGGACCAGCGCGCTGACGCCGTTGTAGACGCCGTCGAGGGTGCCGAACCCCAGCGGACTGAAGCCGAGCGTGCTGACCAGGTAGAGCGGCAGGACCGCGGTGACCATCTCCGAGGAGACGTCGGTGATCAGGCTGACCGTGCCGAGCACGAGCACGACCGGGGCGACCTTGGGCCCGGTGCCGCGTCTTCGGCGCTGCTCCGCGTCCTGCTTCGCAGGCGTGGAGCGGTCGGTGAGGTACATGGTCAGGGACTCCAGGTGCGCGGTGGATCAGTTCTGCCTGCTGCTCTCGTCCCGCAGCCAGGTGCCGAAGTCCTGGGAGCGGATGGCCTTTTCGGCCCGCCGCCGGGCGACGACCGCCGCCGCGACGAAGACCGCGACAGCCGGGAACAGCCTCGGCTCCTCACGCACCACGGCGATCAGGTCCGCCTTGCTGGTGCGGGCCGAGGCCTCCTGCGGTGGCCGGTGCTGTTCGACCTGCGCCGTGGACACCGCCGCCCGCACCCGCCGCCGGATCAGATCGGGCCAGGTACGGGGCGGATGCACCACCACCTGGGCCGTGTCCACCACGAGCCGCTCGTGCGGCTCGAACGCCAGGGAGGCGGCCAGGTCGTCCGCCATCAGCGGCGGCAGCGCGGCGACCCGGGCCTGCCCGGCCTTGGAGACCGCGATGACACCACGCCCGAACAGGCCCGCGCGCACGGCGGGCAGTCGCTGCCACACCGCGTAGTACGCGCGCACCCGCCAGGCGCAGCCGGCCAGCGGGATCCGCCGCGCCGGGGCGGTGGCGAGGACGCCTGAGGTGTCGTCGTCCAGGGGCGCGGTCAGCGCCCGTACGTCCGCGCTCGTGATCACGACGTCGGCGTCCACGTAGAGACGCGGGAAGCCGCGCGCGTGGTCGTCGCCCGTCCGCAGTGCCAGGTGCTTGGAGGGGACGGGGATCTCCACGACCCGCACGCGCGGACCGCGTTCGGCCGCGATCCGGGCGGTGTCGTCGGTGCAACCGTTGCACACCACGACGATGTCCGTCTCGTCCTGATCGGAATCGGCCAAAAGCGAATCGAGGAGTCGGCCGACGACGCGTGCCTCGTTGTGGGCCGGGATCACGATGCTGGTCACGTGGGCAGTATGGCGTCGGTGTCACTATTGCGACATGTGTTTCGTCCAACTGTTCCCGCGAGTGCGCCGCGTGGTCTAGATTGAGTGCCGCCGGACCGGTTTGGGTGGGGAACTTGTCCTTGACTGCATGTCACGGTTCGGCTTCGTGAACGGATTTGCAACATCCAGTAACCAGCATGCTGGGGGCATGAGGCGGTTGGGGAACCGCTGACGCTCCCACGCTTTCCGGTGCCGCTGTGTGAGGGGCACTTCGGTCAGGGTAGCCGCGCATGTGGTGGGGGGAGCATGACCATTGAGGTCACGCATGAGCGAGTGGTTGTGGAACACCGAACTCCACAAGCTCGCCGAAGACGTTGGGAACAGAAGTACCGGATCGTCCTGCTGGTCGCGGACGGCCTCGCGGCCGCTGCCGCGGCCTTCCTGATCCACGCGGCCTACGGCCGCTGGGCGGTGGCGCTCGTGCTGCCCCCGGCGTGGATCGTGGTCATGCTCGTCCACCGCTCCTACGACCGCAGCCATCTGGGGCTGGGCAGCGAGGAGTACCGACGGGTACTCCGCGGCGCCGTCGCGCTGCCCGCCCTGGCCGCGGCCGCGTACTGGCTGGGCACCCGTGACCAGGGACTTCTCCATGACATGACCATGGCCGCGGTGCCCGCCGCCGCGATCGCCCTGCCGGTCCGCTACACGCTGCGCCGTCGCCTGCACCGGCGCTGGGCCCGCGACCGCGACCGCAGCGCGACCCTCCTGGTCGGCCCGGCGCAGGGCATCGTGGACCTGGTCACGGTGCTCAGACGCAGCGGTGTGCAGGAGTTGAGGGCCGCCGGCGTCTGCCTGAGCGACCCGGAGAACGCGGCGGCCGTGCGCCGGCTCGGGCTGCCGCTCCTCGGCAACGTCGGCGACCTGGACGACGTCATCCGCGCCCTCGGCATCGGCACCGTGGTGGCACTGCCCGCCCCCGAGTTCGACGCCTCCGTCCTGCGCCGCATCTCCTGGACGGCGGCCGCGCACGGCGTCGACTTCCTGCTGGCCCCGGTGCTCACCGACGTGTCCGCCTCCCGGCTCGCGGTGCGCCCCACCAACGGGGTGCCGCTGGTGCGGGTCCGGGCGCCGAACCTCTCCCGGATCTCCCGCGTGCCCAAGGAGATCCTGGACCGGACCCTCGCGGCGGTACTGCTGGCCCTGCTCGCCGTGCCGATGCTGCTGATCGCCCTGATCGTCCGCCTGGACAGCACCGGACCCGCGCTCTTCCGCCAGCAGCGGGTCGGCCGCTACGGCGACCACTTCACCATGCTGAAGTTCCGCACCATGCGGCCCGACTCGGAGGCCCTGAAAGCGGAACTGGCGCATCTCAACCAGAACAGCGACGGCCTCCTGTTCAAGGTGAAGCACGACCCGCGGATCACCCGCGTCGGCTCGCTGCTGCGCCGTACCTCGCTGGACGAACTGCCGCAGCTGATCAACGTGCTCGGCGGCCACATGTCGCTCGTCGGTCCCCGGCCCCCGCTGCCCGAGGAGGTGGACGGGTACCCGCCGGAGGTCAGGCGCCGACTGCTCGTCAAACCCGGCCTCACCGGGCTGTGGCAGGTCAGCGGCCGCTCGGACCTGCCCTGGGAGGAAGCGGTCCGGCTCGATCTCGCGTACGTGGACAACTGGTCGACCAGCCTCGACCTGTCCATCCTGGCGCGCACCACGACCGTGGTGGTGCGCGGGACGGGGGCCTACTGATGGACCAAGGGAAGAGGAAGCAAGTGACGCACAGCACCGAGCCGTTGGGGGTCGCCGTCGTCGGGGCCGGCTACTGGGGGCCCAACCTCGTCCGCAACTTCCAGGGCGGCGACCGTTTCCGGCTGCGCTGGCTGTGCGACCTCGACGTGGAGCGGGCCCGCCGGGTCCTCGGCGGCTACTCGACCGTGCAGGCCACCGCCGACTACGCGGCCGTCCTCGCCGACCCCGAGGTGACCGCCGTCGCCGTGGCCACACCCGCGGGCACCCACCTCGACATCGCCCTGGCCGCCCTGCGCGCCGGCAAGCACGTCCTGGTGGAGAAGCCGCTCGCGGCGACCTACGCCGACGGGATGCGCCTGGTGGCCGAGGCGGAGGAGCGCGGCCTCACCCTGATGTGCGACCACACCTACTGCTACACGCCCGCCGTGGGCCGCATCCGCGAGGCCGTCCGCTCCGGCGAACTCGGCGAGATCCACTTCGTCGACTCGGTCCGCATCAACCTCGGGCTGGTCCAGAAGGACATCGACGTGATGTGGGACCTGGCCCCGCACGATCTGTCGATCCTCGACTTCATCCTCCCCGACACCGTGGAGCCCGTCGCCGTCGCCGCCCACGGCGCCGACCCGATCGGCGCCGGACAGGCCTGTGTCGCCTACCTGACGCTCCAGCTCAACACCGGCGCCATCGCCCACGTGCACGTCAACTGGCTCTCCCCGACGAAGGTACGCACCACCATGGTCGGCGGCTCCAAGCGCACCCTGCTCTGGGACGACCTCAACCCCCTCCAGCGGGTGGCGATCTACGACCGGGGCGTGGACATGGCCGCACCGCAGGAGATCGGCGCGGACGAACGCCGGGACATGCTCGTCTCCTACCGCTCCGGGGACATGGTCGCGCCCGCCATCGGCGAGAAGGAGGCGCTGCGCGCGATGGTCGACGAGTTCGCCGCGGCGATCACCGCCGGACGGGCCCCGCTGACCGACGGCCGGGCGGGCCTGAGGGTGCTGGACATCCTCGAGGCGGCCTCCCGGAGCCTGCAGTTCAAGGGCGCCGTCGTCGGCCTGCGCGCCGGGCGTTGACAGATCACACTGGCTGAGAGGTAAGTGCAGTTGAGCAGCGTACGAGGCAAGAAGATCCTGGTCACCGGGGGAGCGGGCACCATCGGCTCCAACCTCGTCGACCTCCTGGCCGAGGGCGGCGCCCGCGAGATCGTCGTACTCGACAACTTCGTGCGCGGACGGCGGGCCAACCTCGCCCGGGCGATACCGAGCGGTGTGGTCGAGATCGTGGAGGGCGACGTCCGGGACGCCGAGACCGTACGCAGGGCCACCGAGGGCGCCGACCTGGTGTTCCACCTCGCCGCGATCCGCATCACCCAGTGCGCGGAGGAACCGCGGCTCGCCAACGAGGTCCTGGTCGACGGCACCTTCAACGTGCTGGAGGCGGCGGCCGCTGCCGGCGTCGCCAAGGTGGTCGCCTCCTCCTCGGCGTCGGTGTACGGCATGGCCGAGGAGTTCCCGACGACCGAGCGCCACCACCCCTACAACAACGACACCTTCTACGGCGCCGCCAAGGCCTTCAACGAGGGCATGCTGCGCAGCTTCCACGCCATGTACGGCCTGGACTACGTGGCGCTGCGCTACTTCAACGTCTACGGCCCCCGCATGGACATCCACGGCCTGTACACCGAGGTGCTCATCCGCTGGATGGAGCGCATCGAGGCGGGCGAACCGCCGCTGATCCTCGGCGACGGCACGCAGACCATGGACTTCATCGACGTCCGGGACATCGCCCGCGCCAACGTCCTGGCCGCCGAGTCGGACCTGACCGACGAGGTGTTCAACGTCGCCAGCGGCACCGAGACCTCGCTGCGCGAACTCGCCGACGGCCTGCTGGAGGCGATGGGCGCGACCGGTCTGGAGCCGGTGCACGGGCCCGCCCGCGCGGTCAACGGCGTGGTACGGCGCCTCGCGGACACCTCCCGGGCCGCCGAACGGCTCGGCTTCCGCGCCGAGATCGACCTGCGCACGGGCCTGAAGGACCTGGTCGCGTGGTGGCGCGCCGAGCGGGAGGCCGCCCAGTGAGCACCGACCGCATCCCGGTGATGATCCCCTGGCTCGGCGAGGAGGAGGCCAGAGCCGCCTCCGACGCCGTGCTGTCCGGTTGGGTCGCCCAGGGCCCCCGCGTCGCCGAGTTCGAGCGGGCCTTCGCCGAGCGGGTGGGAGCCGAGCACGGCATCGCCGTCAGCTCCTGCACGACCGCCCTGCACCTGTCCCTCGTCGCGCTCGGCATCGGGCCCGGCGACGAGGTCGTGGTGCCCTCCCTGTCGTTCATCGCCACCGCCAACGCCGTACGGTACGTCGGTGCCGAGCCGGTGTTCGCGGACGTCGACCCCGCCACCGGCAACCTGACCCCGGCCACCGTCGACGCCGTGCGCACCCCGCGCACCGAGGCCGTCCTCGCCGTGCACCAGGGCGGCGTACCGGCCGACGTGCACGCCCTGCGGGCCGCCTGCGCCGACTGGGACCTGCCCCTGGTCGAGGACGCGGCCTGCGCCATCGGCTCCACCGTCGACGGCAAGCCCGTCGGGCACGGCGCGCTGCTCGCCGCCTGGTCCTTCCACCCGCGCAAGGTGGTCACCACCGGCGAGGGCGGCATGATCACCACCGATGACGCCGAGTGGGCGGCCCGGCTGCGCCGGCTGCGCGAACACGGCATGAACGCCTCGGCGGCGGACCGGCACGCGAGCGACAAGCCGGTCCTGGAGAGCTACCTCGAGGTCGGCTTCAACTACCGGATGACCGACATCCAGGCCGCCGTCGGCCTGGTGCAGCTCGGCAAGCTCGACACCATGATCGCCCGCCGTCGCGAGCTCGCGGCGCGCTACGAGGCGGCGCTGCGCGACATCCCGGGCCTGACCCCCGTGCACGACCCCGCGCACGGGCAGAGCAACTTCCAGTCCTACTGGGTGCTGCTGGAGCGGGACTTCCCCGTCGGCCGCGACGACCTGCTCGCCGCGCTCGCCGGGGCCGGCGTCTCCGCCCGGCGCGGGATCATGGCCGCGCACCTCGAACCCGCCTACGCGGAGCACCCGAGCGCGCCGCTGCCGGTCACCGAGCGGATCAGCCGCGACTCGCTGATCCTGCCGCTGTTCCACACCATGACCGAGGCTCAGCAGGACCGCGTCGTGGCCGTACTGCGCGAACAGGCGCGTGGATGACCGGACTCGTGATCATCGGCGCGGGCGGCTTCGCCCGGGAGACCGCCCAGGCCGTACGGGACGCGGGCGAGTTCGAGCTGCTCGGACACCTGGACGACAACCCCGCCCTGCACGGCACGGACGTGGACGGCGTGCCCGTGCTCGGCGGCGGCGACCTCGTCCACGACCTGCCCGGTGCCCGCGTGGTGGTCTGCGTGGGCAACCCCAGCAACTACGCGGCCCGCGCCCGCCTGGTCCGCCGGCTCGCCCTGCCCGCGGACCGCTACGCCACCGTGATCCACCCGACGGCGGCCGTGTCCCGGTCCTCGCAGGTCGGTCCCGGCTCGGTCCTGCTCGCGCACTGCGTGCTGACCGCCGCCGTCCGGGTGGGCGCACACGTCGCGGTGATGCCGCATGTCGTGCTCACCCACGACGACGTGGTCGAGGACCACGCCACGCTGGCCTCGGGCGTCCGGCTCGGCGGCGGAGCGCGGCTGGAACGCGGGGCCTACGCGGGCTCCGGCGCCCTGGTCAGGGAGGGCGCGACGGTCGGCGCCTGGTCGCTGATCGGGATGGGAAGCACCGTACTCGGCGATGTCCCGCCGGGAGAGGTCTGGGTGGGGAGCCCGGCCCGACGGCTGCGCGCGGCGGACCGGCCCGCGCTGGACGAACTCGCAAGCCACACAGTGGGGGGACCGCTGACATGAACCAGATTCCGCTTGTGGACCTCAAGGCGGCCCACCAGGAGGTGGCCGACGAGGTACGGGCCGGATTCGAACGGGTCCTGGCCGCCACCGCGTTCGTCGGCGGCGACGAGGTGCGCGCGTTCGAGCGCGAGTACGCCGAGTTCGGCGGCGTCGCGCACTGCGTGGGCGTCGCCAACGGCACCGACGCCGTCGAACTCGCCCTGCGCGCGAGCGGTGTCGGCCCCGGCGACGAGGTCGTCGTACCGGCCAACACCTTCATCGCCACCGCCGGTGCCGTGGCCCGGATCGGCGCGCGCCCGGTCCTCGCGGACTGCCTGCCCGACAGCCACCTCCTCGACCCGCGGGCCGCGCTCGCCGCCGTCGGTCCCGCCACCCGCGCGGTCGTCCCCGTCCACCTCTACGGCCAGATGGCCGATGTGACGGCCCTCGAGGACCAACTCCCCGAGCACGTACGGATCGTGGAGGACGCCGCCCAGTGTCAAGGCGCCTCCCGCGACGGCCGCACACCGGGCAGCGGCGGCATCGCGGCCACCAGCTTCTACCCGGGCAAGAACCTCGGCGCCTACGGAGACGCGGGCGCGGTCCTCACCGACGACGAGGAACTCGCCGGGCAGGTGCGCGCCATCGCCAACCACGGCGGCGTCGCCAAGTACCGCCACGACGTGCCCGGCTTCAACAGCCGCCTTGACGGACTGCAGGCCGTCGTCCTGCGGGCGAAGCTCGCGCGGCTGGCGGCCGGCAACGCGGCCCGCCGCGCTGCCGCCGCCCGCTACGACGCCCTGCTCGCCGGCCTCGCGGCCGCCGGCCGGGTCGTCCTCCCGGCCACCGCGCCCGGCAACGTCCACGTCTGGCACCTGTACGTCGTCCAGGTCACCGGCGCCGACCGGGACGACGTCGTCGGCAAGCTCAACGCCGAGGGCATCGGCGCGGGCGTGCACTATCCCGCGCCCGTCCACCTCACCCCGGCCTACCGCCACCTCGGTCACGCGCGGGGCGACTTCCCGCACGCCGAGCGGGCGGCGGAGCGCATCCTGTCGCTTCCGCTCTTCCCCCAGATCACGCCTGACCAGCAGCAGCGCGTCGTCGACACGCTCGCCGAAGCGCTCGGCGTCTGACCGCCCCCCACGCTTCACCGCCGGCCCCGCGGGCCGGTCCAGCACAGCACCGCTGAGAGGTACACATGAAAGTATGGAGCAGACGGGTCCGGGGCGGTCGCCTCGCCGTCGTAGCAGCACTGGTACTGGCGGTGCTCCCGCTGGCCGGGTCCGCGCAGGCGGCGTCCGATCCGTGCGGGTCGGGCTCCAACCCGATCGTCTGCGAGAACTCCAAGCCGGGCAGCCCCAAGTCCGACTGGTTCTCGCCCAACGCCTACGGCGACATCAAGGGTTTCACCACCAAGGAGAGCGTCCAGGCCGGTGACACCCTCCAGTTCAAGGTCCAGTCGAAGGTCCCCTACCACATCGAGATCTACCGGCTGGGCTGGTACGGCGGCGACGGCGCCCGCGAGATCTCGACCGCGGCCCAGGCGGCGGTGACCTATCCCGCCAACTTCACGTCCAGTCCCGCGAGCTGCACCACCAAGGCGAGTACCGGCCTGGTCGACTGCGGCAACTGGCCGGTGACCGCGAACTGGACGGTGCCCAGCGACGCCGTGTCCGGCCTGTACATCGCGAACCTGGACCAGGCCGACGGCAACGGACTGATGCCTTACCCGTTCGTGGTCCGCAACGACTCCAGCTCCTCGGCCATGGTCGTGCAGACCAGCGACGAGACCTGGCAGGCCTACAACACCTACGGCGGCCAGAACCTCTACGGCGGCGGCGGACCCGCGCCGGACGGCCGCGCCTACGAGGTCAGCTACAACCGGCCGCTGGACATCGGCGGCGACAACGGCATCTACGGCTCCGAGTACGAGATGCTGTCCTGGCTGGAGCGCAACGGCTACGACGTCAGCTACACCTCGGGCGTGCAGGTCTCGGGCACGGGCGGCGCCGCCCTGCTGGAGAAGCACAAGATGTACATGTCCTCCGGCCACGACGAGTACTGGACGCAGAGCCAGTACTCCAACGTGCTGGCGGCGCGCAAGGCCGGGGTCCGGGAGGCCTTCTTCAGCGGCAACGAGGTCTTCTGGAAGACCCGGTTCACCCCGAGCAACGACGGCACGAACACCCCGAACCGCACCCTGGTCTGCTACAAGATGACCAAGATGGCGCAGAACAACGGCATCGCCGACCCGAGCGGCATCTGGACCGGCACCTGGATGGACCCGACCAGCACCAACTACGGGCAGAGCTACCAGCCGGAGAACATCCTCACCGGTTCCATGTTCACGGTGAACGGCTACCGCAGCGACGCCATCACGGTCCCCGGCTCCTACGGCAAGAACCGGATCTGGCGCAACACCTCCATCGCCAACCTCACCTCGAGCCAGACCGCCACCTTCCCGACCGGCACCCTCGGCTACGAGTGGGACAGCGACATCGCCAACAGCACCAGACCCGCCGGAGCCATCGACGTGTCGTCCACGACGGTCGACGTCAACGACGGCAAGCTCCGCCAGGACTGGGGCAACACCTACGGCAACGGCACCGCGACCCACAACCTCGTCGAGTTCCGCGACCAGGACTCCGGGGCCCTGGTGTTCGGGTCGGGAACCGTCCAGTGGTCGTGGGGCCTGACCAACGTCCCCACCGCCGATCCCGCCAACACGGTGGTCACCGAGGACTCCCGGATGCAGCAGGCGACGGTGAACATCCTCGCCGACATGGGCGTCCAGCCGCTGACCCTGCAGAGCAACCTGGTCGGCGCCTCGGCCTCCACCGACACCACCGGCCCGGCCGTCACCGTGACCAGCCCTGGCTCCGGGGTCACCGTCCCGGCGCTGAAGCCCGTCACCGTCAAGGGCACCGCCGCCGACTCCGGTGGCGTGGTCGCCCGCGTCGAGGTCTCCACCGACGGCGGTACGACCTGGAACGCGGCCACCGGTCTGACGTCCTGGAGCTACACCTGGACCCCGACCACCCCGGGCTCGGCTTCCGTCCAGGTCCGCGCGGTCGACGACAGCGCCAACATCGGCGCCGTCACCACGATCCCGCTGACGGTCGGCCCCCAGGCCTGCCCCTGCACCATCTGGCCGGCCTCGGCCGTGCCCGGCACCGTCAACGCCGGCGACGGCGGCTCGGTGGAGCTCGGCGTCAAGTTCCGTACCACGGTGGCCGGTTCCATCACCGCGGTGCGCTTCTACAAGTCGCCGGCCAACACCGGCACCCACGTCGGCAGCCTGTGGACGGCCTCCGGCACCCGCCTGGCCACCGGCACCTTCACCGGCGAGACGGCCTCGGGCTGGCAGCAGCTGAACTTCGCCACCCCCGTCACCGTCAAGGCCAACACCACCTACGTCGCCTCGTACTTCGCCCCCAACGGCGGGTACTCCTTCGACAACAACCTCGCGAACAACGGCGCCGGCCTGGCCCCGCTGACGGCCCTGCAGTCCGGCGTCGACGGCGGCAACGGCGTCTACCGCTACACCTCGACCAGCGCCTTCCCGTCCTCCCAGTCCTCCGGCAGCAACTACTGGGTCGACGTCGTGCTGGACACCTCGACGGCCAGCACCACCCCGCCCACCGTCACCTCGACCTCCCCGACCTCCGGGGCGACCAACGCGTCGATCACGGCACCGGTGTCCGCCACCTTCAGCGCCGCCGTCGACCCCGACACCGTGACGTTCACCGTGAAGGACGCGAACGGCAACACGGTGCCGGGGTCCGTGACCTACCCCGCGTCGAACAAGGCGACCTTCACCCCGTCGACGGAACTGGAGCTCAGCAGCGGCTACACCGCGTCCGTGCAGGCCTCCGACGTGTGGGGCAACGCCATGGCGAACCCGGTGACCTGGTCCTTCACGACCAGTTCCACGCCGCCCGCGGTGACCTGCCCGTGCACGCTGTGGAGTTCCTCCGCGGTGCCGGCCAGCACGGACACGACCGGTGACCCCAACTCCGTGGAGCTGGGCACCCGGTTCACGTCCTCCGCGGCCGGCTGGGTCACCGGCGTCACCTTCTACAAGGGCACCGGCAACACGGGCACCCACACGGGCAGCCTGTGGGCGAACGACGGAACGCTGCTCGCCACCGGCACCTTCACCGGCGAGACCGCCTCCGGCTGGCAGACGCTGACCTTCGCCTCCCCGGTGGCGATCACCGCGGACACCCCGTACGTCGTCTCCTACCACGCGCCGAACGGCAACTACGCGGTGGACGGCGGCTACTTCGCGGCGGCCCACAAGTCCTATCCGCTCACCGCCCCGGCGGACACCACCACGTCCCACAACGGGCTCTACCGCTATGGCACCGACTCGGGCTTCCCCACCGGTTCCTACGGATCGGCGAACTACTGGGTCGGCCCCGTCTTCACCGCCGACAACCCGAGCACGATGCTGTCGACGGCCACCTCCTCCGAGGTGACCGCGTCCTCGGTGGTGCACACCGCCGACGCGGCGAGCCCCGTGGTCATGACCCTGCCCGCCTCGACCAAGCTGTCCTCCGTCAAGGCGACCGTGACGGTCCTGAGCGGTTCGAACGCCGCCAGGAAGCTTCATGTCACGGCCGTCACCTCCTACGACCGGGCCACCCACAAGGTGACCGTGCACCTGTCGTCCCCACTGCCGGACGGCACCCGGTTCGAGATCACCGTCACGGCCAAGGACAAGCACCGCACCATGGTGAAGTCCCAGAGCTGGACGCTGACCAGCAAGTCCGTCCGCAAGAAGAAGAACTGACCGACGAGTACCCACCGGTGGTGGGGGGGGGGGGGGGGGGGGGGGGGGGGGCCCCCCCCCGGGGGGGGGGCGCCCCCCCCACACGAGCCCAGTGTTTGGAGAGGTGCAACAACAACTCACAAAAAAAAGCCCGC
>NZ_JBIWPO010000006.1:0-211230 GCF_044768275.1 Streptomyces sp. NPDC101152 | reverse complement strand
CCCTGGTGGTTCCGGCTAACTTAAAGCGCGGCCCAATTAAAAATAACCGCCCGTTCTTTCCCCCCGGGGGGGGGGCCCCCCCCCCCCCGGGCCCCCCCCACCACCGGGGATTGGCTTCCCCACCGATGAGCACCGTCAGTGTTGTGATCCCCTGCTACAAGTACGGCCATTTCCTGGCCGACTGCGTGAGCAGCGTCCTGGACGAGCAGGACGGCGTCGACGTCCGGGTGCTCATCATCGACGACGCCTCGCCCGACGACTCGGCCGACATCGCCCTCAAACTGGCCGCCGCCGACCCGCGCGTCGAGGTCCACGTCCACGAGACCAACAAGGGCCACATCGCCACCTACAACGAAGGCCTGCTGGAGTGGGCGGACGGTGACTACGTCGCCCTGCTCTCCGCCGACGACCGGCTCGTCCCGGGCGCCCTGGTCCGCGCCGCCGCGCTGCTGGACGCCCACCCCGAAGTGGGCTTCGCCTACGGGCGCCCGCTGCACTTCCAGCACGGCGGGCCGCTGCCCAAGGCCCGTACCCAGGGCACCGGTTCGGTCGTCTATCCCGGCCAGTGGTGGCTGGAGCGGCGCTTCCGCGAGGGCACCGGCTGCATCACCTCACCGGAGGTCGTGGTCCGCACCTCGCTCCAGCGGAGGGTGGGCGGCTACGACCCGGCCCTCCCGCACGCCGGTGACATCGAGATGTGGATGCGGCTGGCCGCACACGCCGACGTCGGCCATGTCCGCGGCGCCGACCAGGCCTTCTATCGCGTCCACGGCAAGAACATGTCCACCACCGACTTCGGCGGCCAGCTCGACGACCTGCGCCAGCGCCTGGTCGCCTTCGACTCGGTGCTCGCCAAGTGCGGCGACCGGCTGCCCCACGCCGAGCGGCT
This sequence comes from Streptomyces sp. NPDC101152, assembly GCF_044768275.1. Lineage (NCBI taxonomy): Bacteria > Bacillati > Actinomycetota > Actinomycetes > Kitasatosporales > Streptomycetaceae > Streptomyces > Streptomyces sp. NPDC101152. The sequence goes on along the minus strand of NZ_JBIWPO010000006.1, from coordinate 210,341 downwards.
GGCCGACCAGGTCCACACCCGGCTCGCCCGCTTCGCGCTGCGCCGCGCCTACCGCGCCTACGACCGCGGGCGCACCGGGGTCGTACCGGTCGAAGAGTGCGTGGCGTTCGCCGAGCAGTGCCTGCCGGGGTACCGGGAGCTGCCCGAGTACCGCGCGCTGCGCCTCAGACGGCGGATCGGCCCGAAGGCGATGCCGTACCTCCAGCCGCTGGTGTGGTCTGCCGTGGCCGAGCGCGGGCGGGAGTGGCTGTGGTGGGAGTCCTGGAAGCGCCGCGGAATCTGATGACCACGCCCGACTGCCTGGGCCGCTCAGCCCGGCACCGCGACTGTCTCCGCCTGACGGCGCGGGTCCGGCGCGGTGTGCTTCCGGGCCCTGCGCCGCAGGGCGTACCGGTCGAACCAGAGCGCGCCCAGGATCCCGCCGACGCCGCCCAGCAGCGCCGTACCCGCCAGGGCGCGCGTCCTGGTGCACTGCACCGGGGCCGCGCTCGGCGCGACCAGCACCGACGCGGTGATCCGCGACCCGGCCGCGACACCCTGCGCGTCCTGCATGGCCGTCACATGCCGGGAGTAGACCTCGATGATCCGGAGGACTTCCGTGTCCGCCCGCACCGGGTCGGACCGCTGCGCCTGCACCTGCAACGAGGGGATCAGATAGCTCGGCGTCGCGCTGGTGCCGCTGTTGCGCGGGATCAGCTGGAAGGACCCGTGCACACCGGCGGCGTCCAGCTCCGCGCGCCCGGCGGGCGACTCGAGCTGCTGGATGATCCCGTACGAGAGGGTGGCGAGGGGCGGTTGGAGGTTCGTCAGCTGGTTCGGCTGGTTCCCGGTCACCGGGGGCTTGAGGACGACCACCGCCGAACTCAGGTACTGCGGAGTCGGATGCAGCACTTCGTAGGCTCCGGCGGCCGTCAGCAGCAGCGCGAGCACCAGCACGTACCAGCGGCGCAGCAGCGCTTCGGCGACGTCACGAGGCGACACAGGGATTCCTTCCGTCGGCACCGATACTCGCAGGAACCAGGGCAAGTCGCCACCGGATCGCCTGTGCTGGGGGAGCGCTCATGAGCCTCGGCGACCTTCTGTCCATCATGCGCAGGCGCTGGTACTTCATGGTGCCGCTGACCCTGCTCAGTCTGCTCGCCGGCGGATACCTGTACCGCACCATCCCGGTGTCGTACGAGTCGCAGAGTTCCGTCACGCTGCTCGACTCCACGGCCATCGCGGAACTCGCGCCGACCTTCGGCAACCCGCTGTCGAACGCGGGCGGTTCGCTGGTCGTCACCGCCGACGTGCTGATCAGGACGCTCCAGTCCGCCGACTCCGCCAAGGAGTTGCACGACCGCGGCGTCACCGACCGCTACACCGTCGGCTTCGCGCCGCAGGCCGACAGCCCGCTGCTCACCCTCAGCGTCACCGGCACCGACCGCGCCAAGGTGCTGCAGGAGACCACCACCCTCACCCGGTTCACCGGGGAGCAGCTGAAGGCCCTGCAGGCGGCCTCCAGGGTGCCCAAGGGGTACGCGGTGCAGACCGCGCCGGTCGTGCTGCCGCAGGCACCGGTCTCCCAGTCCAAGAGCCGCTACCAGGACATCGCCGCGGTCCTCATCCTCGGGATGGTCAGCGCGTTCCTGCTGTCCATCCTGGCCGAGGGCGTCGCGGTCGTACGACGCCGGGGACGCGCCCAGGCCGGATACGTGCCCCGGCGCCACCGCGCCAGTCCCCCCGAGCGGCCCAAGGGGCTGCTGGCGCGGCGGCTGGACGCCACGACGATCCTCACCGGCTATCTGGTGCTGGCCTTCTTCGTCCCCTCGAACCTCACGCTGCCCGCGCTGGGCGGCGTCGGCACCCCGGCCAACGTCTTCGCCCTGCTCGGCCTGCTCTGGTACCTCGCGACCTGGCTCGGCGGCCGCATCCTGCCGGCCCCGGGCACCCGACTGCCGCGCGTGGTGATGTGCCTGCTCACCGCAGCGGTGCTGCTGGCCTACCTCGCGAACGCGACCCGCGAGAGCTCGCACGAGGAGGTCCTCGGGGCCGACCGGGGGCTCATCGGCCTCGGCGTCTGGGTGGCGCTGGTGGTGCTGACCTCGGCCGGCATCCAGGAGCGCGACCGGCTGGAGACCCTGATGCGCCGGGTCGTCGTGCTGGGCACGGTGGTCGCGCTGATCGGCTACTACGACTTCTTCGCCGCGACCAACATCGCCGACTCCATCCACATCCCCGGCCTGCACTCCAGCACCGCCGGGATCAGTGCCATGGGCCGCGGCTCGTTCACGCGGCCGCGCTCCACCACCGCCCATCCGCTGGAGTTCGGCGGCATGCTGGCCATCCTGGTGCCCTTCGCCGTCCACCAGGCCTTCGACCCCGTTCGTCGGCACGCGGGCGCCCTGCGCCGCTGGGGCCCGGTGGCGATCATGGCGGGCGCGCTCCCGCTGACGGTGTCCAGGACCTCCATCATCGGTGTCTTCATCGTGATCCTCGTGATGGTGCCGCGCTGGAAGCCGCAGCGCCGCTGGGCCGCGATGGGCCTGATCCTGGGTTCCGTGGCCGGCTTCAAGGTGATCATCCCCGGGCTGATCGGGACCATCACCAACCTGTTCGCCACCTTCCTGTCCAACTCCGACAGCAGCACCCAGGCGCGCACCGTGAAGTACAGCGCGATCGTGCCCTACCTCAGCGAACGCCCCTGGTTCGGACGCGGGTTCGGCACCTTCACGCCCGACCTGTACTTCTTCACCGACAACCAGTACATGCTGACCCTGGCCGAGATGGGCGCCCTGGGGATGGTCGCGCTGCTCGCCCTGTTCGTCACCGGGATCCACCAGGGTGGCGCCATCCGCCGGCTCGCCCGCACCGAGTCGGACCGGGAACTCGGGCAGGCCTTCCTCGCCTCGGCGCTGGTCGCCCTGGTCATCAGCGCCACCTTCGACGCGCTGAGCTTCCCCATGTACGCCGGGATGTTCTTCCTGACCCTGGGCGCCGGCGGCAGCTACCTCGGCTTCGTCCGCCGCGAGGCGGCGCTGCCCGCTCCCCGCACGGAGGCCGAAGCCCGGCTTCCCGACCTCGTGGAGACCCGATGAGCACCGTCGCCGTCATCGTCGTCACCTGGAACAGCGCCGCGGTGCTCCCCGGGTTCCTCGCCGCACTGCCCGACGGCATGGCGGGCCTCGACTGGCGGCTGGTCGTCGCCGACAACGACTCCTGCGACGACACCGTCGAACTGCTGGAGGTGCTGGCCCCCCATGCCACCGTGGTGCGGACCGGCCGCAACGCCGGGTACGCGGCCGGGGTCAACGCGGCACTGGACGCGGCCGGTTCCTACGAAATCGCCCTCATCTGCAACCCGGACATCCGGATGCGGCAGGGCTGCGCCAAGCGGCTCGTCGACAGCCTCGGCGACGGCGTCGGCATCGCCGTCCCCCTCCTCTACGAAGAGGGCAAGGACATCCCCCACCGCTCACTGCGCCGCGAGTCGACCGTGCTGAGGGCCCTCGGCGAGGCCGTCATCGGCAACACCCGCGCCGGACGCTTCCCCGCCCTGAGCGAACTCGTCACCGACCCCGCCGCCTACCGGAGCCCCACCCGTGCCGACTGGGCGACCGGCGCGCTCATGGCCGTCTCGGCGGACTGCCTGAACGCCTGCGGCCCGTGGGACGAGTCCTTCTTCCTCTACTCGGAGGAGACGGAGTACTGCCTGCGGGCCCGCGACCGCGGCTACGCCACCCAACTGGAGCCGAGCGCCGAGGCGGTCCACCTGGGCGGCGACTCCCGGGTGTCTCCCCGCCTGTGGACCCTCCTCACCCTCAACAGGGTCCGTCTGTACGCCCGCAGACACGGCCCCGTGGCAACAGCCGCCTTCCGCACGGCGGTTCTGCTGAGGGAAACGTCCAGAGCCGCCCTCGGCCGCCCGGCAAGCCGGGCGGCGGCAGCAGCTTTGGCCCGCCCAGGAGCCCTCCGCGCAACACCGGGTCCCTAAAACCACGACGGCGCCGCACCCGCCCTCTACCTCACCCGGCACACCATGGCCACAAAGTCATGCCCCACCTCAGACAACACCGCGTCCTCCAAGGCAAAGCACCGCTCCAGCAACGCCCGCGTCTCCGCCGAACCGTCCCGGAAGTTGTGCGCGATCCCGGAGAACGCGATGTGCAGCACCGTCCCCCCGTACGGCCGCTCCTCCACGACCTCGAAATGCCGCCGCAACCCCGGCAGCAGCGCCGCCGCGTCGACCGCCTCCGAGGGATCGTCCAGCACCATCGACAACCGGCTCGGCCGGACGACCCGCCGCTTGATCCGGCCGTCGGCCAGCCGTCGCCGCTCCTGGGGGAGCTGGGCCAACAACCTGTTCGCGGCGTCCAGTTGCGCGTCGGTCCACTGGAACCGGGTGGGGCCGACGAACTCGTCGATCACGAACATCCCGCCCGGTTCGATCAGCTGGGCCAGCCGCGGCAGCGTCTCGTCGAGCTGGTCGAAGTGGTGCAGGGACTGCAGCCCGAGCAGGACGTCGAAGCGCTCCCCGTCGCTGGTCATTCGGTTGACGTCGGTGACCCGGAAGCGCAGCACGTCGGCGAGGCCGTTCTCGGCGGCGGCCCGGGTGGCGAAGTCGATCCGGTCCGGCGCCACGTCGACGCCCTCCAGCAGCGAGAACGCGCCGGTCCTCGCCCACAGCAGCTCGTTCCCGCCGGTGCCGCACCCCAGCGACAGGCCGCGCAGATCGGTGCGCGGAGCAAAGTGCTTGGCGGCCACGTACTCGGGGAACGAGACGTCCGCGTCGCCGGTCATCAGCAGGTTCCAGCGCTTGATGACCTCGGGTATCGCCCACCACTCGGTCAGCGACGGGTCGACCTGCGACCAGTGCTGGACCACCCGCTCACCGCCCCGCACCCGCAGCTTGTGCAGCACCGGGTCGAGTTCCAGCTTGCGCACCTTGCGCAGCAGCCGGTCCGCGTCATGTCTGTTGACCAGGTTGTTCAGCATCAGGCGAGCTCCGTCCGGACGGCGATGAGTGACTTCGGCGCACCCAGCACCCGCTCGCTGAGCAGCTCCGACCGGGGGAAGAGGTAGCGCATCTCGGCGCGGGTGAGCAGTTCGATGTTGATCACGGCGTTCATGGCCGACTCCGGACTGTCGGGGCGGCTGTGCACGAGCGGCCAGTGCCGCACGAGGCGGGCCCGGGCGGTCAGCGGCAGGAACTGGAAGCCGGGAGCCACGAAGTGCGGCTCGACGGGGAAGTAGCGGTACGGGGTCTGGATCCAGTGCAGCGGCGCCAGCCGTTCGACGCCGGCCACGAACTTCCGGCGCTGGCTGTGGCCGCCCACGTGCTCGATGGTCGAGTTGGAGAACACCAGGTCGTAGCCGCCCTGGGCGCTCAGCTCGGCGGCGACCTCCGGATCGGTGACGTCGGCGACCTCCGCGGTGATCCAGTCGGGCAGCTCGGCGGGGTGCTCCTCCAGGTTGATCAGATGGACGTGCTTGGCGCGCACCGGTGCCCGCAGCCACATCTCGGCCGTGCCGCCCAGGTCCACGACGCGCATGCCCTCGATGCCGGGGAAGCAGCGCCGGAAGCGTTCCCAGCGGGCGATGCGGAGCCGTTCGCCCAGTGAGCCGGGTGCGTCGACGAATCTGTTCCGGAGGGCGCGGGATCGGGGCATGGGATCAACCACCTGACGTCGGGGCGTGAGAGGAGTGGGATGCACGGGCCGTCACCAGTCCGTGTAGAAGCTGGCCGGGTTCACCAGGTACCGGACGGTGGGATGCGGGACGTGGAGCACCCGGTGCCCGCGGGCGTACCGGTGGATCAGCTCCCAGTCCTCCCGTGGCATCACCTCGGGTGTCCGGCGCAGGCGGCTGAAGCGCACGGACCGGTCGCGCCGGGCGACGAAGGCGTTGGTGTCGAGGAACGACTCGCGGGCGGCACGGCGCCGGTCGTAGGGCACCGACAGGACGTCCTTCTCGCTCCCGTCGGGCAGGACGCGGCGCAGTGCCGTGTAGACGCCGTCGGGTCCGCCGGGTGACTCCAGGACCGCCAACGCCCGTTCCAGGTGGTCGGGTTCCCACAGGTTGTCGTCGTCGAGGAACGCCACGTACCGCGAGCGGGTGAGGCGGATGCCGACGTTGCGCACGACGCCCGCGACGCCCGTGTTGCGGGTCAGCGAGACGGCGAACAGGCGGGGATCCTCGGGGAGTTCGGGCAGGCCGGCGCCGTCGTCGACGACGATGACGACCTGGTCGCGCACGGTCTGGTCCAGGGCCGAGCGCACCGCGGCGCGCACCGCCTCGGGGCGGCGGTGGGTGGCGATCACCGTGGCGACCCGTGCCGAGGGCGGTGCCGGCAGGTCCGCGGCGAGACGCCGGGTCTCGGCGTCCTCGAGGCGGCGCAACCGCACCGCGGACGGGGCCAGCAGGACCTTGTTCCTCGCTTCGAAGAGGACCAGCCAGCCGAAGAGTGCCTTGAGCAGCGTCCAGGGCGCCCGCAGGAGTCGGCGCTTCATGAGGCCGGCTCCGGCGTGATCGGGCGGCCGTCGGACATCCGGTTGCCGCTCCAGACGTTTCCGGCGCCGCCGGCGTTCCAGTGGGCGACCACGCCGTAGCCGCCGGAGGCGGGGTGGTACTGCGTGGAGAAGATGTTGTCGGTGACCTTGATCCCGGTGGCGCCGGTGTCCCCGCCGTAGAGGGCGTAGGCGCCGCCGGCGATCCAGTTGCGGTCGACGGTGACGTTGCGCACCACCCCGGTGTCCGCGAACAGGCCGATGCTGCCCGAGGCGCCCTGCTTGAGGCCGGTCGGGTTGAGCAGGGTGTTGTGGCGGATGGTCAGCTGCCCGGTGTTGCCGCCGCCGCTGATCACGGTGTTGGTGTGCTGCCACTCACCGCCCTGGTTGACGAACGGGACGATGTCGTGGACGTAGTTGTCGTGGATATTGCCCTGGCCCATGGACAGGGCGTCGCCGAACACGGACACGTCGCACCAGCCGACTTCCACGGAGCTGGTCGCCATGTTCGACACCGCGTAGTCCACGCCGCCGTTGTCGGGTCCCTTGCCGGGCACGGCCGTGATGGTGGAGTGCAGGACCCGCAGCCCCTTGAAGCCCGGGCGCAGGTTGATGCCCCACCAACTGTCGGACGTGATCCTGGTGTCGATGACGGTCACGTCGTCGGCGTAGATGTCCAGGGAGCCGGTGATGTCCCAGCCGCGGATGACGAGTCCGTTGGTACGGACGGCCAGGTAGCCGGTCTTGTGGGGGGTGAGGGGGATGCGCGGGCCGGTGGTGCGGGCGTCGGGGAAGCCGCAGGCGCCGGGGGAGGAGCAGGTGCTCCTGGCCGCGGGGGCGTCGGAGGTGCCGCTCGCGGAGGGTTTCGCGGACGGGGCGGCCGAGGTGGCCGGTGCCGCCGTCGTCGCGCCGGGTGAGGCGGTCGACGGGGCCGCGCCGGACGAGGCCGGGGAGGCGCCGGCGGGGCAGGTCAGCGCGCTGTCCGGGCAGGCCGGTTGCGCGGACTTGTCCGACCCGGAGCAGCCCGCTCCCGCGACCGCGAGCAGGGCCGCCAGCAGCACTCCCGCGAGCGAGTTGCGGCTCGTTCGCCGTGACATCTGGCTCACCTCATGTCCTGTTGGGCGGAGGGGACCGGAGCGACCAGCCGGTGCCGGCCGCGGCGTGGCTCGACACCGCGCAGGAAGTCGCGGCTGGGCAGGACGCACACCGTGTAGGCGGCCAGGGCGATGACGCCGACGGCGACCAGCGCGAGCCGTCCGTCGCCGAACCGGGGCTGCAGGCCGAGGACGATCGCGGCCATCACGGCACCGCCGAGGAAGGGCCACGCGCAGGCCTTCGCGATCCGGCCGAGGCCGATGCCGCCCCGGTCGAGGGCGACCAGGAAGACCGGCACCACCAGGCCGCCGGCGACCAGGACATGGCCCTGGGAGACGCCGACGATGCCGCCCAGGTGCGCGGCGAGCAGGAGCACCGGGACCAACGCCACCAGCCACAGGCCCTGCACCAGGAAGAGCGAGCGGCGTTGCCCGACGGCCACCAGGCAGTCGTAGGCGAGTTCGGCGCCTATGCGGATCAGGCCGAGGGCCATCAGCCAGGGCAGCGCGGCCGCGGCGGGGGTCCACTGGGTGCCGTAGACCAGCCGGATGACGGGTTCCGCGAGGCCGGCCAGCAGCACGCACAGCGGGACGGTGCCGGTGATCAGCACGCCCAGGGCCCGGCTGAAGCCCTGCGCCAGGGCCTGGGGCGAGCCGGCCAGCCTTGAGAACCCGGCGAAGGAGACCCGGCGGGCGGCCTCGGAGATGATCCGCACCGGCCAGCCGGAGATGTTGAAGGCGAGCACGTAGAAGCCGAGCGACACGTTGCCCAGCGTCGCGCCCACCACCATGGTGTCGACGTTGACCACCGCGAGGGCCAGCAGGCTCGCCCCCGCCAGCGGAAGCCCGAACCGCAGCAGTGCCCGCGCCTGTTCGGAGTCCCAGCCGAACCGCAGGGTGCCGGGGGCCGCCAGCGCGCAGCCGATCAGCGTCACGACGTTGCCGACCACGGCGCCCACCGCGAAGCTCATCGCGCCCCAGCCCTCGAAGGCCAGCAGCAGGGTGACGGCGGTGCCGAGCACGAAGTTGAGCCCGTCGATCACCATCCGCCTGCCCTGGGCGAACTCGCGGGTGAGGAAGCCGCCGGGCACCTGGGCCACCCCGTCGATCAGCACGCACACGCACATCACCCGCAGCACGCCCACGGCGTCCGGTGAGCCCAGCAGCCCCGCCACCGTCGGGGCCGCCGCGAACAGCGCCACGTAGAGCAGACCGCTGGAGAGGGTGCTGAGGGTCAGCACGGTCGGCGCGAACCGCCGTGCGTCCCCCTCCCAGCGCACGATGGCCAGACCCACGCCCAGTTCGTTCGCGGACAGCAGGACCAGCAGCACCGTCTGGGCGATGCCGTACACGCCCCACTCGGCCGGCCCCAGGGCGAAGCGGGCCAGGACGATGCCGGTGGCGAAGTTGCCCAGACGCAGGACGACGGTGTTGATCAGGCTCCACCGGGCCGCCGAGCGGACCTTGCCGCCGAGGGAGGGGGCGGCGGGGGCTACGGGTTGGGGACGTGAGGGTTCGGCGGGAGCGGGGGCGTCGCTCGTCTCACCGGTCTCGCTGTCCGGTGCGCGGGCGATGTCCATTCGTCGACTCCTCGTCGAGCGGCTCGGCGGCGGACGCCACGGCCATGGCGGGCCGGGGCGCTGGGGGCTCTGCGGCGGCCGTCCCGGCCTCGGCGGTCCGCGACCAGGTGGGCCGCCGCATGGTGAGCGTCTCCTCCACGACCGGCTCCTTGGCCGAGGGACCGGGGGCGGCCGTCCGCTCCTCCGGTTCGGCGGCGGGACCGTCCTCGTCCGGCTTTTCCGGCCTCCTGCGCGCCTCCACGTAGAAGACGGCGACCAGGCTCAGCACCAGACCCAGGACCCCGGCCATGGCCAGGTACTCGATCCGCGTCTTGGTCTGCGCCACCGGGTTCTGCGGGGGCACGATCGTCTGCATGCGGATCATGGCCTTGGGCGCGACCGACTGCTGCTGCTGGAACTCCTGCAGCCGCTCCTTGGCGTAGGAGGTCAGGATCTTGTCCGAGGACAGCACGGCGGCCCTGTCGGTGCCGGTGACGGTGAGCCACAGCAGCGGCCCCTGGGCGTTGTCGGCGAGCTTGGACGCGAACGTGCCCGTCGCGCCGCGGGCCTTGAGGTCGCGCAGCGAGTCGTCGGAGTTGAGGTTGCGGGCCAGGCTGTCGGCCATGCCGGTCAGGGAGGTCTGGCTGCTCAGGAACGGGTTGCCGTTATAAGCCACCGTCGCCTTCTGCGAGTTCAGCAGGACCACCGTGCTCTGCGACTGGTACTTGACCGGAACCACCATGGCCACGGCGACCGTCAGTCCGGCGGTCACCAGCAGTCCGGGCAGCAGGACGTACCAACGCCTGCGCATCACACGGAAGATCTCAGCGAGATCCATGGTCCCCCCTAGCGACCAGATGTTCGACGAGCATATGTTGCAAGCGGATCATATGGGGAACGTTCGGTCCTCTGGTCTCGTCAGATCGGTGGGTCTCGGCCGTTTCCCCGCGGTGCCGCCGGCGAGCAGCACGTCGGCGATGCGTCCGCCGGCGTGGCCGTCCCACAGCTCGGGCCGGCGCGGCGCCGGCGGGTCGTCCAGCACCCGGTCGACCACGGCCACGATCCGCTCCGGATCCCGGCCGGCGAGCACGTTGGTGCCCTGCTCGACGGTGATGGGCCGTTCGGTGTTGTCCCGCAGGGTCACGCACGGCACGCCGAGCGCGGTGGTCTCCTCCTGGATGCCGCCGGAATCGGTGAGCACCACCCGGGCCGCGTCCTGGAGGGCGATGAAGTCCAGGTATCCGGCGGGCGGTACGAGCCGGATGCCACCGGGGACACCGGCCTCGGCCAGCCGTCCTGCCGCGCGCGGGTGCACGGGCAGCAGTAGCGGGCAGCGGCCGGCGATCTCGCCGAGGGCCTTGAGGAGGTCGGCGAGGACCCGCGGGTCGTCCACGTTGGCCGGGCGGTGCAGGGTGACCAGGCCGAAGCCGCCCCGGGTGAGGCCGAGCCGGTCGAGCACGTCCGAGGCCCGGGCCCGCTCCAGGTTGGCCAGGAGCGTGTCGATCATGACGTTGCCGACGAGGTGGACCTGGTCGTCCCGGTATCCTTCGGCGCGCAGGTTGTCGGCGGCGTCGGGCGAGGGCGCCAGCAGGTAGTCGCTGACGCGGTCGGTGACGACGCGGTTGACCTCCTCCGGCATGCTCCAGTCGCGGCTGCGCAGCCCGGCCTCCACATGGGCGAGCAGCGGCCCGGCCTTGGCGGTGACCAGGGCGCAGGCCAGCGTGGAGTTGATGTCGCCGACGACGACCACGACGTCCGGGGACACCTCCTCCAGCAGCGGCTCGAACGCGGTCATCACGCGGCCGGTCTGTTCGGCGTGGGTGCCGGAGCCGACCCCGAGGAAGCGGTCGGGCGGCCGGATGCCGAGGTCGGCGAAGAACACGTCGTTCATGGCCGGGTCGTAGTGCTGCCCGGTGTGGACGAGGACCACCTCTGCGCCCCGGCGTTCCAGGGCGTCCATCACCGGTTTGATCTTCATGTAGTTGGGGCGCGCCCCGGCGACGCAGACGATGCGCGGCATGGCTCAGAGCACCTCGATCGTGGGTCCGGGCGCGAGCCGCCGACGGCAGTCGAGCACGAACGGGGCGTGTTCGGCGACGAGTTGGTAGTCGAAGCTGTCGTGGTCGGTGAGCAGGACCACGACGTCCGCGCCCGCCAGCTCCTCGGCGGTCAGGTCGACCCGCACCAGCCGGGTGTCCACCGGCAGGTCCTCGACGACGTGCGGGTCCGTGGCCTTGACGTGCGCCCCCAGGTCGAGGAGGAGCCGGGCCACGCGCAGGGCCGGCGACTCGCGGGCGTCCCCGGTGTTCTTCTTGTACGCCAGGCCCAGCAGCAGGACGCGGGAGCCGTTGACGGACCGGCGCCGCTCGTTGAACAGGTCACCGACCCGGCGTGCCACGTACTCCGGCATGTGGTTGTTGATGTCGTTGGCCAGCTCCACGAAGCGGAAGCTCTGGCCGAGTTCGCGCTGCACCCGCCAGGACAGGTACGAGGGGTCGATGGGCAGGCAGTGGCCGCCGACGCCCGGTCCGGGCGTGAACCGCATGAAGCCGAAGGGCTTGGTGGAGGCGGCGTCGATGGCCTGCCAGACGTCGATGTCCAGATGGTGGGCGAACATCGCGATCTCGTTGACCAGGGCGATGTTCACATGGCGGAAGGTGTTCTCCAGTAGCTTGGCGAGCTCGGCCTCCTTGGGCGACTTCACCGGCACGGTGGTGTCGACGAGCTGGCCGTAGAAGTCCTCGACGGCCTTCAGGGACGGCGCGTTGACGCCGGAGACGACCTTCGGGGTCTGCTGGAAGCCCCACACCGTGTTGCCGGGGTCGATCCGTTCCGGGCTGTAGCCGAGGTGGAAGTCGCTGCCGGCGGTCAGGCCCGAGCCGTCCTCCAGGATCGGCCCGAACAGCTCCTGGGTGGTGCCGGGGTAGGTCGTCGACTCCAGGACGACGGTGGCTCCGGGGCGCAGATAGCGGGCCAGGGTCGCCGCCGACTCCTGGATGTAGCGCAGGTCGGGGGTGCCCTCGTGCAGCGGGGTGGGGACGGTGACGACGGCGACGTCGAAACCGGCGCAGTCGCGGGCCGACTCGCTCGGGCGGTAGGTGCCGGCGTCCAGGGCCGCGCGGATCCGCTCGGAGGAGACGTCCTCGACGAAGGACTCGCCGGCGGCGAGGCTCTTGATACGCCGGGCGTCGACGTCGTACCCGATCACCTCGTGCCCGACCTCGGCGGCGCGGACGGCCAGCGGCAGGCCCACGTATCCCTGTCCGACCACGACGACGCGCATCAGTGACTCCTGTTCGCGGAGGCGGGCGACGGGCTGAGTCTGATGAACTCGCGGGCCGTCATGAGGAGGAAGGCCGCATTGGTGGTGAGGTAGCGACGGCCCAGGCGGCGCGGCTCCTGCAGCGCGCGGTAGAGCCATTCCAGCCCCCACCGCTGCCAGGAGGCGGGGGCCCGCCGGGTGACCCCGGCCAGGATGTCGAAGGAGCCGCCGACCCCGTGCACCACGCGGGCGCCGGTGCGTTCGCCGTAGGCGGCGGTGAAGATCTCCTTCTTCGGAGAGGTCATGCCGAGGAAGAGCAGCTGGGCGCCGCTGTCGGCGATCGCGCCGGCTATCTCCTTCTGCTGGGCGTCGTCGAAGTAGCCGTTGCGGCTGCCGGCGACGTTCAGGCCGGGGAAGCGGTCGGCCACCCGGCGCAGCATCTCCTCGAGCACCTGCTGCCGGGCGCCGAGGAAGTACACCGGGATGCCCGCCGTCTCCGCCTCGGCCAGCAGCCGCAGGAACAGGTCGATCCCGGCCACCCGTTCCGGCAGCGGGGCGCGCAGCACCCGGCCGGCCCACACCACGGCCTGTCCGTCGGCGAGGACCAGGTCGCAGCCGGCCACGGCCTCGGCGAGCCGGTGGTCGCGCCGCATGTTCACCAGCTTGGCGGCGTTGACCACTCCGATCTCCAGCTGCCGGCCGTCCCGCACCGCCTCCATGCAGCGGTCCACGGTCTGGTCCATCGTCAACGCGTCGAGCTCGATCCCGAACAGCGACTGGCGCGCGCTCATTCGGCGCCCCCCTGCCAGGCGTGGAGCATCCAGCCGAACTCGTAGGGCCGGCACTCGCGGTCCACGGCGAGTGGCGGGTACACCCGGTCCAGCGCCCTCAGCCGCAGGTTCGGGGCGAGGCGGGTGCCCAGACCTCGGGCGGCGCGTACGGCCTTCTTCGGGTCGCCCCGGTGGACCTTGCGCCAGGTCGCGCCGAGCTCGTCGAGGATCAGCGGCTCCCGCTTCTCCGGGCGCGCGGCCAGTTCGGGCACGTCCGTCATCCAGCGCAGGCCCTTGCGGATCGCGGAGCGGAAGTCGCTGCCGCCGGCGTCGGTGAGGTCGAACAGGGCGGTCGGGGCCATCGCGTGCTGGTGGACGCTGTAGACGGGGTAGCCCTCCACCACACCGCCGGTGCGAGCGTCGTAGTGCCACCACCACTGCCCGCCCTCGCCCTGCAGTTCGCAGATGCGCGCCGCGCAGGCCTCGGCCGCTGCCAGCGCCTCCGGATCCCCGCCGTCACTCGCGGCGTGGGCGCGGGCCAGCGCCTGCAGTGGATACGTCTGGTCGGCGAAGCAGGCCACATGCGCCCGGTAGGAGGGCACCAGGCCGGGTCCGGTGGCGTGCGGGAACAGCGGGCTGTCGTCGACGCGGGCGCGCAGCAGCCGGTCGCGGGCCACGCCGAAACGTCTCTCCACATCGACCGTGTCCCGGGCCGCCGCGAGGGCGGACAGCACCCACGCCGCCTCGACGGTGTACTGCGGCCGGCCGTCCTCGTCCAGGGCCGTCACCCGCTCGAGGGCGTCGGAGAGCTTGGGGTGTCCGGTCTCGGCGGCGGCCCAGGCTATGAGCGCCGCGTCGCCGAGGTTGGTCACCGCGGGCAGCGACTCGATCAGCAGACCCGTGAACTCCTGGGCGCTGCGCCCGCCGAGGGCCGCGCACTGGCGCTCCTCCGGGAGGAAGCGGGCCCCCAGCGCGGTGATGGCCGCGTACCGGGTGCTGGTCCCGCGCCGCTCCAGGGTCCAGGAACCGTCGGCGCCCCGGTGCCCGACCATGGTGAAGGCGAAGGCCTCACCACCGGGAAGCAGCATCGACGGCAGTCCCGACTCGGCCACCCCGAGGAGCCGTTGAGCGAGCGCGAACAGTGGCGGCTCCTCGGCTCTGAGCGCCGCCAAGCGTGAGATCGTCATCGGTTGGACACACCAACCCCCCTGTTTTTGCGCAGACTTGTGAGCGCCGCGGCGTGAACGGCCGGGCGGTGGAAGACACGGCGGACCTCAGGTGCCGGAGCGGACGCCGCTCCTCGTTTCAGGCATAGGTGTTCCCACCCGGTACCCCCCCCTGGGAACTACTGGTTCGTGTGCTCATTGTGCTTCGCCTGCACAGTTCGCACACATGTTATGCCGGTGAATGTTCGAAGATTTGCGTTTTGGCGGAAACAGGAGTCATGCGCGCTCGACGAGTTCGCCGTCCTTCTCCTCGTACAGCACTCCCGTCTCGGGGCACTCCCATCCGCCCGGCTCGCCCTCCCGCTCCACGAGCCGTACGCCGGCCCGCCCGACCCAGCCGATCCGGCGCGCCGGTACGCCCGCCACGAGCGCGAAGTCGGGCACGTCCCGGGTCACCACGGCCCCCGCCGCGACCAGCGCCCACCGGCCGATCCGCACCGGCGCCACACACACCGAACGCGCCCCCAGCGAGGCGCCCTCGGCCACCTCCACCGCCACGGCCTCCCAGTCGTCGCCGCGCTTCAGCCTGCCGCTCGGGTCCACCGAGCGGGGGAAGTAGTCGTTGGTCAGCACAGCCGCCGGGCCGACGAACACGCCGTCGCCGAGCACCGCGGGCTCGTAGACCAGCGCGTAGTTCTGGAGCTTCACGTTGTCGCCGATCCGCACGCCCGGTCCGACATAGGCGCCGCGCCCGACGATGCACCCGCTGCCCAGCCGGGCGTCCTCCCGTATCTGGGCCAGGTCCCAGACCGTCGTCCCGTCCCCGATGGTGGCTCTCTCGTCGACCTGGGAGGTCGGCTGCATTCTGAAGCTCACAGGCTGAACCTTTCTTCCGTTGTCAGGGAGGGACAGAGTAGATCCGCGTGCGCCGTACGCCCGGAAAACGCTTGGACTGGGTGGGTATCGTCGCGGGAAAATCCCTTTCCCTGGCCTGTCCGTACTCGCGACCACCAGGATCGGGATGGGATCGACTGACGCACGCGCGGTCACGCCGCGCAAAGGTTCCGTGCTCCTCGCACTTCGTTACTACGGACGGGAGATGGCCCGGCTGCGCCGGCTGACGGTGCCCGCGATGCTGTTGCCCGCGCTCGGCAACATCGGCCTCTACTACCTCGCGCCGCTCGTCGTCGCCAAGCTCGTCGGCCGTATCTCCGCCCACCCGGGCGTCGGCGTCGGCGCCGCACTGCCGTACGTCCTCGGCTTCGCCGGCGTCCTGCTGGCCTCGGAGGGTGTCTGGCGGGTCGGGCTGCACTGCCTCAACCGCCTCGACGCCCTCGGCATCGAGCACCTGTACGTGCTCGGCATGGACGAACTGTTCGCCAAGGACGCCGCGTTCTTCCACGACAACTTCGCCGGGGCGCTGACCAAGCGGGTGCTCAGCTTCGCCTCCCGCTTCGAGGAGTTCGGCGACACCCTCACCTTCAACATCGTGGGCAGCCTGGTGCCGCTGTTGTTCGGCTCGGTGGTGCTGTGGCGCTACGAACCGCTGCTCGTCGTCGGCCTGTTGGTGATGATCGTGCTGACGGCGCTGTGCGTCGCTCCGCTCATCCGGCGCCGCCAGGCACTGGTCGACCAGCGCGAGGAGGCGATCGCCCGGGTGTCGGGGCACGTGGCCGACAGCCTGATGAACATGGACACGGTGCGGGCCTTCGCCGCGGAGCACCGCGAGGCCGCCGAGCACCGCAGGCGCGTCGCCCACTCCCGGCGGCTCACCCTCAGGTCGTGGGACTACGGCAACCTGCGCATCGACACGCTGGTCGCGCCGATGTCCGTCCTGACCAATGTGCTGGGCCTGGTGCTGGCGGTCGCCCTCGGCGGCGGCGAGCACGGGGTGGAGGCGGTCGTGGTCGCCTTCACCTACTACACCAACGCGACGAAGATCATGTTCGAGTTCAACCAGATCTACCGTCGCCTGGAGAGCTCGATGACCGAGGCCGCGCAGTTCACCGAACTGCTGCTGGTCCCGCCGACCGTTCTCGACCCGCCCTCGCCCGAGCCCCTGGTGGGGGGGCCCGCCGAGGTCCGCTTCGAGCGGGTGGACTTCGCCCACGACGGGGGCGAACCGCTCTTCGAGGGCCTCGACCTGGACGTGCCCAGCGGGACGAAGATCGGGCTGGTGGGCCGCTCCGGCGGCGGCAAGACGACGCTGTCGCGGCTCCTGCTGCGCATGATGGACATCGACGGGGGCCGGATCCTGGTCGCGGGCCAGGACATCAGCCGGATGCGCCAGGCGGACCTGCGCGGTCTGATCGCCTACGTCCCGCAGGACCCGGCGATGTTCCACCGCACCCTGCGGGAGAACATCGCCTTCGCCCGGCCGGACGCCACCGACGCCGAGATCCGCCGGGCGGCCCAGGCGGCCCACGTCACCGAGTTCGCCGACGCGCTGCCGAGCGGCTTCGACACCATGGTCGGCGAGCGGGGCGTCAAGCTGTCCGGAGGCCAGCGCCAACGCGTCGCCCTGGCCCGCGCGATCCTGCGTGACGCGCCGATCCTGCTGCTCGACGAGGCCACCAGCGCGCTGGACTCCGAGAGCGAGATCCTCGTCCAGGAAGCCCTGTGGCGCCTGATGGAAGGGCGGACTGCGCTCGTGGTGGCCCACCGGCTGAGCACGGTGGCGGGCATGGACCGGCTCGTGGTCCTCGACCGCGGCCGGATCGTCGAGCAGGGCAGTCACCAGGAACTCCTCACGGCGCAGGGCGCCTACGCCAAGCTCTGGCAGCACCAGTCGGGAGGCTTCCTCTCCGACGACGACCCGGCCGGCGCCGACCTCCGGACGGCGGGCGTCCGCGATGCGGGACGGTCCTCTTGACGTCCGTCCCGGTCGGATCGACACTCACTGAGGGAATCCTAGTGAACAGGTAGGGAAACATGAGGCGCCTTGCACCGGTCACTGTCCGAGCGGGCCGTTCGCCTCTTCTCACCTCCCGCCGTCACATCGACCTGCTCCGCGTCTGCAGCGCCATCAGCCCCCGGCGCTGAGCCGCGCTCCCTCCCGCGCCGACGAGCCCCGCACCGGGGTGGTCCGTCCCGTCCGGCGCGCACGGGTGAGCCCTGCTCCCTTGCCCGACGTCGCTTCCGCCGCGTGTACGTCCGCGCCCGCTCCCGGGGAGAGTCATGACCGTCACACCGCTCGCCGCCCACGCGTCCGACCGGCCCGCGCCCGCCTTCCGGGGCCGGATCGGCCGGGACGCGCGCAGCGGCCACTACGCCGTTCCCGGCCGCTACCGCCTCCATCTGTCGACCGCCTGTCCCGACGGCCTGCGCATCGCCGTCACCCACAGCCTGCTCCGTCTGGACGCCGTCTGTCCGGTCACCCATCTGCCCGCCGTGCCCGACTGTGGCGAGGGCGGCCACTCGGCGCTGCGCCCGCTGTACGAGGCGAGCGCCCACCGCTACACCGGCCCGGCCCTCGCACCGGTGCTCAGCGACGACTGGTCCGGACGGATCGTCAGCACCCACGCCCCCGACATCGTGCGCGACCTCGCCCACCGCTTCGGCGGCGGCCGGCTCCCGCTCCATCCGCGCGCCGCGGAGCCGGAGATCGAGGCCGTGGAGCGGATGTGCGCGGAGGGGATCGAACAGGCCGCGCAGCAGGCCGGTTCGGCCGGCGGGCAGCCGGTGGGACGTGACCTGGCACTGGGCACCCTGCTGGAAACCCTCGGCGCCCTCGACCGCTGGCTCGTCGGCCGCACCTACCTGATCCGCGACGAAGTCACCGCCGCCGACGTCCAGTTGTGGGTCGCCCTGGTGCACCTCGACACCGTGCACCGCCACCACCTCGACGCCGCCGCCGTCCAGCGCATCGCCGACCACCCCACCCTGTGGGCCTACGCCCGCCGGCTGACCGCCCACCCGGCCTTTCTCCGCCACCTCGACCTCGACGGCATCGAGGCCCGCCACCACGCCCGCTGCCAGGGTCTGGAGGCCGCCGGCGCGGCCGTCCGCATCCTGGACTGGGCGGCCCACGCGGCCCGTTAGCCGTTTCACCTGTCGGACGGGCGTTGACATACGTTCGAGCCATTGTTTTAACTGACAACCAGAACGGTCATGAGCGTCAGCGACAAGCCCTGGCTAGCTGACCGGCAACCCTCGCACCGCGGTGGGGTGCCCCAGGTGACGACCGGACCGGATGACCTTTCGGTAAGCGCGAGGCCCACAGGGCCGGAACAGTGACGGTGACGCCATGTACGCAGCTCCCAGGACGGCCACGAGCCGCCCGCAGGGCTGCGTACAGCCGTACCCGAACCTCCTCGTCGCCGATCGCGCCGTCGATCTGCTCCGTGTGAACAGCGCAGTGTGTACCGCATCGGGCCGTGCCCGCTGTCGGGGCTGACCTCTCCCCAACAGCCCCCGCACCCCCTGACGAACACCGCCCCCGCGGTGTGCCCTCGTCCTTCCCGCCCCCGGTACCTCGCCATGGCATCCGCCGCCGCATGCCGCCGCGCCGTCCGGGGTGTCCGATCCAGCCGGAGCCCACCATGAGTGAACCCCCTGGCGCCACCGTCACGCTTCCCGGGACGGCCACCGCCGACAAGCCGTCAAAGCCCCTCGCCGCCCAGCGTGTTCTCCCGCTGCGGCGCCCCGGACGCTGGGTCGCCACCGCCGTCGTCCTGGTCCTGGTCGCCCAGTTCGTGCACGGGCTGGTGACCAACCCCTTCTACCAGTGGGACCGGTGGGCCTACTGGTTCCTGCGCCCCACCATCCTCGACGGCCTGCTGATCACCCTTCAGGTGACCGCCTACAGTGCGGTGCTGGGCCTGCTCGGCGGCATCCTGCTCGCCCTGGCCCGGCTGTCGAGGAGCCCCGTGCTGCGCGCGGTCAGCTGGACCTACGTCTGGGCGCTGCGCTCCATCCCGCTCATCGTGGTGCTGATCTTCCTCTACAACTTCAGCGCCCTGTACAAGACGGTGAGCCTCGGCGTCCCCTTCGGGCCGGCCTTCTTCTCCTTCGACGAGTCGAAACTCGCCACCGACATGGTCGTCGCCGTCATCGGCCTCAGCCTCAACGAGGCCGCCTACGCGGCCGAGGTGGTGCGCGGCGGCATCCTCTCCGTCGACCAGGGCCAGCACGAGGCGGCCGCGGCGCTGGGCCTGCCGAAGAGCTACCAGTTCCGGAGAATCGTCTTCCCGCAGGCGCTGCGCTCGATCATCCCGAACTACGTCAACCAGCTCATCGGCCTGATCAAGGGCACCTCGCTGGTCTTCTACGTCTCCCTGCTCGACCTGTTCGGCTCCGCGCAGACCATGGGCTCCACCTACCCCGGCGACATCGTGCCGCTGCTGCTGGTCGTCACCGTCTGGTACCTGATCCTGACCAGCGTCGTCTCCGTCATCCAGTTCTACGTCGAGCGGCACTACGCCCGCGGGGCCACCCGCAACCTGCCGCCGACGCCGCTGCAGAAGCTCCGCACCGGTCTCACCGGTCTGCGGGCCCGCATCCGCCGGGAGGCCGCCGTATGACCGCCAAGACGCTCGAGCCCCTGGCGGACGTCCAGGCCGCCACCGTCGAGGTGCACGACGTGCACAAGTGGTACGGCACCCACCGGGTGCTCGACGGCGTCGACCTGACCGTCCGCCCCGGCGAGGTCACCGTCGTCCTCGGCCCGTCCGGCTCCGGCAAGTCCACTCTGCTGCGGGTCATCAACCACCTGGAGAAGCCCGAGATCGGCTACGTCAGCATCAACGGCGAGCTGATCGGGGTGAAGCGGCAGGGCGACCGCCTCAAGGAGCTGAGCGAGCGGGCCATCCTCACCCAGCGCGGGCGGATCGGCTTCGTCTTCCAGAACTTCAACCTCTTCCCGCACCTGACGGTCCTGGACAACGTGGCCGCCGCCCCGGTCGCCACCGGCCGCCTCGGCCGGACCGAGGCGCAGGACCTCGCCCGCGAACTCCTCGACCGGGTCGGCCTCGCCGACAAGACCGCCGCCTACCCGCGCCAGCTCTCCGGCGGCCAGCAGCAGCGCGTCGCCATCGCCCGCGCCCTCGCCCTGCGCCCCGGCGTCATCCTCTTCGACGAGCCCACCTCCGCCCTCGACCCCGAACTGGTCGGCGAGGTCCTCGCCGTCATCAAGGACCTGGCGACCAGCGGCACCAC
Source organism: Streptomyces sp. NPDC101152 (assembly GCF_044768275.1). Taxonomy (NCBI): domain Bacteria; kingdom Bacillati; phylum Actinomycetota; class Actinomycetes; order Kitasatosporales; family Streptomycetaceae; genus Streptomyces; species Streptomyces sp. NPDC101152. Next base: position 189,849 of record NZ_JBIWPO010000006.1, on the reverse strand, counting down.
CCTGGTCATCGTCACCCACGAGATCGGCTTCGCCCGCGAGATCGCCGACCGGGTCGTCTTCATCGACGGCGGCCGGATCGTCGAACAGGGGCCGCCCTCCGAGGTCCTCGACACCCCGCGGCACGAGCGCACCAGGGACTTCCTCAGCAAGGTCCTCTGACGGCCCGCCGCATCCCAGACCTCCCCCCACGCCACCCCTCTCTCATCACCGACAAGGAACGGCCATGTCTACCCACTTCACCCGACGCAGCCTGATACGCGGCATCACCGCGGCGACCGCCGTCGCCTCCCTGGCCACCGGGCTCGCCGCCTGCGGTGGCAACAGCGACGCGGCCACCTCCACCGACACCGCCGCCAAGACCGGCGAGGTCTCAATCGGCCAGGTCTCCAACGGCGCCGCCCAGCAGACCTCCGTCAAGGTCGCCGAGGTCAAGTCCATCAGCGCCGAACTTCCCGCCTCCCTCAAGAAGAGCGGCAAGCTGGAGATCGGCATCGGCGCCCTGCCGGCCGGCTTCCCGCCGCTGGCCTACGTGGGCAGCGACCAGAAGACCCTCACCGGCGCCGAGCCCGACTTCGGCCGCCTGGTCGCCACGGTCCTCGGCCTGAAGCCCGAGGTGAAGAACTCCACCTGGGAGAACCTCTTCGTCGGCATCGACAGCGGCAAGGTCGACGTGGCCTTCTCCAACGTCACCGACACCGAGGAGCGCAAGAAGAAGTACGAGTTCGCCTCCTACCGGCAGGACAACCTCGCCTTCACCGTGCCGAAGAAGAGCACCTGGAACTTCGACGGCAACTACGAGAACCTCGCCGGCAAGACCGTCTCCGTGGGTTCCGGCACCAACCAGGAGAAGATCCTCCTGGAGTGGAAGGCGAAGCTGGCCAAGGAGGGCAAGAAGCTCGACGTCAAGTACTTCCAGGACAGCAACAGCGTCTACCTGGCCCTGTCCAGCGGCAAGATCGACGCCTACTTCGGCCCCAACCCCGGTATCGCCTACCACAACCGCCAGGTCGCGAACACGCCCAACGCCACCCGCACCGCGGGTACCTACTCCGGCGCCGGCGCGAGTCTGCAGGGCCTGATCGCGGCCACCGCGAAGAAGGACAGCGGCCTCGCCAAGCCGCTCGCCGACGCCATCAACTACCTGATCAAGAACGGCCAGTACGCCGAGTGGCTCAAGGCGTACAACCTCTCCAACGAGGCCGTCGCCACGTCCGAGGTCAACCCGCCCGGCCTGCCCCTCGACAACTCCTGACCCGTGGTGCGCGGGGACCCGGCCGCCGGGCCCCCGCGCACCGGAGCCCCAGAGCACAGCCCCTCCCGGAGACCGCCACAGATGTCCGTCACCAGTGTCGAAGCCACCTCGTCCCACATCCTGGACAACCCCGCCTGGGCCGCCCTCACCGGCCCCCACGCGCACTTCGCGGAACGCGTCGGCAACGCCGTCCGCTACCAGCCCGACGTGGCCCCCTTCCACGCCGTCTCCGGCACCGACGACCGCCAGGACTGGGCCGACCTGGCGACCCTCGTCGGACCCGGCGGCACCGCCCCGGTGCGGGGCCTGACCGAGGCACCGGACGGCTGGGAGATCATCGGCACCGGACAGGGCGTCCAACTGGTGGACACCTCCCTGCGTGCCGAGCCCGACCCGGAGGCCGTGCGGCTGGGCCGCGCGGACGTGCCCGAGATCCTCGACCTCGTCGCCCGCACCGAGCCCGGACCCTATCTGCCCCGCACGGTCGAGTTGGGCACCTACCTCGGCATCCGCCACCGCGGCCGGCTGGTCGCCCTGGCCGGCGAGCGCCTCCATCCGCCGGGCTGGACCGAGATCAGCGCCGTGTGCACCGACCCCGGACATCGGGGCCGCGGCCTGGCCACCCGCCTGGTCCGCGCGGTCGCGGCCGGCATCAAGGAACGCGGCGAACGCCCCTTCCTGCACGCCCGCGCCGACAACACCGACGCGATCCGGCTGTACGAGTCGATCGGCTTCACCCTGCGCACCCGTACGGAGATCTCGCTCGTCCGGTACACCGGGGCCGCGGCGCTGGAAGAAACGGCATGACCGTGCCGTTGTCCTTGTCGAAGGGAAGTGGTCGGACCGTCCGGAACGGAGGTGCGGTACGTGACACGTGTACTCAGCGCCGTCCGCCTCCACTCCCGGCCCCACATCGACCTGCAGCGCGTGGCCGGCTCCCTCTGTAGCTCCTGACCCCGTTTCTCCAGCGCCGTGCGCCCCGACTCCCGCGGGCCGGCGATCTCGTACGGACCTCCAGGAAGGCACCCCAGTGTCCTCGACTCCCGTTTCTCCTCTGCACCTGGCCGTCGCGCTCGACGGCACCGGCTGGCATCCCGCCTCCTGGCGCGAGCAAGTCGCCCGCCCCCGTGACCTGTTCACCGCCGGCTACTGGGCCGGCCTGGTCGCCGAGGCCGAGCGCGGCCTGCTCGACTTCGTCACCTTCGAGGACGGCCTCGGTCTGCAGTCCTCGCTCTTCGGCGAGCCCGACGGCCGCACCGACCAGGTCCGCGGCCGCCTCGACGCCGTACTGACCGCGTCCCGCATCGCGCCCCTGACCCGGCACATCGGCCTGGTCCCGACGGTGATCGCCACCCACACCGAGCCCTTCCACATCTCCAAGGCGATCGCCACCCTGGACTACGTCAGCACCGGCCGCGCGGGCCTGCGGGTGCAGATCTCCGCCCGGCCGCACGAGGCCGACCACTTCGGCCGCCGCACCTTCCCGCCGATCGACCTGGGCGAACTGCAGAGCCCGGCCGGGCAGGACCGGCTGACCGAACTCTTCGACGAGGCCGCCGACCACGTCGAGGTCGTGCGCCGCCTCTGGGACAGCTGGGAGGACGACGCGGAGATCCGGGACGTCGCCACCGGCCGTTTCATCGACCGCGACAAGCTGCACTACATCGACTTCGAGGGCAGGCACTTCAGCGTCAAGGGCCCCTCCATCACGCCGCGTCCGCCGCAGGGCCAGCCGCTGGTGACCTCCCTCGCCCACCAGACCGTCCCCTACCGGCTGGTGGCCCGCCAGGCCGACGTCGGCTACGTCACCCCGCAGGACGCAGGGCATGCCCGAGCGATCGTCGCCGAGATCCGCGCCGAGCAGGAGGCGGCCGGACGCGCCGGTGAACCCCTCCATGTCTTCGGCGACCTGGTGGTGTTCCTGGACGACGAGCAAGCCGCGGCCGAGGACCGCCGAGCACGCCTCGAAGCCCTCGCGGGGGAGCCCTACACCAGCGACGCACGCATCTTCGCCGGTACGCCCGCCCAACTCGCCGACATCCTCCAGGAGTTCGCGGCGGAAGGGCTGAGCGGCTTCCGGCTGCGGCCCGCCGTCGCCGGACACGACCTCCCGGCGATCACCCGGGGCCTGGTCCCCGAACTCCAGCGCCGGGGCGCCTTCCGCACCGCCTACGAGGCCGACACCCTGCGCGGCCTGCTGGGCCTCGCCCGCCCCGCCAACCGCTACGCCGCAGCGACCGCCTGAGCCGGAAGGACCCGCACCGACATGACCAGCAAGCCGCTGAAGCAGATCCATCTGGCCGCGCACTTCCCGGGCGTCAACAACACCACCGTGTGGAGCGACCCGAAGGCCGGCAGCCACATCGAGTTCGACTCCTTCGCGCACTTCGCGCGGACCGCGGAACGCGCCAGGTTCGACTTCCTGTTCCTCGCCGAGGGCCTGCGCCTGCGCGAACAGGGCGGGAAGATATACGACCTGGACGTGGTCGGCCGCCCCGACACCTTCACGATCCTCGCCGCGCTCGCCGCCGTCACCGAGCACCTCGGCCTGACCGGCACCATCAACTCCACCTTCAACGAGCCCTACGAGGTGGCCCGCCAGTTCGCCAGCCTCGACCACCTCTCCGGCGGCCGCTCCGCCTGGAACGTCGTCACCTCATGGGACGCCTTCACCGGCGAGAACTTCCGTCGCGGCGGCTTCCTCCCGCAGGAGGAGCGCTACTCCCGCGCCAAGGAGTTCCTGGCCACCACCAACGAGCTCTTCGACTCCTGGCACGGCGACGAGATCATCGCCGACCAGGCCTCCGGCGTCTTCCTGCGCGACGCGAAGGCCGGCTCCTTCGTCCACACCGGCCGGCACTTCGACATCCACGGCCAGTTCAACGTCCCGCGCTCCCCGCAGGGCCGCCCGGTCGTCTTCCAGGCCGGCGACTCCGAGGAGGGGCGTGAGTTCGCCGCCTCCTCCGCCGACGCCATCTTCAGCCGGTACGCCACTCTCACGGAGGGGCAGGCCTTCTACACGGACGTCAAGAACCGCCTCGCCAAGTACGGCCGCCGCCATGACCAGTTGCTGATCCTGCCCGCCGCCTCCTTCGCGCTCGCCGACACCGACGCCGAGGCGGAGGACCTGGCCAGGGAGGTGCGCCGACAGCAGGTCAGCGGCGCCACCGCCATCAGGCACCTGGAGTTCGTCTGGAACCGGGACCTGTCCGCCTACGATCCGGAGGGGCCGCTGCCCGACATCGACCCGGACGTCAGCGACAACCACATCTCCAAGGGCCGCGCCCAGGTCCGGATGTACCGCGACCCGCTGGCCACCGCCCGCGAGTGGCGCGAACTGGCCGCGGCGAACAACTGGTCCATCCGTGACCTGGTCATCAACACCGGCAACCGGCAGACCTTCGTCGGCTCCCCGACGACCATCGCCAGGACCATCAACGACTACGTCCAGGCCGACGTCAGCGACGGTTTCATCCTCGTCCCGCACATCACCCCCGGCGGCCTCGACGACTTCGCCGACAAGGTCGTCCCGCTGCTGCAGGAACAGGGCGTCCTCCGCACCGAGTACGAGGGCCCGACCCTGCGCCACCACCTGGGTCTGGAGCACCCGGACGCGGCCGACGACCGGGTGGCCTCGTGAAGTTCCTCGAACCCTTCCAGCCGGCGGTCGTCCCGACCCTGCGCAAGGACATCCCCGACCCGCCCTTCGACTGGGCGCCCGTCCTGCCGAAGGAGGCGGCCCATGTCTGACATCCCCCTCGGCGTCCTCGACCTCGTCCCGGTCTCCTCCGGCTCGACGGCCGCCGACGCCCTGCGCAACTCCATCGACCTGGCCCGGCACGCCGAGCGGCTCGGCTACGCCCGCTACTGGTTCGCCGAGCACCACCTCAACCCGGGCGTCGCCGGTACGTCCCCCGCGGTCGTCCTGGCCCTCACCGCCTCGGTCACGTCCACGATCCGCCTGGGCTCCGGCGCCGTACAGCTCGGCCACCGCACCGCTCTGTCCACGGTCGAGGAGTTCGGCCTGCTGGACGCCCTGCACCCGGGCCGCTTCGACCTGGGCCTGGGCCGCTCCGGCGGCCGTCCGCCGGGCGAGAAACCGGCCGGCGTGACGGCCACCCCGGTCATCGACGGCCGTGCGCCGGGCGGCCTGCTCATCCCGCCCCCCTTCTCCTTCGCCCGCCTCCTCGGCTCCCCGCGCATCGCCCTGCAGCGCAGGCTGCTCCTCCTGCCGGGCGCCGAGTCCCCGGACTACGCCGAGCAGATCGACGACATCCTCGCCCTGCTGGCGGGCACCTACCGCTCCCCGGAGGGCGTCGAGGCGCACGTCGTGCCGGGGGAGGGGGCCGAGGTCGAGCTGTGGATCCTCGGCAGCAGCGGCGGCGAGAGCGCCCAGGTCGCGGGCGCGCGGGGCCTGCGGTTCGCCGCCAACTACCACGTCAGCCCGGCCACGGTCCTGGAGGCCGTGGACGGCTACCGCTCCGCCTTCCAGCCCTCCGACGTCCTCGACAAGCCCTACGTCACCGTCTCCGCCGACGTCGTGGTCGCCGAGGACGACGCCACCGCCCGCGAACTCGCCGCCGGCTACGGCCCGTGGGTGCGCAGCATCCGAACCGCCGAGGGCGCCATCCCCTACCCCACACCGGAGGAGGCCCGCGCCCACGCCTGGAGCGAGGAGGACCGGGAGCTGGTGCAGGACAGGATCGACACCCAGTTCGTCGGCTCACCGGGCCGGGTCGCCGACCGGCTGGAACAGCTCCAGGAGGCCACCGGCGCCGACGAACTGCTCATCACGACGATCACCCACGACCACGCGGACCGGGTGCACTCGTACGAGTTGCTGGCACGGGAGTGGAGCCGGCGCTGACGGTGGGGCTTCGGTAAGGGTTCGGCAAGAGGTCGGTATGACGGCCGGGCGCCCACCGGCCGCCGTCCGCCCGGCCCTCCCGCACGGCGTAGAGTCCCTGGCCGGGTCTGGTCGGACGCCGTGAAGGGAGTGCGCGATGTCGAGCCCGCCGGAGCTCACCGTGGGACGGATGCTGTCCACATGGCAACCGGACGTGCCCGCCCTGCTGCTCGTCGTCCTGCTCGGCGGCCTGTACGGCTGGGGCGTGCTGCGGTTTGCGCGCCGGGGCGAGCGCTGGCCGCTGCCGCGCGTCGCCGCCTTCGTGGTGCTCGGCCTCGGCACGCTCGTCGTGGCCACGATGTCGGCCCTCGCGGTGTACGACCACGTGCTGTTCTGGCCGGCGGCGGTGCAGAACATCCTCCTGGACCTGGTCGCCCCGCTCGGCCTCGCGCTCGGCGACCCGCTGCGCCTGGCCGCCGACGCCCTGCCCGAGCAGGCCGCCGCCCGCCTGCGGCGCGCCATGACCGGGCGGGTGGTGCGCCTGCTCACCTTCCCCCTGGTCAGCACGGCCCTCGTGCTGGTCACCGAACTCACGGTGTACTTCACGCCGTACTTCGAGACCGCCCTGCGCGACGACTGGCTGCACCAGCTGATGTACCTCCACCTGCTGCTCGCCGGCAGCCTGTTCGTGGTGCCGGTGCTCACCCGGGAGGAGACGCTGCCCGCGTGGTGCACGCACCCCGTGCGAGCGGCGCTGGTCTTCCTCGACGGGATCGTCGACGCCGTACCGGGCATCGTGGTGATGACCCACGGCACCCTCATCGCCGGCGCCTGGTACCTGCACCACGCCCCGGCCTGGTCTCCCGACGTGCAGCAGGACCAGCAGGTCGGCGGCGGCGCGATGATCAGCATCGCCGAGCTGGTGGCGCTGCCCTTCCTGCTCGCGATCCTCGTCCAGTGGTTCCGCACGGAACGCGCCGAGACGGTGGCACTGGACCGCCGCCTGGCCACGGAACTGATCCCGGCGGCGCCCACGGAGTCGGCCGACCCGTCGCCGGACCTCGTACGGCCCTGGTGGGAGACCGAGAACAGCGCGGTCGCCGAACGCATCCGCCAACAACGCCCCTGACCCGCACGATCCTCGGTGACGACGCGTCCGGCGCACGGGCGACCCCCGAGGCCCCGGGCCGGCACCGCCTCACCCTCCACTTCGACTCGCCGACGGCCGCCTGCCGCCGCCTCCTGCCCTTCGGCCCGGACGCCGAGGTGCTGGAACCGGCGTCCGTCCGAACGCGGTTGGCCGAGACGGCCCGTGCCACGGCGGCCCGCTACGGATGACCGACGGTGACGCCACCCACAACGATGTGGGGCGGAGGCACATCTCCCTCCCCCGAAGGTGATGTGCCTCCACCCTTCCCCCGGCGCCGGACTGTGGTCCAGCTCACCGCGTGGCGCGGGTCCTGTGCCGTCACCAGCACATGACCGCTGTCTCCCCCGGACCCCACGCGGAGTACAGACGTACCCGGACGTAGTAGCGGCGGCCCTTGACGAGCCGGGCCCTGAACGTGGCGTTGTGCGGCTGCCCGCCGTCGTCCCGGCCGGCGAGGTAGCGGGGCTCCCCGTCCCGCTCCTCGAAGGCCACCAGGACGGTGTCGCTCGCCCCGAAGGTCCCCACGGTGTACTCGCGGGTCTCCGGCGGATCGAAGGTGAAGTCGGCCTGCTCGCCCGGCCCGAGCCCCAGCGGCACGGAACGGAAGGGCTCCAGGACCGGGAGCCGCGCCGCACCGGCCGGCAGGTACCAGCGCAGGGCGAACTCCTTGTCGGCCGGCGACAGCGTGCCCGGCGGGTGGAGCCCCCCGCGCAACTGCTCCGGTTCCAGGATCAGCCCCGCGGGGATGGGATACTCCATGATCGACTGCGGGTCCCAGACGGAGCCGTTGGCCTCGTCCGGGTCCAGCTTGCGCAGGATGTTGACGTACGTCGTGTCCCGGCCCCAGAAGTTCGGCGGGCCCGCGAGGTCGGTGTACACGGCCTCGTCGTCCCAGTGGATGCCCGCGAACGGACTCTGGTGCTCGTGCTGCATGCCGAGCGCGTGCCCGATCTCGTGCAGGGCCGTCGCGCGCTCCCCGGGCGCCGTGAGGTCCCACCCGAAGTTCATCGTGCGCTCGTGCTGACCGGCCCGCAGCGCGTCCCGCCCCACCGCCGACCAGGAGCCGTCACCGGTTTGGAAGCCGATCCGCAGTTCGGCCTCCGAGCGGTCGCCGACCTCGACGAAGGTGATGCCGATACCGAGGCCCGCCCACTCCCGGAAGCACTCGCGCACCACGTCCCGCTGCTCGGAGGCGCCGACCCAGGACACCCGCCGCACCGCCCCCGTGCCGGGCACCGGGATGACCGAGGCGTCGCCGTCACCGTCGAAGAAGCAGTAGTGCAGGACCGTGCCGTTGACCCACATCCGGCTGCCGGAGACGAGCGCACCGAGCCGCTCCGCGGTCAGCCCCGGGGTGAAGGCGGGGGCCGACTGCGGCGCGAGGCTGCAGTAGCGTCCGGTCATGCGAACAGACTGCCGTGCGCGGGGGCACGGCGCCTGAGTCGGGGTCTACTCAAGTCCCCCTGTATCAGAACTGAGTACGCGCACTCATACTCCCGTGACGACCTTCGAACGCGACGCGAAGACCCTGGAACTGCCCTGGCGGTTCACCGGGCGTGCGGACGAACTCGAGCTGGTCCGCCGCGCCCTGACCGGCGGCCATCTCGGGATCGTGGTCACGGGCCCGGTGGGCTCAGGCAAGACCCGGCTGGTCACCGAGGCCGTGCGGGGCACCGACCGGGCCCGCGCCGCCGGGACGCCCGAGGCCCGGCACATCCCCTTCGCCGCGTTCGCGCACCTGCTGCCCGAGGGGGTCTCCCTGCACCGGGCGGTCCACCTTCTGTCCGCGGTGCGGCTGTTGCTCGTCGACGACGCCCACCTCCTCGACGACGCCTCGGCGGCCCTGGTCCACCAGCTCGCCGTGCACGGCCGCACCCGCCTGGTCGTCGTCGCCACGGACGACGCCCCCTGTCCCGGCGCGGTCTCCCGCCTGTGGACCGGTGAACTGCTGCCCCGCCTCGCCCTGGAACCGCTGCCCCGGGCGGACGCCGAACAACTCCTCGCGGCCGGTCTCGGCGGCCCCCTGGAACCGCTCACCCACAACCGCCTGCTCCATCTCTGCCGGGGTGACCTGCGCCTGCTCCGCGATCTGGTCGACACGCTGCGCGAACGCGGACTGCTCACCCGCGGCCAGGACACCGGCGACTCCTGGTCGTGGCGCGGCCCGCTCCCGACGACGGCGACCGTCCGCGACCGCGCCGCCCAGGTGCTCGAGCGCCCGCACCGCGAGGAGCGGACGGCCCTCGAACGCCTGGCGTTCGCCGAGCCGTTGCCGCTCGCCATCGACGAACTCGACCTTCGCGTCCTGGAGGCGCTGGAGGCCGAGGACCTGGTCCGCGTCGACGACGACGGTGCCGTCCGCCTCGCCCGTCCGCTGCACGGGCCGGTGCTGCGGGCCGCCGCCGGACGGCTGCGGGCACGCCGCCTGACCCGCACCGCTGACCAGTGCGGTGCGGCCCTCGCCGCGGAGACGGCGGCGCTGAACGAGCGGATCGAACAGAACGACGTACGCGCGTTGCCGGCACCCGTGGGGGAGTGGCTCGCCCAGGAGGGCGCGCCGGTGCCGGCCGGCCATGCGGCCGTACGCGCGCGGTTCTCGCGGCTTCGGGGGGAGCTGCGGGAGGCGGCGGCCTGGGCGAGGGAGGGGCTGCGGGACGCGCCGGGGGACGCGACCTGCGGAGCCGAACTCGCCCTGGCCGCCGCGCAGTCGGGGGACACGGCGGTCGCCGAGGAGGCCATGGCGGGCCGTCTTGGCCCCGGCCCCGCGGGCGTGGCGGCGTGGCTGGCGGTGGCCCGGGGCGACGTGGAAGCAGCGGTGCTGGAGGCGTTCGGCGAGCAGGACACCTACGCCCTCTACGACGCCGTACGCCTCGGCGCGCCCGAGAAGGTGGCCGGCCGCCTCCCCTCCCAGGGGGTGTTCGCCCTGCACGCCGAGGCGCTCGCCCGGGCGGACGGTCCGGCGCTGGACCTGGCGGCCGAGGCCCTGGAGGAGCGCGGCTTCCTGCTGTTCGCCGCGGAGGCGCGGGCGCAGGCCGCGGGGGCCCACCGCGATCCGCACGCCGCGCGCACCTCACGCACGCGTGCCGTCGCGCTGGCCCGCCGCTGCCAGGGCGCCCGCACCCCGGCCCTGTCGGGTCTGGTCCTCGGCGAACTCACCGCCCGCCAGCGCCAGATCGTCACCCTGGCCGCCGCGGGCCTGAGCAACCGCCAGATCGCGGAACGCCTCACGCTCTCCGTCCGGACGGTCGGCAACCACCTCTACGGCGCCTACGCCCGCCTCGGCGCGAGCGACCGGGCGTCCCTGCCCTGGGTCACCGATCTGCCCGCCACCTGGCCGGCCTGACCGGCACCCCCATGAACCGGCGGTCTGACCCCCAGATTCGGGGGAGGGGTCAGGCCGCCCCCTCATGCCTCCGCCCCCTTATGCCTCCGGCTGCCCCTCCTCCGGCTCCTCGTCGTCGTCCTCATCCTCCTCATCATCATCGTTGGCGGCGTAGGGATGCACATGGCGGTCGTCGTCGAACGGGATGAACCAGTCGCCGACGCCCAGGCCGTCCGCGGCCGGCTCGTGGAGCCAGTCGTGGTCGATGTCCTCGAAGACGGTGTCGGTGAACGCCTCCAGCGCCGCGCCGACCTCCTCGGTCAGCAGCCCGTACAGGTCGGCCGTCACCTCCGCCTGCCCCACCAGGAACCGCATCAGCAGCTCCTCGGCGACACAGCTCAGCTCGCCGAAGCCCGGCCGGGTCAGCCGGCCGGTCAGGGTGATCGCCGTGACGATCAGGCGGCGGGCGAACAACACCGTGTACTGGAGGGCGAAGCGGCGGGGCAGGTCGTCGAGGATCATGAACGGCGCGTCGCTCTCGGCGACCGTCGGGCCGTCCTCCTCCAGTCCCGCCAGGTCCGTGAACAGCTCGTCGACGAGGAGGTCGATTGCGTACACGAGCGCACCCGCCGCCACCTCCGCCGCCTCCCGGCTCACGCTCGGCTCGTCCTCCGCCTCGGGCTTCGACCAGCCGAACGACTCCAGCGGAAACGCCCGCAGGGTCGGTGCGAGCGACCGCAGCCTCTCGCGCATCGCCTCCACCTCGGCCTCGTCGAGCCGGGACGGCGGGGCGGCCGGCTCGTGGGCCGCGAGCCGTCGCGCGCGCTCCGCCGGGTCCGCGGGCGGTGCGTCCGGGCCGTCGGCCGCGTCGAGGCTCTCCTGGAGGAGATCGGGATGCAGGTCCACCTCGCAGCGGGTGATCTCCCAGCCGGCCAGCAACTCGCTGCGCTCCAGCAACTCCGAGACGACCTCCCGCGCCGCGTCCTCGGCGAACTCCAGGGCCGGCGCGTCCACGAAGAGTTTCAGCAGGGCCCCTTCGGGATGCACGGCGATGACGTCGTCCGTCAGATCGACCTCCATGCCGTCGGGTCCCTCGATGGCCTCGATCGAGTCGAGACCCTTGCGCAGGAGGAAGACGACGCCCTCGCGTTGCAGCGCGTCGAGTTCCGGAGTGCCCTGGGCGAGTTGCACGTCCACAGAAACCGCGTATGTCACACGATCATGGTGCCCGAGCAGCCCTGGCTCCGACAGGGGAATGCCACCTGTACCCTCAGGCCGCCCCGAAAGCCGTGAACGCCCACCCCGTCGCCTGGTGCAGCGCGTCGCCCGGCAGCGCGGCCCGCGCGTCGCGCAGCGCCTCCGCCAGGGACAGACCGGAGCTGAGCCCCTTGTGCAGCGCCAGCATCAACGGCACCACCGCGTGGTCGTTGACGGGCGCGCTGCTCGCCACCACCCCCGCCGTGCCCAGCGGCAGCAGCGCGGTGACCAGACCGAGGAGTTCGTCCGCGCCGACCGAGGCGAGCCGGGCGGTGTCGCAGCTGGAGAGGATGATCCGGTACGGGCTGCGGTCCAGGCGTTCGAAATCGTGGACGATGAGTGGACCGTCCGCCATCCGCAGCGAGGAGAACAGCGGGCTGTCGGCACGGAAGGTGCCGTGCGCGGCGATGTGCGCCAGCGTGGCGCCGTCGATCTCCTCGAGCACGCGCGGCACGCGCGCGTCCTCGTGCTCCAGCAGCGTCGGTCTGCCGTACCGGTCGGCGAGTTCGGGCACCTCCGCGCCACCGGTCGCGAGCCCCGGCCCCCGTACCAGCACGTGCCCTCCGCCGCGCGGCGGCTCGGTCTCCCGGGCCCGTAGCCAGCTGCCGGCCGACGGCGACACGCTCAGCACCCGGTCCCGCAGCGCCGGCAGCAGCGCCCACGGCACGCTGTGCAGCCGGCCCGGCGGTACGACCACGACCGGGCCGGAGCCCAGGTGCGCGGCGGCCGGCCCGAGCAGCAGCTCCTGCAGCCGGCGCCCCATCGCCTCCACCAGCGGGAGCCGCGCCTCGGCGCCGGGGTGGGCCAGCCGCCGCAGCCCCGCCTGTACGTGCTCGGCCTCCACCTCGGCGTCCGCGAGCAGCCCCGCCTCGAACCGCCGTACCCGCCCGTCCGCGCACAGCAGCACCTGCACCCGCCCGTCCAGCACGGCGAGCTCCACCAGCCGCACCTCGCCCAGCCGCGCCAGCAGCCGGCCCGCGTCGAAGCGGTCCTCGTCGCCCGGCCGGTCGCCGCGCATGTGCAGGGTCCGCGAGCGGATCTCCCGTTCCAGGCGCCGCTGTTCCCGCTCCAGGGCCGGGATCGGGCGCCCGTCGCTGCGGGCCTCCTCCGCGCGGGCGGCGATGTCCCGGAAAGCGGTCAGATGACCCAGCAGCTCCGGGTCGGCCGGCGGGCGGGTCGGCGGCGTGGACAGGACCGTGGCCCGCCAGCGCTCGCTCCACACCAGCAGTCGACGAGGCGCTCCGGACTCCAGGCTCACCTGCTGGGCGAGCGCGGCCAGCTCCGCGCCCTGCGCCGTGGCGCGGGCCCGCAGCTCCGAGGCGCCCAGCGTCATCCGGTGGTCGTCGAGCACGTCGAGGCCGCGCCGGCAGGCCTCCAGGACACCCCGGCCCGAGCCCGCGAGCCGGGCCCGCAGCGCCTGCGCCGCCCAGCCGGTCATCCGCGCCAGCGGCGGACCGCCGTGCCGGCTGCGCGCGGCGACGGCCAGATGCCGTTCGGCGTCCGCGGTCCAGCCGAGGCCCAGCGCGATCCGCCCGGCGAGCAGCGAGGCCTCCGGCGCGGCCGGCGCGCCGAAGGAGGCGAGCCGCTCGGCGACCGCGGCGGCGTCGGCGACCAGGCGCCCCGAGCCGCGCCCGGCGGCCAGCCGCGCCTCGATCAGCACCAGCCGGGCGTGCGTCTCCCACCAGGGCCGCCGCTGCCCAGCGAACAGCCGCACCGCCACCGCCGCGCGCGCGATGGCGGTGTGCGCGTCGTCCGCGAGCCGGGCCGCGCGGGCCGCCACCAGCAGCAGCTCCGCCTTGCGCGTGGACTGGCCGCCGATGCCGTCGAGCACCGCGATCGCCGCGTCCGCCTCGGCCAGCGCCTCCGGTGCGAGACCGGCCGCCATCAGGACCTCGCAGCGCCGGATGTAGAGCATGAAGGACGGCGTGCCGAGCTTGGCGTACTGCTCCTCCGCGTCGTCCAGCAGCCGCAGCGCCACCGGGATGTCGCCCTGCCGGAAGGCCGCGAGCCCCCGGCTCTCCACGAGGTCCGCCTTGTCGTGCTCCTGGCCGGTGCGGTCCCACAGCCCCTCGGCCGCGGTGAAGTCGGCGTCGGCCCGTTCCACCGCGCCCAGCGCCAGATGCACCGTCGCCCGCAGGGTCAGCGCCCGCGCCGTCCAGATGACGTCGTCCACCTGCCGCAGCACGGGGATCGCCCGCCGTACGTCCTCCAGCGCCTCCCGGTGCCGGCCCAGCACCCACGAGGCGTAGGCCCGCCGGAACAGCACGCGCGCGCGGGTGTGCCCGGTGCTGACGGCGACACCCCGCTCCAGCGCCGCCAGGCCCTGCCGGGTGCGCCCCGCGTGGATCAGCGCGACGCCGAGCGCGGCCAGCACGTCCGCCTCCCGGTCGGGCGCCTGCGCGCGCGCCGCCAGATCGCGTGCGCGGCGCAGATGGTGCAGCGCGATCCGCAGATCGCCCCAGTCCCGCTGCCAGATGCCGATCACCTGGTGCGCCACGGAGGCGCTCCACGGTGACGCATCGGACTCCAGTACGCTCTTTGCCCGCGCCACCGCCTCGTTCGGCGCGGCGAACACCATCGGCAGCAGTTCGAGAACCGAATCGCTTCCCGCTGTCACTCCACGGATGGTAGTTGCCCCGGTGGCGCCCGACACCCGTTTGGCGCTGTATCAATCAACGGCCCGGCGACTCTGACTCACGACAGTCGCCTCAAGGGGGAGGACACGCCATGGCACCTCAGCGATTCCACGAGCAGTTCGACCAGATCCAGCGCTCCATGCCCGAGGTCCCCCTGGCGATGGGGCCCGACGACGCGGCGGAGTTCCTGTACGAGAAGGGTGTCGTCCTCGCCCGGGACGGCGAGGAGGCCCGTCTCGTCGAGGACACCGTGCGCACACACTTCACCGAGGCCACCGGCCTCACTCCCGACCACGTGCGCCGGGCGAGCCCGGAGACCAACCGCTCGGGCGTCACCCGCATCCAGGTCGGCGACCCCGGCCACGGCGACCGGCGGGGCGACCGGGCCGTCGCCCACGCCCTGCGCTCCCTGCGCGAGCACGAGATCCGTGCCGGACGCCGGCTGGTCAGCCGCAACCACGTGGTGTCGATCGCGGTCAACTCCTGCCCCGGCGACGAGCCCGTGCCCGCCCTGCTCACCCAGGGCACCAACCCGGCCCCCTCACAGCTCCCGTACGACGCCGACACCGCCGTCGGCGTCCTCGTCATCGACAACGGCCTCACCCACGACCACGCCCTGGTCCCGCTGCTCGCCCACGTCCAGGGCGACCTGCACGGCACCGAGACCGACGCCGACGGCAACCTCCTGCAGTACGTCGGCCACGGCACGTTCATCGCGGGTCTCCTCGCGGCCGTCGCGCCCAACACGGACGTCACCGTGCGCAGCACCCTCAACGACGCCGGCGCCGTCCTGGAGTCCGAGTTCGGGCAGCGGCTGTTCGACGCGGTCGACGAGAACGGCTGGCCCGACGTCATCAGTCTGTCCGCCGGCACCTCCAACGGCCGCACGGACGGCCTGTTCGGCGTGGAGAGCTTCATGCAGGAGCTGCGCGGGCAGCGCACCCTGCTGGTCGCCGCCGCCGGCAACAACTCCAGCGCCACCCCCTTCTGGCCCGCCGCCTACGCCTCCCTGCCCGACTACCAGGACTCCGTGCTCTCCGTGGGCGCCCTGCGCGGCGACGGCGAGTTCGGCGCATGCTTCACCAACCACGGTTCCTGGGTCGGCGCGTACGCCCCCGGCGAGCGCCTCACCAGCACCCTGACCGGCTTCGACGCCCCCGTGCCGTACGTCTACCAGCACACCACGTACGACGCCTGCCGCTACGGCTTCACGTACGCGTGCACCTGCCAGTACCCGCGCCACACCGGCGTACTGAGCGACACCGGCACGCCCGGCTCCGGCAAGGCCGACCAGGTCATGTTCGAGGGGTACGCGCACTGGAGCGGCACCTCGTTCGCCACCCCGGTGGCCGCCGGTCTGGTCGCCGCCTACATGACCGCCGACAAGGAGAGCGACCCGCGCGCCGCCCGCACCCAATTGCTGGCCGCGAACACCACGTACGCGGAAGTGCGCGGGGCGCAGGTGCCGGCGCTGCTCCCGGCGGGCTGGCGCCCGTCGCCGGTCACGCTGCTGGCCCCGCCCGCATGAGGTGCGGAACCTCCCCCTCCACGGCGTACGATGACAGGCCGTACACGAGGAGTGGGGCCGTGGACCGAACAGAAGTCGGCGTGCAGGTCCAGGCCGCCGTCGACGGGGACGCGGCGGCCTGGAAGGCGCTCGTGGAGGGGCTGAGCCCCCTGGTGTGGTCCGTCGTGCGCTCGCACCGGCTCTCCGACGCCGACGCGCACGAGGTGTACCAGACCGTCTGGTTCCGCTTCGCCCAGCACCTGGGGCGCATCCGCGAACCCGACAAGGCCGGGTCCTGGCTGGCCAGCACCGCGCGGCACGAGTGCCTGAAGGTGCTCAAGAGCCTGCGCCGGCTCACTCCGACGGACGATCCCCAGCTGCTCGACCGGATCAGCGAGGACCGTACGCCCGAGCAGTCGTTCCTGGACCTGGAGGAGGCCGCCGCCGAGACGGAGCGCATCCGGCGGGTGTGGCAGGAGTTCGAGGAACTGGGCGAGCGGTGCAGGCAGTTGCTGCGCGTCCTGATCGCCTCGCCGCCGCCCAGCTACCAGGAGGTGTCCGCGGCGCTCGGTATCGCCGTGGGCAGCATCGGACCGCTGCGCCAGCGCTGTCTGCGTCGCCTGCGGGCGCGACTCGAAGCACGGGGGACGGTGTAAGGAATGAGCGACGTGAACGGCGAACACCCTTTCGGCGACGACGAACACGACGGTGACATCGACGCCGGCGACCTGGACCTCGACCTGATGGAGGAGGAACTCCGCCAGGGGGCGGCGATCCTCGACCCGCTCCCGGCCGAGTTGCGGCAGATCGCCGTAGCGGCCTTCGCCCTGCACGACCTCGATGCCCGTATCGCCGAGCTGACCTTCGACTCGGTGGTCGACGCCATCCCGGTCCGGGGCGCCGTGGACGTGCCGCGCATGCTGACCTTCCACGCGGGCGGAGTGACCGTCGACGTGGAACTGAGCGCGCACGGCCTGATGGGACAGGTACTGCCGCCCCAGACGGCCCGCATCGAGGTGCTCAGGGGCCCACAGACGGCCGCACCGCTGACCACCGACGACCTGGGCCGCTTCACCTACGCCGACCCCCCGACCGGCCCGTTCGCCCTCCGCCTGAGCACCGACGAGGGAGTCCTGGTCACAGACTGGCTGACGGCCTGAGCCCCGAAGGCCTCGCGGCTCGTGGATCGGTACGGGCTGGGTCCCGGCTCATGTGGCTGACGGCTCAGGTGTGACGCGGTGGTGATCGTCAGCGTGCGCGGGTGACGACCTGCCCGTCAGGATGACAGGGCGTCAACGAGGGCTGCCAGCGCCGAGGCCAGGCCGGCGAGGCCGGGGCCCGGGAGGCCGCCGGGTTCGGTCATGTAGGTGTCCCGCCGGATCTCCACCATCAGTGCGCCGACCCGGGCGTCCTTCCCGTAGAAGTCCAGCGGCACGTACGTTCCGCTGAAGGGGCTGTTCACCCCGGTCTCCCCGCACGACGCGAACGCCTCCCGCGCCGCCGCCAGCAGCTTGGGCGGCGTGTGGAAGGGGTCCGTGCCGAGGCAGACCGGTGGTCGGGGGCCCTCGCCGTGCAGTTCGTACGGCAGTGCGGCGCTCGGGTAGGAGTGGACGTCGACGACGACGGCCCGCCCCGTCGCCGCCAGCCGGCCGGCCACCGCCTCCGTCATGGCCCGCGCGTACGGCCGAAACCAGCGGTCCACGAGCGGCCCGGGGTCGGTGTCCTCGCCGCGCAGCGGCTCGCGGTGCGTGGTCCGCGTGTACACGGCGCCCATCCCGACCGCCAGCATCTCCTCGCGCTCGTCCGGGAAGCGCTCGGGATCGACGACCAGCCGCGAGAGCCGGTTGACGAACCGCCAGGGTGTGCGGACCGCCAACCGTGCCGCCCCGTCCGCCAGTTCCGCCGTGTGCGCGTCGGTGATGTGGTCCAGCTCCCGCTCCAGCGCCCTGTCGTCGAGCAGGATGCCCGCGCGCACCTCGGCCGGTATCTCCCGCGCCGAGTGCGGCACATGGAGGAGGACAGGGGAGTCCGCGGCGCCGGGGAGCAGGTCGAAGGAGGCGGCGGGGTCGGGCACGGGCTGCTCCGGGGGGCGTTGTCAGTGGGGCGTGGCAGCATCAAAGGTGCCACATCGAAGAGCACCGACTCGGGGGAGCAACCCATGCCCGTACGCAACGAGAAGGCCGCGGCCCGTTCGTTCCTTGAGGTCCTGTACGAGGACGACTACTTCCCGGACCACGTCCTGGACAAGGGCAGGGCGATCCTGGTCGCCCTCTGCGAGCGCGTCGAGGCGAAGCGGCCCGCCGACCTGGCCGCGCTGTACGCCCTGACGCAGGCGGCGACGGAGGAGTTCAACGCGCTGGAGGCCGAGTTCGAGGCGGCGGGCAGCGAGATCGAGACGGTGGCCCGGGAGGAGATAGGCGGCGACTTCTGGTTCATCGCCCAGGCCTACGGATTCCACGACGCGGACGTCGAGAAGCTGATCGCCACCCGCGCGTGGTGACGGCTCCGCCCCGGCGGGCTGCTGCCTGCCGGGGCGGAGAATCCGAGCTGTAGGGGCGGGACGTCAGCTCAGCGAGGCCAGCGCCTCGTTCCAGGTGGCCGACGGACGCATGACCGCGGCGGCCTTCGCCGGGTCCGGCTGGTAGTAGCCGCCGATGTCGGCCGGGCTGCCCTGCACCGCGTTCAGCTCGTCGACGATCTTCTGCTCGGCCGCGGCGAGCGTCTCGGCGAGCGGCTGGAAGGCCTTCGCCAGCTCGGCGTCGTCGGTCTGCCGCGCCAGCTCCTGCGCCCAGTACAGGGACAGGTAGAAGTGGCTGCCGCGGTTGTCGATGCCACCGACGCGCCGGGTCGGGGACTTGTCCTCGTTGAGGAAGGTGGCCGTGGCCCGGTCGAGGGTGTCGGCCAGCACCTTGGCGCGGGCGTTGCCGGTGGCCGTGGCGTACTGCTCGAGGGAGGGCACCAGGGCGAAGAACTCACCGAGCGAGTCCCAGCGCAGGTAGTTCTCCTTGACCAGCTGCTGGACGTGCTTGGGCGCGGAACCGCCGGCACCCGTCTCGAACAGGCCGCCGCCCGCCATCAGCGGGACGACCGACAGCATCTTGGCGCTGGTGCCCAGCTCCAGGATGGGGAAGAGGTCGGTCAGGTAGTCGCGCAGCACGTTGCCGGTGACGGAGATGGTGTCCTCGCCGCGGCGGATGCGCTCCACCGACAGCTTGGTGGCCTCGACGGGGGCGAGGATGCGGATGTCCAGGCCCTCGGTGTCGTGCTCCGGCAGGTAGGCGTTGACCTTGGCGATCAGGTTGGCGTCGTGCGCGCGGGTCTCGTCCAGCCAGAAGACGGCCGGGTCGCCGGTGGCGCGGGCGCGGGTGACGGCCAGCTTCACCCAGTCCTTGATCGGGGCGTCCTTGGTCTGGCAGGCGCGGAAGATGTCGCCCTCGGCGACCGGCTGCTCGATCAGGGCGTTGCCGGCCTGGTCGACGACACGGACGGTGCCGGCCGCCTTGATCTCGAAGGTCTTGTCGTGGGAGCCGTACTCCTCGGCCTTCTGCGCCATCAGGCCCACGTTCGGGACCGAGCCCATGGTGGACGGGTCGTAGGCGCCGTTGGCGCGGCAGTCCTCGATCACGGCCTGGTAGACACCGGCGTACGACGAGTCCGGCAGGACCGCGAGGGTGTCGGCCTCCTGGCCGTCCGGGCCCCACATGTGGCCGGAGGTGCGGATCATGGCCGGCATCGAGGCGTCGACGATGACGTCGGAGGGGACGTGCAGGTTGGTGATGCCCTTGTCGGAGTCGACCATCGCCAGGGCCGGGCCCTCGGCGAGCTCCGCCTCGAAGGACGCCTTGATCGCGTCGCCCTCGGGCAGGGCGTCCAGGCCCTTGAGGATGCCGCCCAGGCCGTCGTTCGGGGACAGACCGGCGGCCGCGAGGGCGGCGCCGTACTGCTCGAAGGTCTTCGGGAAGAACGCGCGCACCACGTGGCCGAAGATGATCGGGTCGGAGACCTTCATCATGGTGGCCTTCAGGTGGACCGAGAACAGCACGTCCTCGGCCTTGGCGCGGGCGATCTGCGCGGTGAGGAACTCGCGCAGCGCGGCCACGTGCAGCACGGAGGCGTCGACGACCTCGCCCTCCAGGACGGGTACCGACTCGCGCAGCACGGTGGTGGTGCCGTCCTCGGCGACCAGCTCGA
The DNA here is from genome assembly GCF_044768275.1 of Streptomyces sp. NPDC101152. Classification (NCBI taxonomy): domain Bacteria; kingdom Bacillati; phylum Actinomycetota; class Actinomycetes; order Kitasatosporales; family Streptomycetaceae; genus Streptomyces; species Streptomyces sp. NPDC101152. The sequence continues at coordinate 169,687 of NZ_JBIWPO010000006.1, read as the reverse complement.
TCCTCAGCGAGCCGGCCTCGGAGACGACGACGGACTTCTCGGTGGAGCGGAAGTCGTTCTCGCCCATGGTCGCCACGTTGGTCTTGGAGTCGGCCGACCAGGCGCCCATGCGGTGCGGGTGGGTCTTGGCGTAGTTCTTCACCGAGGCGGGGGCGCGGCGGTCGGAGTTGCCCTCCCGCAGGACCGGGTTCACGGCGGAGCCCTTGACCTTGTCGTAGCGGGCCTGGATCTCCCGCTCCTCGTCGGTCTTCGGGTCGTCCGGGTAGTTCGGCAGCGCGTAGCCCTGCGCCTGCAGCTCCGCGACGGCGGCCTTGAGCTGCGGGATGGACGCCGAGATGTTCGGCAGCTTGATGATGTTGGCCTCGGGCGTCTTGGCCAGTTCGCCCAGCTCATGGAGGGCGTCCGGGATCCGCTGGTCCTCGGTGAGGTACTCCGGGAACACGGCGATGATGCGCCCGGCCAGCGAGATGTCCCGCGTCTCCACGGAGACACCCGCCTGCGAGGCGTACGCCTGGACCACCGGCAGGAAGGAATACGTCGCCAGGGCCGGGGCCTCGTCAGTGTGCGTATAGATGATGGTCGAGTCAGTCACCGGGTGCTCCGCTCCACGTCTGCAACATTGCTCGACATCAAGATATCTCGTGATCGGGGCCGGCTCGACAGGGGTCCGTGCCTGTGACGCGGCGCACGCGTCCCGCCGGCCCCGGCGACGCACCGCAACGCATGGCGACCGGGCGACGCTCCGGCCGTCAGTCGAGGTGGCCCGCGTTCGCGTCGCCCACCTCGTGCGGGCCGCGCTGCTGGGGGATCGACACCGGGCCCTGCTGCAGTGCCACGGTCCGGGTGGGCGCCGGGATGCGGATGCCCTCCTCGCGGTAGCGCCGGTGCAGCGCCTTGATGAACTCGTGCTTGATCCGGAACTGGTCGCTGAACTCACCGACGCCGAGGATCACGGTGAAACCGATCCGGGAGTCGCCGAAGGTGTGGAACCGGATGGCCGGTTCGTGGTCCGGGACGGCGCCCGCCGTCCCCTTCATCACCTCGGCGACGACCTCCGCCGTCACGCGCTCGACGTGCTCCAAGTCGCTGTCGTAGGCCACGCCCACCTGCACCAGGACGGTCAGCTGCTGCTCGGGACGCATGAAGTTGGTCATGTTCGACTTGGCGAGCTGACCGTTGGGAATGACGACCAGGTTGTTGGAGAGCGCGCGGACGGTCGTCTGCCGCCAGTTGATGTCCTCGACGTAGCCCTCCTCACCGCTGCTCAGCCGGATGTAGTCGCCGGGCTGGACGGTCCTGGACGCGAGGATGTGGAGGCCGGCGAAGAGGTTGGCGAGCGTGTCCTGCAGGGCCAGCGCCACCGCCAGACCGCCGACGCCCAGGGCGGTGAGCATCGGGGCGATCGATATGCCCAGGGTCTGCAGCACCACCAGGAAACCGATCGCCAGGACCAGCACCCGGGTGATGTTCACGAAGATCGTGGCCGACCCGGCCACCCCGGACCGCGACTGCGTGACCGCCCGCACCAGACCGGCGACGACCCGGGCCGCCGTGACGGTCACGACGAAGATGAGGACGACCGTCAGTGACTGGTTCACGTGCTTCTGGACGGTCCTCGTCAGCGGAAGCACCCCGCCCGCGGACGCCGCGCCGCCCAGGAACGCCGCCCACGGCACCACCGTGCGCAGCGCGTCCACGATCACGTCGTCGCCTCTCCAGCGGGTGCGGTCGGCGTGCCGTCCCAGCCACCGCAGCAGCATGCGCAGCAGGAACGCCGCCAACAGGCCCGCCGCCAGGGCGATCGAGGCGATGACCAGGTCGTCCACGGTGAGCGCTCGGTGCACCGGCTACCTCCAGGTTCGGGATGTGCAACCGCTCATCCTGCCCTACCTCGCACAGGAGTTCGTCCGGGCACCGGCCGAAACGGCACGGATCCGGTCAGTTCCGCGGCAGGCCGGTGCCGAGTTGAGCGGCCCTCAGATCACCTTCAGCCGCACCAGCGCCCCCAGGGTCAGCGCCCCCGGCACCAGCGGCAGCCACACCGTGATGATCCGGTAGGCCAGCACCACCGCCGTCGCCACGGACGCCGGAGCGCCCGCCGCGACCAGCGCCACGATCAGCGCCGCCTCCACCGAGCCGAGGCCGCCCGGCGTCGGCACCAGGGCCACGGCGACGGTCGCCGCGAGATAGGCCACCGCCATCCGCACCGGCGACACCGGCAGCCCCAGGGACAGCCCGACCAGGACCAGCCCCGCCGCCTGCAACGCGGGGAAGGCGAGCGAGCCGCCCCACAGCGCGAGGGCGCGGCACGGGCGGGCGTGCACCGAACGCAGTTCGCCGAGCGCCGTGCGCAGGAAGGTCACGAGGGCCGAGCGCAGGCGTCGTACCAGGGCGAGGGCCGCCACGGCGGTGAGCGCCGCCGCACCGGTCGCCAGCAGCACGGGAGTGGCCGAGCCGTGCGGCACCAGATCGCCGAAGCGCAGCGCGCCGGGGAACGCGACGAGCAGGACGACCAGCAGACCCACCCGGGTGACCGACTCGGCCAGCAGATACAGGGCCAGCGCGGCCGAGGAACGGGCCAGCGGGATGCCGCACACCGTCATGAAGCGCAGGTTGACCGCCCCCGCGCCGAGGCCGGTGGGCAGCAGGTGGTTGGCCGAGCCCGCCGCGAACTGGGTCGCGAGCAGCCGCCGCCGGGGCAGCCGGTCGACGACCGCGCCCTGCCGGGTGAACGCGGCCGCCACCCAGGTCAGACAGGTGGCGCCGACCGCGGCCAGCAGCCACGGCCACCGGGCCGAGCGCAGTTGGCCGATGCCCTCGACGAGCACGTCCCGGTGCTGCACGGCGACGACGGTGACCAGCAGGAGCGGAACCAGGCACAGGATCTGGCGCACCGGGACGCGACGGGGGAGTCGTCCGGGCGGAAGGGAGCCTTGGGGGAGTTGAACCGCAGTCACATCCGAAGAGCGTTTCCGCACCGCGCCAACTGGGGGTTGCGGGAGTGCGGCGGGCGGCTTACGGACGGGGAGCGGCTGGGGAGGCGGGGCCATGGGGTCCTTCGGGGGAGGGGACGGTGCCACGGGAGTGTTGACCTCAACAACGCTCGAGGTTCTAGGTTCTCTCCCATGAGCATGGAGACCACAGCGTGGACACAGCTGCACAGTGTCATGACCGCCCAGCAGGAACGGCGCCCCGTGGCGCGCGCCACGCTGCGCCGCATCGGCGCGTTCGCCCGCCCGCACCGCGCCCGTATCGCGCAGTTCGTGCTCCTCGGGGTGGTGACCGCCCTGCTCGCCGTGGCGACCCCCGTGCTCGCCGGACATGTCGTCGACGCGATCGTGTCGCGGGGTGACCGCGGCACCGTCGTCCGGCTGGCCCTGCTCATCGCGCTGATCGCGATCGCCGAGGCGGCGCTGGGCATCCTCGGGCGCAGACTCTCGGCGACGCTCGGGGAGGGACTCATCCTCGATCTGCGCACGGCTGTGTTCGATCATGTGCAGCGGATGCCGGTCGCGTTCTTCACACGCACTCGTACGGGAGCGCTGGTCTCCCGTCTCAACAACGACGTCATCGGCGCCCAGCGCGCCTTCAGCAACACCCTGTCCGGAGTGGTCAGCAACTTCGTCACGCTGGTGCTCACGCTCGCCGTCATGGTCACCCTGTCCTGGCAGATCACCCTGCTCGCGCTGGTCCTGCTCCCGTTGTTCGTCGTCCCCGCCCGGCGCATGGGCAGCCGGATGGCCCGCATGCAGCGGGAGGCGGCGACGCTCAACGCCGCGATGGGCACCCGCATGACCGAGCGCTTCTCGGCGCCGGGCGCCACGCTCGTCAAGCTGTTCGGGCGCCCGGACGAGGAGTCGGCGGAGTTCGCGGCGCGCGCCCGCCGCGTCGCGGACATCGGTGTGCGCACGGCCACCGCCCAGTCGGTGTTCCTGACCGCGCTGACCCTGGTCTCCTCCCTTGCCCTCGCCCTGGTCTACGGCCTCGGCGGCTGGTTCGCGCTGCGCGGCAGCCTGGAGCCGGGCGCCGTCGTCTCCCTGGCCCTCCTGCTGACCCGGATGTACGCCCCGCTCACCGCGCTCGCCGGTGCCCGCGTCGAGGTGATGAGCGCCCTGGTCAGCTTCGAGCGCGTCTTCGAGGTGCTCGACCTGGAGCCGCTGATCGAGGAGAAACCGGACGCGCGAGAGGTGCCCGAGGGGCCGGTCGCCGTGGAGTTCGACGACGTCCGCTTCGGCTACCCCTCCGCCGACAAGGTCTCCCTCGCCTCCCTGGAGGAGGTCGCCGCCCTCGACACCCGCGGCGGCGCCGAGGTCCTGCACGGCATCTCCTTCCGCGCCGAACCCGGGCAGACCGTCGCCCTCGTCGGCTCGTCCGGTGCCGGCAAGTCGACCGTCGCCCAGCTGCTGCCGCGCCTGTACGACGTCGACGAGGGAGCCGTCCGCGTCGGCGGGGTGGACGTCCGGGACCTGACCGCCCGCTCCCTGCGCGCCACCCTCGGCATGGTCACCCAGGACGGCCACCTCTTCCACGACACCGTCCGCGCCAACCTCCTGCTGGCCCGCCCCGAGGCGACCGAGCCCGACCTGTGGGACGCCCTGCGCCGCTCCCGCCTCGACGACCTGATCCGCTCCCTGCCCGACGGCCTCGACACCGTCGTCGGCGAACGCGGCTACCGTCTCTCCGGCGGCGAGCGCCAGCGCATGACCATCGCCCGCCTCCTGCTGGCCCGCCAGCGGGTCGTCATCCTCGACGAGGCCACCGCCCACCTGGACAACACCTCCGAGGCCGCCGTCCAGGAGGCGCTGACCGAGGCGCTGGAGGGCCGGACCGCGGTCGTCATCGCCCACCGGCTGTCCACCGTGCGCTCGGCGGACCTGATCCTGGTGGTGGAGAACGGCCTGATCGTGGAACGCGGCACGCACGAGGAACTGCTCGCGGCGGGCGGACGGTACGCGGAGTTGTACCGCACGCAGTTCGAGGAGCGCGCGGTGGAGATCACGAACACCGCTCCGGCCGGGGAGGCGGTGGCCTAGACGGTGTGTAGGTGCCGGTCGTGGGCCCGGGCCTCGCTCGCACGTTGTCGTGGGTTGCCGGCCGGGCGCAGCCTGGCCGGTAGTGCCTACATGTGCGGGAGGCCCGGTGTTTTCTGAGCGTACGAGCGTCGGGTTGGATGTGCATGCCCGCAGCGTGGTCCCCGGGGTGTGCAGCACGACTCACGGCGGGCTTCGGCACTTGGGGAATCACGGAACCCGAGACACGTGTTGTCGAGGAGTATGAGCGAAGCAGTGGTGGCGAGCGCGTACGGCGGCCCCGAGGTCCTGTCGGTGATCGAGGTCGACGTCCCGGAACCCGGCCCCGGCGAGGTGCGGGTCGCGGTCCGCGCCGCGGGCGTCAATCCCTTCGACTACAAGGTCTACAGCGGTGCCTTCGGGGCCGACCCGGCTCGGCTGCCGCTGCGGCTCGGCGGCGAGGCCGCCGGCGTCGTGACCGCGGTGGGCGCCGGAGCGACCGGCCCCGCGGGCCCCGTCGAGGTCGGCGACGAGGTGATCGTCCATCGAGCGCCGGGCGCGTACGTCTCCGACCTCGTCGTACCGGCGTCGGCGGTGGTGCCGAAGCCCGCCGAACTGTCCTGGGAGGAGGCCGGCGGACTGATGGCCGCCGGAGCCACCGCTGTGCACGTCCTCGAGGCGATCGGCCTGGGCAAGGGCGACACCGTGCTGATCCACGGCGCCGCCGGGGGAGTCGGCCTGGTGGCCGTGCAACTGGCGGTGGCCCGCGGCGCCACCGTTGTGGGAACGGCGAGCGAGGCCAAACACGAACTCCTGCGCGACCTGGGCGCGGTCCCGATCACCTACGGTCCCGGCCTGGCCGATCGGGTACGAGCCGCGGCGCCCGAGGGCATCGACGCGGCGGCGGACCTGGTGGGCACGGACGAGGCGGTGGACGTCTCGGTGGACCTCGTGGCGGACCGCGCCCGCATCGCCACCATCGCCGGATTCGAGCGCGGCGCCAGGGCCGGCATCAAACTCCTCGGCGGCTCGCCCGGCGCCGACCCCGGTACGCAGATCCGCGCCGCCGCCCGTCTGGAACTCACCGCGGCCGCCGAAGCAGGGCGACTGCGCATCCTGGTCGCCGGCAGCTACCCGCTGCGGGAAGCGGCCGCAGCACATCGGGAGATCATGTCCGGCCACACCACCGGCAAGATCGTCCTGGTCCCGTAGCCTCAGGAGACCTGACTCAGTCCGCGGCGTCCCCCGGCCCGCACCCCGCCCAGGCCCTCGGTGATTTCCGCGCGCCGCAACGCCCAGGTGATGCGAGGGTCCTCACGCTGTCACAGGTGCCCGGAGCGGAGCACGAGCAGAGTGATCTCGCTGGGGGCGAAGACACGGAACGGCGGCCCCCAGAAGCCCGTGCCGCGGCTGGTGTACAGAAGGGTCCGGGGGCCGTGGCTGCTGAGACCGGCCAGGACCGGCTGGTCGATGCGGACCAGGTGGTGGAAGGGCCAGATCTGGCCGCCGTGGGTGTGGCCCGAGAGCTGTAGGTCGACGCCGGCGGCCGCCGCCCGGTCGACGAACTTGGGCTGGTGTGCCAGGAGCAGGACCGGCAGGTCGGGGTCGGCGCCGTTCAGGGCTCCGGCGAGGTGGGCGCGGTGGCCTGCCAGGCCGGAGGACTCGGCGGTGACGTCGTCGACGCCGGCGACCACGAGGGTGTCGCCGCCGCGTTCGAGCAGCAGGTGGCGGTTGCGCAGCGGCTCCCAGCCCAGCTCGTCCATCAGGTCGACCCACCCCTGGGCCTCGCTGTAGTACTCGTGGTTGCCGGTGACGTACACCCGGGCCCGGGTGGCCCGCACGGTACCGAGGGGCAGGGCCTGCGCGCGCCGGCGCTCGGCGGTGCCGTCCGCGATGTCGCCGGTGTGGCAGACCAGGTCGGCCTCCAGGGCGTTCACCGTCTCGCACACCCGTGCCGACCAGCGGGCGCGGTCGAGCGGGCCGTAGTGGGTGTCGGTGATGAGGACGACGCGGAGGCCGTCCAACCCGGCACCCAACCGCGGCAGTCGCACGTCGAGCCGGCGCACGCGAGGCACGCGGCGAGCCTCGGCGGACCCCCAGGTGAGCAGTGCGGCGGTCACGCCGAGGACGGCCCAGGTGACGATGCGGGCCCGGTCCTGGCTCCCGCCGACGCCGGCCAGGGTCAGGGCGAGTCGCAGGAGGACGCCGAGCAGGACGGACCACGTGAACAGGATCCAGCTGGTGCCCAGCAGGGTGTCACCGACGATCGCCGCGCGGTCCTGCTGGCGTCGGCCGTGACCGCGCATCATCGCGAGCGGCATACCGGCGAGGCCGAGGACGAACACCGCGGTGCCGGCCAGCGTGACGGGCAGCGGCCAGTGCTGGCCGCCGTACAGGAGCACCCAGCAGGGCACGGTCCACAGCAGGACGGGGGCGATCAAGGGGATGTACCGCATCAGCCGGTGCAGTGGGCTCGGCCGCGCCGCCTGCGCCTCACCCTCGGCGGGCCGGGTGTCGCTGGTGTCGGTCACGCTTGCCTCCCTGACCAGGCTGCCGTGACGGGCACTGTATCCCGCCCCGGGTTTCGACGGCGGGTGACCCCAGCCGATCGCCACTTCACCGGGCCCTGGTGGTGTGCTCGGTGGTCACGGGGCAGGGTCTCGTCGACGCGGACCGGAGTGTGCGGGGGCAAGGCCGTAGAACGCGGTCGCGGTGCCGGCGAGGAGCGCGTCGACATCGCTCACGCTCCAGCCGGTGAGCAGTTCGTCCACGGTCGCGGCCCAACGGTTCCAGCCCCCCGCCAGGTTGGCGACCGGCCAGTCCGAGCCGAACATCAGCCGGTCGGGGCCGAAGGCGGAGAGCAGCACGTCCCAGACCGGCCGGATGTCGGCGGTGGTCCAGTGGGTGTGGTCGGCCTCGGTGATCAGTCCGGAGACCTTGCACACCACGTGCGGGTGTACGGCCAGCAGCCGCATCCCGCGTTCCCAGTCCGCGAGGTCCTGCCGGGCGATGTCCGGCTTGCCCGCGTGGTCGAGGACCTGGGGCAGGTCGGGGAAGCGTTCCGCGAGCCGGATCGCCTGGTCGAGCTGGTGGTCGCGTACGAGCACGTCGTAGCCCAGCCCGCGGTCCCTGATCGCCCTCAACCCACGTTCCACATCGGGGCGTTGCAGCCAGTTCGGATCCGTCTCGCTCTGCACGAGGTGTCGCAGGGAGCGCAGGAGTCCACCACCCGGGCCGGCGATCAACTGGTCGAGCTGGTCACCGATCGCCGGGGAGGTCAGGTCGGCCCAGCCGACCACGGCCTGGATCAGCGGCTCCCGTTCCGCGAGCGCGAGCAGGTCCTCGGTCTCGGCGATCTCGGCGATGCACTGCACGACGACCGTGCCGTGCAGCCGTCGGCCCGCGATGGGGCGGGTGGCAGTGGAGCGCAGGTCCTCGGGGGCGAAGGTGCGGCGGATGGATGCCACGTCGGGGTCGTCGAGCCAGGGTTGCGGCCGGTGGGAGAGGTCCCACAGATGATGGTGGGCGTCGACGAGTACGGGTGCGTTCACAGGGGGTTCCCAGTCGGTGCGGGCCGGGTCAGGCGGTGGTGTCGTCGCCGGGCGGGCTCAGGTGCCAGATCTCGCGGAGCTCGCTCCACTGGCGGCCCTCGCCCCGGTCGGGCCAGGGTTCCTGGCACGGGTCGGTGAGCTTCCACCACCGCTGGGTCTCCGGGTCGGCCTCGATGGTCGCCATGTCCGCCTCGAAATCCCCGCCGTGGTACTCCATGTAGGCGAACAGCACGTCACCGTGGAGGAAGATGCTGTAGTTGCGGATGTTCGCCCGGTGCAGCGCGGCCTCGACGCCGGGCCACACGGCGGAGTGGAGCCGCAGGTACTCCTCGCGGTGTTCGGGGCGGAGCCTGATGGTCTGGGCGATACGCTTCACGCCGATTCCCCTGTCGTGTCGGTGGAGTTGGCCTGCTCTGCGGCGGTGTCGAACGGCGAGCGGTAGCTGGGTGTTCGGGTGCGCAGCTCCAGTCGCAGGGTGAGCCGGATGCGGGTGGAGGCGGGCAGACGGACCGTCAGAAAGGGACCGTCAACCGGGACTTCGTCATGCGAGACCACCGGCTCGGTGTGGCCGTAGTCGTACATGTCGCCGATCCAGCCCGCGTCCTCGCAGGTCGTGTACCGGACGCCGGTGATCGTGTGCTCGGCGAACGCGCCCGCCTGGACGACGACCGTGCGGTCGGTGCCGGGGGAGAGGTTGACCAGTTCGACGGTGGTCGCCTCGGGGTCGATGGAGGTGACCAGGGCGGCGACCTTTGCCGGGAGGCCGGCGCGGCGGGCCTCGGCGTCGTGGTAGCGCAGGCGCGCCTGCTGCAGTCCGCCGTTGTACAGCACCTGCGGGCCGCCCCAGGTCAGGTGCACCAGGGCCTCCGTGGCCACCGGGTTGCACTGCTGCCACACGTGGATGTCCGCCTCGGGCACGTCCAGGTCGCGGTACCGGTCGATGCGCCGCAGGCGGTGCCGGACCTGGGCCTGGGCGGCCGCGAGGATCCGCTCCGGGTAGCCGGGGTCGTCGCCGGCGAGGAAGGCGAACCACGCCTTCTCGTGGCCGGACTCCTCCTTGGCGCGGAAGGGCCGTACGGTCCGCCAGTCGATGCCGTCGGCCTCGCGCAGCCGCTCCAGTCGGGCCCGGTCGGCCTCTGCGGAGGTGTGGTGCCACAGCGCCACCGGTACGGGAGAGGTGGGCGGGTTGTAGTCGAACCAGCCCGAGTCGTTGTGCCGGAACGGCAGGTGGAGGGTGGGTGTGTGCCGGTCGGGGCCGAGTTCCGCGACCCACTTCGAGGGCAGGCTCGAGTCCGCCTCCGTGTTGGGCATGACCTTGCCGCGGTCGATGAGGGCGTCGAGCGAGGTCGCGACCATGGAGAGGTAGTCGTCGTCCCCGGTGACCGTCGCCGCCGCGAGCGCAGCCACACAGGCCGCGTGACCGACGCTGTGCCAGCCGTGCGGCCAGGACCAGCCGTAGTGGCCGCCGTACCAGCGGCCCTCCAGCAGGCTGCCGACGACCCCGTCCGGGCCGACGTTGTCCGGGATCAGGCCGCCCTGTTCGCGGGTGCGCTGGCGCCAGGCGCCGACGTACTCGACGATCCAGTCCCGGTAGCGCTCCTCGCCGGACAGGATCCAGGCGTTGAGGACCAGTCCGGCGGCGGCGAGGTTGAGCGCGGTGTCGCCGACGCCCATCCGGTCGCGCATCTGGTCGCCCAGGCGCGGGTCCGCCGAGAGCGGGAAGGGGCCGCCCTCGGCCTCGGGGATCCAGTCCAGCGGGAAGCCGTAGGTCTCGGCCTCCTTGAGCAGCCAGGGGTAGACGTCGCCGTCGAAGAGGCCGGTGCGCTCGGGGTCGCTGCCGTTGTGCGGGCGGGTGATGATGCGCCGCTCGGGGTCGTAGTTGCCCTTGGCGGGGTCGACGTACAACTCGGCGAAACGCAGGGCGCGTTCGGCCCAGCGGTCCGGGGCGGCCATGCACAGGAAGTAGAGCAGCAGCAGGCTCTCGCCCTGGTGGAACCAGTCGTAGCCGCGCTCGAACTCGTCGCGCAGCATGTCCAGTTCGGCCAGCTGCCGGGTGACTCCCTCCCAGTGCTTCTCGCTCGCGGGCAGGAGGTCGTCGGCGCCGCCGAGGAGGTAGAGCTGGGGCCAGTTGAAGAAGACCTCGTAGAAGTCGTCGACTCCGTCGCGGCTGGTCAGCCTGCCGTTGTAGTTCAGGCGTCCGTCGGGGCCCGTGAAGGCGTGCTCGAAGCGGCGCCAGGCGTGGTCGAGCAGGTCGAACAGGGCGCGTTGGGCCACGGCCCAGCCGGGTGGTTCGAGCAACGGGACCGTGGCCCGGACCTCGGGTGCGGCGGCGGGCCGGTCGGCGGCCGGGGTGTCGTCCTCGAACGCGTCGGGGTGAGGGCTGAAGTGCATGAGAGCGGTCACTCCTTGGTGGCGCCGGCGAGCATCCCGCCGACCAGGAAGCGCTGGGCGAACAGGAACACGACGAGTACCGGCGTGATGGCGACCAGCGTCGCCAGGGCCAGTTGCGGGCGTTGGATCGCGAGGTCGCCGGCGGTCGGGTTGAACGACGGCACATTGCTGAGCAGGCTGCCGACGCCCACCTGGATCGGCATCTGGCCGCTCTCGGGGAGCATCACGTACGGCAGGAAGTAGTTGGTCCAGTTGGCGACGAAGCTGAAGAACCCGACGAGCGCGATGACGGGGGTCGCCAGCGGCAGCGCCACATGGCGGAAGACACCGAACTCGGAGCAGCCGTCCATCCGCGCCGCGGCCAGCAGATCCCTGGGCACGGCGGTGGTGAAGTAGATGTACGTCAGGTACACCCCGAACGGGTAGAACGAGTACGGCAGGATGATCGACCACATCGTGCCGATCAGGTGCACCGCGTTGATCTCCAGGAACAGCGGCACCACCAGGGTGGCGTTCGGCATCAGCATCACGACCAGGGTCGCGATCAGCAGCGCGTGCCGGCCGCGGAACTCGGTCATCGCCAGCGCGTACCCGGCCGGTATGGCCAGGCAGAGCGTGATGACCAGGGAGATCGCCGCGTAGAGGGCGGAGATGCGCAGCCACATCAGGAGGGCGTCGTCCTGGAAGGCGGTGAGCGCGTGCCAGTTGGCCGTCAGCGCGTGCCACGACCCGAAGGACAGGGGGTTGCCGTGGACCAACTGCTCGTCGGTCTTGGTCGCCGCGAGCAGCAGCCACAGCACCGGCAGCACGAAGAACGCCACGAACACGGTGAGCACGGAACCCGCCAGCAGCCGGGACGCCGTCTGCCGCGGGGGCCGGCCGCGCCGCTGTCGGGTTCGGCCCATGACCTTGGCTTTCCCTTCGGTGCGTGGCGTGGCGGCGAGGGGAGCGGGGCGGCGTGTGTCAGTCGGCATCGAAGAACCCCGATCGTGCGACGAAGACACCGGCGACCGACACGCTGACGACCAGGAGTTCCACCGAGACCGCGGCGGCGCCGTTGATGTTGTTCATCTGGAAGGCGAAGTCGTACGTCAGCTGGTTGAGCGAGTAGTCGCGGCCCGCCACGCCCAAGCTGGCCAGGGAGAGCAGCTGCGGCTCGACGAAGAGCTGTGCGCCGCCCGCGAACGCCAGGATCACCATGTACACGATCCACTTGCGGAGCATGGGGATCTGCACCCGCCAGGCGGTCTGCCAGCCGTTCGCGCCGTCGATGCGGGCGGCCTCCATGACGTCCTTGGGGATGTTGTTGAGCGCGCCGTACATGACGACGATCCAGCCGCCCGCGCCGGTCCAGAACGCGATGATCGTGAACAGCAGCGCCAGGTTGCCGGGGGCGATGACCTCGCCGAAGGTGTGGAATCCGAGCGCCCCCAGCAGAGAGCTGACCGGGCTGACCGTCGGGTCGAGCATGAACAGCCACACCAGGACGCTCGCGGCGCCGGCGAGCGCTCCGGGGATGTAGTAGAGGAAGCGCAGCGCCTGGCCGACCGGCCCGGAGGACAGCCGGTGCAGGAGCAGCGCCAGGACCACCACGAACACCACGAGCGACAGGAGCCAGAAGACCAGGTACAGGGCCACATGGCCCAGCGAGTCGACGAACCGGAAGTCCCGTGCCGTGGTGACGAAGTTGGAGAAGCCGGTGAAGGCGCCCCCGGCGTCGGTGAACGCGAAGTAGATCGCGTAACAGGTCGGAAGGACGCCGAAGGCGATCAGCAGCAGCACGTAGCCGGCGACGAATGCCACGCCGGCCCGGCTCTGGCGGGAGGTGCCGCGACGGCGCCCCCGGACAGAGCCGGCCGAGGAGTGGGTGAGCGTCACTGGGAGACCTGGTATCCGTCGGACTTGGCGTACTTGACGATGGAGTCCTGCCAGGCGGGCAACAGGGACTCGATGGTCTTGCCCTGTGTCAGGCCGGGCTTGACGGTGGCGGCCCAGATCGCCTCCTGGCTGAACTGGCCCGAGCCCCAGTCGGGCCACACCTGCGAGGAGGCGTTCTTGAGGGCGGTGAGGTCCCCGGCGAAGTACCCGGAGGCGGCCTGCGCCTTCAGCCAGTTGTCGGCGGCGGGCGCGTACGCCGGGAAGCCGGGGGCCTTCTCGCCCTGGTAGGCGTTGTCGGTGGTGACCCACTTCAGGAAGTCGGTGGCCGCCTTGATGTGGGTGGAGTGCTTGGACAGCAGCCAGGTGCCGCCGCCGACGTTGCCGGTGGACTGTGCGGTGTCCCCCTGCCACTGCGGGACGGGCGCCACCGCGATCTGCTTGGCCGGGGTCTTGAGCCCGCCCTCGAAGACCGCGCCGCCGTACCACGCCGGGCCCGGCATGAGCAGGACCTTGTGGGCCTCGTTCTTGGCGAAGTCGGTGCTGAAGACGCCGCTGATCGACATCGACTTGTTCTTGATCAGTACGTCCATCAGCTTGGCCATCTTGGTGCAGGCCTCGCTGGTGGTGTTGACCGACACGGCCTTGGGGCCGGTGATGTGGTTGGCGCCGCACTTGCTCGCCCACAGGTAGATCTCGGGGGTGAAGGTGTCACCCGCGTCGCCCACGAGGTAGCCGGGGTGCTCCTTGGCGACCTTCTCGCCGAGCGCCTGGTACTGCTCCCAGGTCGTCGGCACGGTGTAGCCGAACTGCTTCAGCAGCGGCGCGTTGTACCAGAGCACCACCTGGGAGAGGTCGTTGCGCAGGCAGTAGAGGGTCCCGCCGACCGTGCAGACGTCGTTGGCCCCCTTGGCGAACCCGGCGAGGGTCGCGTCCGGGATCAGGCCCTTGTTCAGCGGGGCCGCGAAACCCGCGTCGACCGCCCAGCTCGTCTCGTTGTTCTGGGAGCTGAAGACGACGTCCGGCCAGCCCTTGCCCGTGCGGTTGAACAACTGGACCTTGGTCTGGAGGTAGTTGGACCCGTTGGCGTCACCGTCGTAGCTGACGATGTGCAGCTTCACGCCCGGGTGCAGCGCCTGGTACTGCTTCGCGGCGGCCAGGCGGGTGGCGTCCACCCAGACGGTCAGCGCGCCGTTGTCCTGAGCGGCTGTGCCGCCACCGCCGCTGCCACAGGCGGCCACGGCGAACAGCACGGTGGCGGCACAGCCGGCCAGCAACGCGGCACGTTTCCTGCCGGTCCGTGTCTCCCGATGGCCCGAAGGCTTGTAGACGGACATGAGCGACTCCACTGGGTCTACAACGAGGCGGCTTGGCGGCTCTGTCGTACCACCGCGGAAGAAATTAGCCGCCATATCAAAGAGGGAGTCAAGGGGTGTGTACGGCTTTTCTGAGGTTCGGCGCACAGGTCAAGGTGACCATGACGAGGTATTAACCGGGGCGTATACCTACTAGACGCCTAAATTGGCCGCACGGTCACGATCGAGGATGCCTCCAGATAAGTACGACTCATTTCATGCTGGGGTACGATGAGCGCGGCTTCAGGTCTCATCAGTCACCGTCGTTCAGTCCCCCGGAGGCAGCACACATGAAGGACACGCCCGCCGTGGCATCGGTGGTGAACGGCGCGGATGAGCGGCGCGACTACCGGCCCGGGTACGAGGTCGTGGCGGAGCGGATTCTCGAGTTCATCGCCGAGGCGCGTCTGGTCCCCGGCGACCGGATGCCCACCGAGAACGACCTCGCCCAGCAGCTGAACACGAGCCGAGCGGTGGTCCGCGAAGCCGTGAAGATCCTCTCGGCGCTGGGTCGGGTGCGGGCGCACAGGGGACGCGGACTGTTCGTCGCGGACGACGACGGCATGCTGATCAGCAGCCGCTGGGGCGGCTTCTTCCGGCCCGTGGACCTCGATCACGTGCTCATGCTGTTCGAGTTCCGCAGGGTTCAGGAGATGGCCGCCGCCAGGCTCGCCGCCACCCGGGCCACGCCCGCCGAACTGCGCGCCGTCGAGGTCGCCATGCAGCAGTGCCGGCACGGATACGCCCACGGCGACGTCGACGTCTTCAACAAGGGGGACGACGACTTCCACGCCGCGGTGGCCGCGGCCTCGCACAACACCTTCCTCGGCAGCGCGGTGCGTGACGCCCGCCGGTTGCAGCGGCAGTCCAGCGCGATCGGCATCCACGACAGCCTGGGCGAGGGCACCGCGGCCGCGGTCGAGGAACACGAGGCGATCTACCGCGCCATCCGCGACGGCCGGCCCGACGAGGCCGCCGAGGCCACGGCCGTCCACCTCGACAGGACGCTCGAGGACTACCGGCGGGAGATCCAGCGGCGCCTGTTCGGATGACCTGCGGACCGGTGGGGCCGTACATCGGCACGGCCCCACCCGTCACGGCCGGGACTCGCGCGAGGTTGCCCCTCTGTGTCGGACGCTTGACGGGTGCCTTCTGACTGCGTAGACATGTCAGCGCAGTCAAGCGACTCCTCGGAGGTTCCCCCATGGCGGTTCCGCCCGCCCGCGTCCTGTTCGGTGCCGCGTACTACCACGAGTACACGCCCGCGTACGATCCCGAACTGCGGCCCGCCGAACGGCTGAAGACCGACCTGGACCTGATGGCCGGGGCGAACTTCACCGTGATCCGGGTCGGTGAGTCGGTCTGGTCCACCTGGGAGCCCGAGAACGGCCGCTTCGACCTCGACTGGCTCCAGCCGGTCCTGGACGGCGCCCACGAACGCGGCATCTCCGTCATCATCGGCACCCCGACCTACGCGGTGCCGCCGTGGCTGGCCCGCCAGTACCCGGAGATCGCGGGAGAGCGGCGTACAGGCGACCGCCTCGCCTGGGGCGCACGGCAGGAGGTGGACTTCACCCACCCGGCGTTCCGCTTCCACGCCGAGCGGGTCATCCGGAAGATCGTCGCCCGGTACGCCGACCATCCGGCGGTCATCGGCTGGCAGGTCGACAACGAACCCGGCCTGCACCTCTTCCACAACCGCGGTGTCTTTCAGCGCTTCGCCGACCACCTGCGCCACACGTACGGCGACGTCGAGACCCTCAACCGGGAGTGGGGCCTGGTCTACTGGTCGCACCGGCTCTCCGACTGGTCCGACCTGTGGTCCCCGGACGGCAACGAACAGCCGCAGTACGACGTCGCCTGGCGGGAGTTCCAGGCCCGGCAGGTCACCGAGTTCATCGGCTGGCAGGCCGACATCGTCCGCGAGTACGCCCGCCCCGAACACTTCGTCACCACCTGCATCTCCTACACCCGACAGGGAGTTGCGGACGACGAACTGTCCGCGCGCCTCGACATCGCCTCCGGCAACCCGTACTACGACATGCAGGACGGCCTCCTGCTGCCCGACCCGACTCCGGACGAGCACGAGCAGGCCTGGAAGACCACCGGCCTCTGGTCCATGTACCAGACGGCGGACTGGATGTTCTCCTCCCGGCAGGAGCCCTTCCTGGTCACCGAGACCAACGCGAACTCCATCGGCTACGCCTGGGACAACCGGCCCGGCTACGACGGCCAGTGGCGCCAGACCGCGTGGGCGCACGTGGCCCGGGGCGCGCGGATGATCGAGTACTGGCAGTGGCAGACCCTGCGCTTCGGCGCCGAGACCTACTGGGGCGGTGTCCTGCCGCACAGCGGGCGGCCCGGCCGCACCTACGCCGAAATCGCGCGCCTGGGCGCCGAGTTCGAGACGGCCGGTCCACTCGTCGCCGGGCTCGAGCCGGACGCCGACATCACCATGGTCTACTCGATGCCGAGCAAGTGGCTGATGCAGAAGTACCCGCCGCTGGCCAAGCCCAACGGTGAACCGGACCCCGCCGCCTACCACCGCATCTTCGACCCCTTCTACCGGGGCGCCTTCGACGCGGGCCGGCAGGTGCGGATCGTGCACGTCGCCCAACTGGTCCAGGGCACGGCACCGGAGGAGGCCGCCCGCCGCCACCCGGTGCTGGTCGTGCCGGCGCTGTACATCGCCACCGACGCCGCTCTCGACTGGCTCGCCGCCTACGCCCACGCGGGCGGCCACCTCGTCCTGGGCCCCCGCACCGGATACGCCGACCACGAGGCCCGCGCCCGGATCGACAGGGCCCCCGGGCGTCTCGCCGAGGCCGCGGGGGTGCACTACGACGAGTTCAGCAACCTGGCGCGGGCCGTACCGGTCCGCGGTGTGGACGGCGCCCCGCTCCAGGTGCCCGCCGACGCGACGGCGACGCACTGGCTCGAGTGCCTCACCCCGGTCGACGCCGAGACGCTGGCCTCCTACGAGCATCCGCACTTCGGGCGCTGGCCCGCCGTCACCACCCGTCAGCACGGGGCCGGCCGTGTCACCTGCGTGGGCACGGTCCCCGGCCGTGACCTCGCCCGGTCACTGGCCGCCTGGATCGCACCCGACCCGCGCGGCGGTTGGCGGGACCTGCCCGAGCCCGTGACCGTCACGACCGGGACCTCGCCGGACGGACGTCACGTCCACGTCGTCCACAACTGGAGCTGGGAGCCGATGCGAGTCCCGGCCCCGGTGCACCTGTCCGACGTCCTCGGCGGCGACGACGTACCGGCCGGCGCGGAGGTGCACCTGGGCCCGTGGGACGTCCGCGTTCTCGTCGCCGAGCAGCACGCCACCACCCCGGACGCCTGAGCGGCGGCCGTGACCCCCTCCTCCGGCGGCACTACCACCCGCAAACACGGTTCTGACGCGTGCTACGGCAACCTGACGGCCATGCCCGCCAGATGACCGGTCCCGCGTGACCACAGACCGTGCGCTGGTGGAACCGGCCGCCCTGCATGATGTGGGTGATCCGGCCATCTAGGCGCGGCGCACGCCCTGCTGTACGACCTGCTCGCGTGTCGTGGCGCCCGGCCGACTACGTCAGGATCAGCTCCAGGTTCACCACGCTCGGGACGGTCACTTCGGGAGTCGCCATGGTAGGACAGGCACGGGTGACCACGGGGAAGGGCGGCTGAGATCCTGGCCGCAGATCGGCATGAGGTGCGTCAAAGCGCCCGTGCCGTACGTGAGGTCACCCCCGCGGTACCCCGGGCGCGTGATTCCGCCCGTCGCCGCAGCGATACGGTATGCGGCAGTCGATCGCGCGTTCTGTGATCGCTGACCACCAAGGGGGTTCCATGAAACACCGCCGCCCGCGACCCCGTCGTAGAGCCATCGCCAGAGCGGTCGGCTCGGCGGGTGCGCTGGCCGTCGCGCTCGGTGTGGGGGTGACGCCGGCCATGGCTGCCGGGAAGACGTCCGACTCGCCCACGGCCACCGGGTTCTCGCCCGACGAGCCGAAGCCCACGACGGACTGGGCGCCCGAGAACGACGAGGGGCCGCTGGCCCAGAAGTCGGTGCACCCGGAGGCGTTCACGTCGAACCGCAGGGCCGCGTCCGCTCTGCAGCTCAACATGCCCGCGCCGACCGGGCCCAACAGCGTGGGCATGGTCGGCCTGCACCTCGTCGACCCGTCCCGTACGGATCCGTATGTGGGCGGCAAGCGCGAGGTGATGGTCTCGCTCTGGTACCCGGCCACCGCCACGTCCGGGCACTACCAGGCGCCGTGGATGCCGTCGATATCCGGCGACCACTACCTCACCACGCACGGGATGTCGCCGCAGCAGGTCACCCTGGCGACGACGGCGGGACATGTCCTCGCCCCGGTGAAGACCTCGCTCGGCAAGCTGCCCGTTCTGCTGTACTCGACCGGGCTGCACTCGGACCGCGCGCAGGGCACGGCGCTCGCCCAGGATCTCGCGAGCCGCGGTTACCTCGTCGTCACCGTCGACCACACCCACGACGCCAACGAGGTGCAGTTCCCCGGCAACCGGCTCGAGCTCAACGCGATGCCGCCGGGCACCCGCTCCGCCGACACGCTGAAGGTGCGCGCGGCCGACATCAAGTTCGTCATCAACCAGCTCGGCAAGATCAGCAGTGGGGGCAATCCGGACGCCGGCCACGCGACGCTGCCCGCCGGGCTGTCGAAGTCGGTGGACATGTCCCGTATCGGCATGTTCGGCTGGTCGCTGGGCGGTGGGGCGGTTCCCACCGCCATGCAGCTCGACAAGCGCATCGCCGCCGGTGCCGACCTGGACGGCCAGTTCTTCGGTTCGGCGCCGACCAAGGACCTGGACCGCCCCTTCATGCTCTTCAGCTCGGGCACCCACAACCGCAACAACGACGCTTCGTGGCGCACGATGTGGTCGCATCTGAAGGGGTACCGGGTCGACATCAAGCTCCGTGGCGCGGCGCACCTGTCGTTCTGCGACCAGGAGTGGATGGTGCCGCAGGAGGCGGCGCTGCTCGGCCTCTCCCAGGCCGAGATCCAGCAGCAGTACGGCACGATCGACCCGAACCGGGCGGTCGAGGTCCAGCGCGTCTATCTCGCCGCCTTCTTCGACCAGACGCTCCGGCACAAGCACAGCACCTTGCTCGACGGGCCCTCCGCCAAGTACCCGGAGATCTCGTTCGTCCGCTGAGCGGAGAGCGGACCGGACGGTCAACCATGCGTTCGAAGGACCGGGCCCGCTCGCGGGTCCGTCCTTCCTCGCCCCGGGACGGCGGCAGGCATGTTTCGCCGCCGTCCGGTGATCCCATGAATTCGAATTAACGCGTACGTCACATGAGGCGAGAATGTGATGGTTGTGTGACAGGTGGGAGCTAGAATGTTTGCTCTCTCGAACATTTGGGCGCTCGGCGCCAGTTGAGGAAGGATCCGTTCCCCTGCCCTCCGCACCCCGGGCGCCGCGCCGTCACCGGATTCGTCGCCGTGCCGATATGCCGATGCTTGGCGGAGTGCGACCGCCTATAGCCTCACTTGTCATACTTCTCGTGGTGGTCGCCGCCCTGACCGTGATCGGTCTGACCGGCGTCCGTGCCGCTCCCGTACCTCAGGCCGTACTGAACGGGGAGCAGCAGATCGCCGCGGACACCGCGCACTCGCTGCGCACCGCGATCGACACCGAGGCGAGCACGGTCCGCCGTACGGCGAGCGCGTACCCGGCGACGAGCACGTCGACCCCCGTGGTCACGCTCAAGGCGCTGACCTCCGCCAGGAAGGCGGTCCTCGGCAGTGCGCTGCTCGACCGGCGCTCCGGCAGACTGCTGGCGACCGGCGGCCGTACCGTGCCGCTGGCCGGGGTGGACGCCGCGAGGACGGCGCCCACGTCCAGGGCCGTCCCGCCCCGGCTGGTGACCTCGGGCGGCGCACCCCAACTGCTGTACTACGCCCGGGTCACGCTGCCCGCGCAGCAGGAGGACCCCAACCAGGACTACCAGACCCCGAACCGGCCCGCGCGGCAGTGGCTGCTGGTGGTCTCCGAGGCCCTTCCCACCCTCACGGCGTACGGCGACGGACGTACCGCCGAAGTCCTGGACGCCGGCGGCACGGCGCTCGCCACCGCGGTGCACGGCAAGGCGTCACCGGGCGGAGCCGACAGCGGCCTGCCCGCGGCGGCGACCCGCGCGGCGCACGGAGCCGGGACGGGCACCGACGCCTCCGGAAGCCTGCTGGGCGCCACCACCGCCGACCGGCACACCGTGGCCGGCTGGGCCCAGGTGGCCTCGACGACCGGTCCGGGCGACACCGACCATCTCGGTCTGGTCGTGCTCACCTCCCGCGCGGTCGCCGCCACGACCACCACCGCCGACTACTCGCGCTTCGCGCTCAAGGCAGCCGGAGCCCTGGCCGCGGTGGCGCTGGCGCTCGCGCTGGCCCTGTTCTTCTCCGTGCAGCGGCCCCTGCTGCGGCTGTACCTCTCCGCCGGCCGCGTAGCCCGGGGCGCGACCCAGGACTGGCCGACCGCGTCGGCCGAGCTGTCCCGGCCGGTGCCGGTGCACGGCTTCGGGGAACTGGCCCGAATCGGGCGGGCCCTGGACTCGCTGCGCCGGCAACTGCTCGGCGAGAGCGGCCCGGAGGACTTCCCGGCCCGGCGCGGACCGGGCTACCGGGCGCTGGCCGTGCTCGGCGTGCTGGTGCTGGCCTGCTGGGCGGTACCGATGGTCTTCCTGCTGAACCGGGTGGACAGCGTGACCGCGGTTCCGGCTCCGGTCATCGCCGACCAGCAGGCGCGCACCGAGATCGCGACGGGCCGGATCCGGCAGTCCCTCAACCAGTCGTACACCGACCTCACCGCCGCGGCCGCGAGCCTGCCCGGCAGGACCCGGGCCGCCCAGACCGCGGTGCTGCGGCGTGCCCTCGCCGACCACAAGCAGTACCGCTCGCTGTATCTCCTGGACCGCTCGGGCGGCATCACGCTGCGGGTGGGCGGCACACCGCTGCGCACCCGCGTCCACGTGCCCGACGGCGGCGGGATCACCACCGTCAACACCTCGGGCCGGATCCCGGTGATCGCGGGCTACGCCCAGGTCCGGGCCGTCAAGGGCAGGGCGAAGGCCGCCGGGGTGGTCCTGTTCGGCGAGATCGACGTGAAGAGGCTCAACTCCATCCTGCCCAGGCCGAAGCTGGGCAGCGTCTGGGTGACGGACGCGAAGGAGAGGGTGCTGGCGGCCAGCGTGGGCTACCAGGCCTTCCAGTCGCTGCCCAACTCGGGCCTGACCCGTCTCGTCCGCTCCACCCAGAACGCCCCGGGGACCGCGGGCACCGCGACCTCGGAGGTGCACGTCAGCTCCTCCGGTCTCTCGGTCGACGCCGCCGCACCGCTGGCGCAGAGCGGCCCGACCGCCCGCCTGGGCTGGCACGTGGTGACCGCGGAGCCCGCGGCGGCGCTCCAGATCCCCGCGGTGCAGGCCGAGCAGCGCACCATGCTCGCCGGCATCCTGGGCTTCTCCGTGGGCGTGGCCTGCCTGGGCTGGCTGCATGTCGTGGTGGTCCGGCCGCTGCGCGCGGTCGCCGTTCTCGGTGAGCGGCTGGCCGGCGGAGACCGCCGTACCGTGCTGCATCCGGTCAACCACGACGAGATCGGATCGGTCACCCGCAGTCTGGAGCTGATCCGCCAGGCCTTGGCGGAACGCGACCGGGCGTCCAGATCCACTCACGCCGCCAGGCCCTCGCGGCCCGTGCGTGAGAACAGCCTCCAGCGGTAGAAGGACGGAATCGGCATGCTCTTCCTCTATGTCATCGTCCTGCTGTGCTCCGCCGGACTGTGGATCGCCGGCATCCTGGAGCAGCGGCGGCACTTCGCCTCGCTGGAGCAGATACCGACGCGGGTGCTGGTCAACGGCATCCGCGGCAAGAGTTCGATCACCCGGCTGTGCGCGGGCGCGCTGCGCGGCGGCGGCCTGGTCACGGTGGCGAAGACCACCGGCACGGCGGCCCGGTTCATCCATCCGGACGCCACCGAGGAGCCGGTGTACCGGAAGTTCGGAATATCCAACATCGTCGAGCAGATCGGCATCGTGCGGCGCGCTGCGACCTACCGGCCGGACGCGCTGGTCATCGAGTGCATGGCGGTGATGCCGGCGCTGCAGGAGACCAATCAGGAGAAGCTGATCCGTTCCACGATCGGAGTGCTGTGCAACGTCCGCGAGGACCATCTGGAGGAGATGGGGCCGACGCTGGACGACGTCGCACGCTCGCTCTCCCGCTCGATGCCGGTGGGCGGGGTGTGCGTGACGGCGGAGAAGGACCGGCTGCACATCCTCCAGGAGGAGGCCGACAAACGGAACTGCCGTCTGATCGCGGTTGATCCGGAGTCCGTGACCGACGACGAACTGCGCGGTTTCAGCTGGTTCACCTTCAAGGAGAACGTGGCGATCGCGCTCGCCGTCGCCGAACTGCTCGGCGTGGAGCGGCACACCGCGATGCAGGGCATGTGGGACGCGCCGCCCGACCCGGGCGTGCTGTCGGTGGAGCGCTACCTCACCCCCGAGGGCAAGAAGCTGCGGTTCGCCAACGTCTTCGCGGCCAACGACCCCGAGTCGACGCTGATGAACGTGAAGCAGCTGGAGGATCTGGGCGCGATCAGGCGGCCGATCAACGTGGTCATCAACTGCCGCCCGGACCGGGTGGAGCGCAACGGCCAGATGGGCGCCATCGTCCCGGACCTCGCCGCCGAGACCGTGTTCCTGATCGGCCACCCGACCAGAAGCGCCCGCGACGCGATTCCCGCCGACTACACCGGGCGGGTGGTGGATCTCGGCGGTGACCGCCGGGACCCCGAGGAGCTGACCGCGGCCATGCTCGCGGAACTCGGCCCCGCCTCCTCGCTGGTGGCGATCGGTAACATCCACGGTCAGGGCGAGCTGTTCCTGGAATGCCTCGCCGAGCTGCCGCTGGACGAGTCCGAGGACCCGCTGGACGCCGTTCCCGGCGGCGACGGCCTGGACCAGGAGACGATGCAGATCGCCCTGCCCCGTCCGCGCGTCTCGGTGGCCAGGCCGCCCGAGCCGGAGCCGTACAGCTGGGTGGCACCGCTGGAGACGCCGACGTACGCCCTGCGCATCCCCGAACAACGCGAACTCGCCCGCCGGTTCGCCGCCCGCCACGGCCGGCCCGACGAGCGGAGCACCGCGGACGACCCGCACCACTCCCACGACGACCGGTACCACTCCTACGAGCCGCCCCAGTCCACGAGGAACCCGTGATCCCCGCCAACCTCACCGCACAGACCGCCGCACTCGGGATCGCCCTCGGGCTGGTCTTCTCGCTCGTCTGCTACCTGACCACCAACCTTTCCCCCGGAGGGATGATCACCCCGGGCTGGATCGCCCTCACACTCGTCACCGACGTGCGGATGGCCGGGCTGATGGTCGTCGTGGCGGCGGGCACGTACTTCATGACGAAGCTGCTGCAGCGCACGGTGATCCTCTACGGCAAGCGGTTGTTCGCCGCCGTGGTGCTGTGCGCGGTGGTGATGCAGACCACCGTGATGCTCGCCCTCAACCACGAGTTCCCGCTGCTCTACACGTCACAGACCCTTGGTTTCATCGTCCCCGGGCTGGTCTCCTACCAGATGGTCCGGCAGCCCATGGCGGCCACGGTCATCTCGACCACGGCGGTGACGCTGGCCACGTACGTGGTGCTGATCTCCGGCCTGTTGATGGGCGCCCTGCCCGTCGGCTGACCCGCCCACCCCCTCTCATCCCACCCGTCCAGGAGGATCGGCCATGCACTCCCAACCCGTCGGCAGACGCGGCGGCCCGACCCGCCGCAACGTGCTAGGAACGATCGCGGGCGTCGCGGTCGCCGGGGTGGCGGGCGGGTACGCCTGGGACCACCTCCGCCAGGGCGGCGACAACAACGGCGCCACGGCCGCCGACGGAGCGGGCACCGGCCCGAGCGCGCGGGCCACCGGCGCCCACACCTTCGAGCGGCTGTCCGCCCCCGCCCGCACCGTGGTCCGCGCCGCCGACGGCGGCACGCTCGCCACGTTCACCGACGGGGCCCGTACGGCCGTCCTCACCGGGCCCACCCGCACCTTCAGCGAGCCGCGGACCACCCAGGCCAAAGTGACCACGGACGCCTGGGTACGGGTGCTGCCGCACGAGTGGCAGCGGGGCATGGAGAAGTCCGCCTCGTTCAAGCGCTGGTTCGACAAGGCGCTCGGCGACACCAGCCCGGACGTCTTCGCGGTGGCGTTCCAGTACAGCAGCGCCGGCGCGCCCGACAAGCACAACGCCCGCGGCGTGCGCTACGCGGGCACCGCACACTTCGGCCCACGCAACGCCGCGGTCAACAACCCGCTGGACTTCGCCTACCACGCCGAACAGTCCGACTTCTACGACTATCTGGGCCTGCCCTGGACCTTCCCGGACGGCACACGCGTGCAGCCGGAGAAGGCCCGCTACGGCGACGCCGACTGCTCCGGCTTCCAGCGGCTGGTGTGGGGCTACCGGATGGGCATTCCCCTGCACAACACCAACACCAAGGGCGCGGGCCTGCCGCGCCGCGCGTACGCCATCGCCGCCGACGGTCCAGGCCGTGTGGTGATCCCGCACACCGGCAAGCAGCAGGCCATCGACCTGAGCGCCCTGCAACCCGGCGATCTGGTCTTCTTCGCCATCATCAAGAACCGGCCGGACTTCATCGACCACTGCGGCATGTACATGGGCCTCGACGACCAGGGCCGCCACCGCTTCTACTCCAGCCGCTCCGCCGCCAACGGTCCGACCATGGGCGACATGTCGGGCCACGCGCTGCTGGACGGCACCGACTTCTACGCCCGCGGTTTCCGGGCCGCCCGCCGCCTGTGATCCCGCCGCCCGCGCACCACCGCCTCACCTGACCTGCCGATCCGAGGACCACTGCCATGACCGCCATCCCCGCCGTCCGGCCCACCGGAGCACACCGAGGCCGCCGGCAGCCCGGCCGCCGCTCCGGCCTGCCGGAAGACGCCCCGCGCTGGGAGCGCCCGGCGCTCGCCGCGGTGCTGGTCGTCGCCACGGTCCTGTACGCCTGGGGCATCGGCAACGCCGCACTCCACCCCTTCTACGGCGCGGCGATACGGTCGATGTCCGAGAGCTGGCGCGCCTTCTTCTTCGGCGGGCTCGACGCGAGCGGTTCCATCACCATCGACAAGCTGCCCGGCGCCTTCTGGCCGGACGCGGTCTCCGTCTGGCTCTTCGGCCCGCACAACTGGGCGGCCGCGCTTCCGCAGGTCGTCGAGGGCGTGCTCACCGTATGGCTGCTGCACCGCATCGTACGAGCCTGGGCCGGTCCGTTCGCCGCCCTGATCGCCGCGCTGACGCTCACCCTCACCCCGATCACCGTGGCGCTCAACCGTGCCACCATCCCGGACACCGCGCTCACCCTGCTCCTGGTGGCGGCCGCGGGAGCGCTCCAGAAGGCGGTGCGCACCGAGCGGCTGCTCCCGCTGATCACCTGCGGCATCTGGGTCGGACTCGCCTTCCAGACGAAGATGCTGCAGGCATGGCTGGTGTTGCCGGTCTTCGCCGCGGTCTACCAACTCGCCGCGCCCGGCACCCGGTTGAACCGGGCCCTGCGCGTCCTGCTGGCCGGTGCGGTCGCCCTGGCGGTCTCCTGCTCCTGGGTGCTGATCGCCTGGGTGACGCCGGCCGCGAGCCGCCCCTATCTCGACGGCACGTCCAACAACGATCCGTTCGCACTGGTCTTCGGCTACAACGGCCTGAGCCGCTTCAGCAGCGACGCCACCGCCTTCGGTGCAGTCGCGGGCACCGCCGCCAGCCGCACCACCGGCAACACCGGCTGGAACATGCTGATCAACCACACCGTCGGCCCGCAGATCGCCTGGTTCCTGCCGCTCGCCGTGCTCGCGACGGTCCTGGGCGTCCTCTGGCGCACCGGACAACCGCGAACCGACCCGCTGCGCACGGGTTTCGTGCTGTGGGGCGGCTGGCTGGCCGTACACGCCCTGGTGTTCAGCACCTCCAACGGCAACCACGCCTACTACACGGCCGTCATCGCCCCGGCGCTCGCCGCGCTGACCGGCGGCGGGCTCGCGCTCTTCCGAGCGGAGTACGAGGCGCGGTACGAGCCCAAGCCGGAGGCGCAGTACGCACCGCCCGCGGAGGCCGAGCAAGCGGCGGCCGGCCGGCGGCACCTGGCGCTGCCGGTGGCGATCGGGCTGACGGCGGTATGGGCGCTGGTGCTCGACTGGCCGACCCGGTTCGTCTCCTGGCTGCTGCCGGTCGCGGTGATGCTCGCGCTGTGCGGCGTGGTGGGCCTGTGGAGCCGCGGGCCGCGCACCTCCCCGCGGATGGTCCACGCCGCCGTCGCCGGCGGAATCGCGGCCACCCTCGTGGTACCGGCCGGCTGGGCCCTCTCCGGCCTCGACCCGCTCTACGCGGGCGCCGTCACCTCGCCGATGGCAGGTCCTGTCGGCAGCTCGTACTCCCAGCACCCCCACCACGCTCCGCGCAGGAGAGGGCTCGGTCAGCCCAACGCCCGCGACACCGCCCTGCTCGGCTACCTCACCGCCCACCGCCACGGCGAGAAGTACCTGGTCGCCACCCAGGCCGCCTACACCGCCGAGCCCCTCCTGCGCGCGAAGTCCGAGCCCATCCTCGTCATGGGCGGCTTCACCGGCAGTACGCCCTTCCCCAGCGTCCAGCAACTCGGCGGCCTCGTCGCCACCCGCCAACTGCGCTATGCGCTCCTCACCAGCCAGCGCCCGACCACTCCCGCCACCACCTGGGTGAAGTCCCACTGCAACCGCATCCGTCCCGCGGCCTACGGACGCCCCACCGGCGGCAGCTTCGTCCTCTACGACTGCGATCCCAAGCGGAACTGACGCGAGACCGTCATCCGTCGGCGAGCGCTTGCCTGAACGAGGCCCGCTTCGGCATCCTCTTCGGCGCGGTCGGCGCCGCCCGCGACTCTCTCCAGACGGCCATCGAGTACGCCGACTCCCGGGTGCAGTTCGGCAGGCCGATCAGTGCCTTCCGGCTCACGCAGCGGAAGCTCGCCGACATGAGCGTGTCCCTGGGCAACGCGGCCCTGCTGGCCCTGCACCTGGGCCGCCTCAAGGACCAGGGCCGCATCCGCCCCGAGCAGATCAGCGTCGGCAAGCCCAACAACGTCCGCGAGGCCCTCGCCATCACCGTTCGGTCAGTTCGTAGTCGACGCGTGGCGGCACGGTCGGGTAGGCGGTCCGGCTGACGAGGCCGTCGCGGACCAGCGCGCGCAACGTCAGGGTCAGCATCCGCTGGCTGATCCCGTCGATCTCCCGGTGGAGTTCGTTGAAGCGGTGGGTGCGCTGTCCGAGCCGCACGACGACCAGAGCGCTCCACTTGTCGCCGACCCGGTCGAGGACCTCACGGATCGGACAGTCCTTGTCGAGAGGGTCGCCCACAGGCACATCGCTGTACGTGGCTGACATTGTCCCAACCATGAGTCGAAAGACAGGCACAACCGTGTCCACCGAGAACAAGGAGCTGGTCGTCCGCTTCTACAACGAGCTGTTCGCCAACGGCGATCTCGACGTCATCGGCAAGTACGTCGGGGACGAGTACATCCAGCACAACCCCTGGGCCCCCAACGGCACCGAAGCGCTGCGCGGCTTCGTGACCGGCTTCAGGAGCCGCTACCCGGACCTGCAGTACGACGTGGCGAGCACCGGGACGTGATCCAGGACGTCCCGGACAGCACGGCCAGCGGCAACGACATGCACTCCACGCTGAGCACCCCGGCCGGCCGGTCCTCGGACGCGTCCAGCGCCGCGAGCAAGCAGGTCGTGTCGGCCCTGCTGGACGCGCTGCTCAACGGGGACGTCAACGCCTGGGACAAGTACGCCGCCGATCCGTACTACGCGCACAACCCCAAGAACCCCAACGGTGTGGCGGCCGCCAAGGAGGCCTTCGCATCGGCCCTCGCCGCTTTCCCGGATCTCCGCATGGACGTCAAGCGGATCATCCGACGGGGAGTACGTCGCGGTCCACCACACCTTTCAGGTGAACGCGGACGACCGCGGCGCGGCCGTCGTCGACATCTTCCGGGTCCAGGGCGGCAGGATCGTCGAGCACGGGGACGTCTTCCAGCCGGTGCCGGAGAAGTCGGCCAACGACAACACCATGTTCCAGCCGCGGGCGAGTTCTCCGTGTTGCCTCAGTCGGCACGCCGTCCGACACGCAGGACGCTCAGATAACGGCGTGACGCCCGGTCGCCCATGCGCGTGCGGATGCGCTCGGCGATGGCGTCGAGCAGGGGCTCACGGACATCCCGGTCGAGTCTCCGAAACAGCGACAATGAGCGAAGGTGATCGGCGAAGCCGTCCCCGTCGAACCACTGAACGGTCGGATACCAGCGCACGATCGTCGAGCCGAACAACCCTCCGGGATCGTCGTCCAGGCCCCAACCCGCGTCGGCGGTGCGCACCTCGTCCGCCAGCGGTGGATGTCCCCAGCCGGGGTTCCCGGGGCAGAACCGCTCGTGCAGATCGGCCGTCTCGGCGTACACCTCCGGCTCTCCCGGCCGACGGACGACCACGTGACCGAGCAACGCCATCCAACCCCCGGGAGAAAGCACGTCGTGCGCTCGCTGCCAGCCGGTCGACGGGTCGACCCAGTGCCACGATTGCGCAGCCACGAGAACGTCGAAGCGTCGACCGCGGTCGTCCCACTCCTCGAACGTCGACCTCTCGACGTCGACGTTGCGGAAGGAAGCGAGCCGCCGGCGAGCGAGTGCGGCCATGTCCGCGCCGGGCTCGACGGCGGTCACCGAGCATCCGAGCGCTGCCAGCGAGCGCGTCGCCTGACCAGTACCGCACCCCACCTCCAGCACCGACGACCCTTCGTCCAAGCCGGTGACGGCGACAAGGTCCGCGAACAGTTCGTCGGGGTATCCGGGCCGAACCCGGTCGTAGAGTTCCGGCACCTCGTTGAACACTCGCCCGAGGTCGTGGCGATCAGGGGGCTTCGTCGGATCATCGGTCACGAGCGCACAAGCTATGGGGCTCGTCCCCGGACACGCCACTCGTTTACCAGCGCGTGCGGCCTCGGTTCAGGGGCGGTCGAGGTCCTCGAACAGGTCGAGGGCCGCCTGGTGGTGGGCGGTGGCCTCGAAGGGCGGGTTGCCGACGCTTCCCGAGGTGGGCCGGTCGGTGACGGCGGGCCACAGCCGGGTCCGCTCGCCGGTGGCGAAGTCGAGCACGATGTCGCGGACACGCGTGTCACGCTCGGCCTGTTCGGCGCTGCGGCCCGGCTGCTCCTGGCCGACCAGGGCGTACACCGCGCCCGCCGTGCACGGCGGGCGCGCCCTCGGCGGGCCCGATCACCAGGAGACGGGCGTTGCCGCCCGCGGCGGCGTGGGCCAGGGCACCGCGGGCCGCGGGCAGAGCGAAGACGTAGTCCGTCAGGAACGCGGCACGGACCTCGGCCGGAGTGCGGCCGCCCTGGTCGTAGGCGCCGACGACCTGCCGGGCACGGGAGCGGGAAAAAGCGCCACCCCGCGCATTCGTCGAGGACGCCCGTGACGGTGTGCGGGTCGAACCGGTCGAGATCGTTCGCCACCCACCAGCCCATGTCGTCGCCGGTAAAGCTCAGCAGGAGGTCGACGTCCCGGTGCCTGCCCGAGGCGAGTACGTCCATGGGGTGGGCGTGCAGCACCGCGCCGGGTTGCCCGGTGTCCAGGACCACACCGAGGCTCTTGCCGTCCCTCCCACCACGGGCTCCGAGGTCCGTCGGGGTCACCTTGTGCAGGGCGGCCACCAGCAGCGCCGTGTCCAGGCCGAGCAGCTTCTCGGGGTTGTCCGCGACGCCGAGCTCGGTGACGAACCGGTGCGCGAGTTCCTCCGCCCACCAGGCCGGCTGGAGACGGGGCGGCCCGGCGGAGAACCAGGCCAGGCGCCGGTAGAGGCCGTCGGCGGCGGGGGCGCCAAGCAGGCCGAAGGCGGCGTAGGCGCCGCCGCTGTGGCCGTGGACGGTGACGTTGTCGGGGTCGCCACCGAAGTGGGCGATGTTCTGCCTGATCCAGGTCAGAGCGGCGATGACGTCCTGCGGACAGAGGTTGCTCGCCTCGGCCAGAGCGCCGCCGTACTGCGAGGGCGAGACCGCGCCCAGGGCGCCGAGCCGGTAGTTGATCGACACGGCCACCACACGCCCTGACGCCGCGAGACCCGAGGCGTTCGAGGTGATCTGCGTGTTCGCGCCGTACTCGAATCCGCCGCCGTGGATGTACACGGCCACCGGCAGTGCCTCGCCGGTCGGCTGCTCGGGGGTCCACACGTTCAGGTTGAGGCGGTCCTCGCCCATCCCGCCGTCCGCCTCCAGCCAGTCACCGCTGTCGGGCTGGACGGAGACGACGCCCTTGCGGTCGTAGGTTCGCACCCCTGGTGCGGTCGGCGCCTTGGGTGCGGTGGCGGTCATGACCTGTCCTTCCGGCGCGGAACGGGAGTGTCGCGAGGTGTGCCGACGGCGGGTTGCTCGCCTTCACATCGGCACCTGCGATCCGCCGAGGCACCCGACGGGCAGCGGTCACCTGATGCTCGCCGGGTGACACTTCCCTGCGCCCGGGGCGTGGGCCGGTCGGGGCGGCCGACCGATGCCGCCGGTCTCATGGCACAGGTTCACGGCGCACTTCGGCACGTCCGGGGCGGTGTCGGCTGCCTCCGTCGTTTGGGCAGAGGACGAAAAGCGGATTCCTGCAGGTGGCCGGTGGTCATCTGCAGCGGGGGTTCGTGGGGCTGGTAGGTGGTGAGGACGGGGTAGTCCACGCCCGGTCAGCGGTCATCTCGATGTGGTGTTGGAAGGCACGCTCGTCACGCCCGCTCACCGCCGCGTCTCCAGGCCGTCGTCGACCGGGACGTTCTCCGCCTCCAGGGAGATCCCGGCCCCCTTCGCGACGGTGAGGATGAGGGTGGCGAAGTCCAGCTCCGTGTTGCCGGCCCCGACCTCCTGGGCGACGATCTGGCGGGTGGCGGACGCGAGGGGCATCGGTACGCCCAGTTCGCGACCGGCGTCCAGGCCGAGGTCGAAGTCCTTCTGCAGCAGGACGTTGGTGAAGGTGGTCGTAAAGTCCAGGTTGACCAGTGCCGGCGACTTGTAGCGGGTGAACGTCGAGCCCATCACCGAGTCGTTGAGGAAGGCCAGGAAGTCGGCGCGCCTGACCCCGCCCTTCTCGGCGAGCACCGTGATCTCGGCCAGGGACTGGATCACCACACCCAGGAACAGGTTGTGCGCGATCTTCACCAGCCGGGCGACCTCGCCCTCACCGACATAGGTGACCCCGCGGCCGTACTGCGCCAGCAGGGGCTCGACGGCCTCGAAGGCCTCCCGGGGGCCGGAGACCGCGGCGGTCAGCTTGTTCGCGGCGATGACCTTCGGATTCCCGCTCACCGGCGCGGCGAGCAGCGAGGTCCCACGCTCGTCCGCCGCGGCCCGCAGCACTGCACTGGCCTGGGTGGACACCGTCGACGAGTCCACGATGATGCCGGGAGCTGATGCGGGGTCGGTCAGCAGCCCGCTCTCGCCGGTGGTCACCTGGGCGAGATCGTCCGGCGTGGACACCATGACGAACACCACGTCCCGGTCGGACAGGTGCACCGGGCGGGGCACGAACGTGGCGCCCTCGTCCACGAGGGGCTGCGCTTTCGCCGCCGTACGGTTGTAGACCGTGACGTCGTAGCCCGCCTTCAGCAGCCGCAGCACGAGCTGCGCGCCCATCCTGCCCGTTCCGATCCAGCCGACAGTGGGCTTCTCCGACATGCTCGCTCCTAGATGTGGGTGTGCTACTCGGGGAGCCGAACCCGAAGGTCGAGGCAGGGCGCCCAGGCTCACCCGTCCAGTCTTGGGATCCGAACCGTGGTTCGCGATCCATCCGCCGACCGGGGCAAACCGAGTTGCGAAAACTCCGGAGAACTCCTGCCGGATCCCGCCTCCGACCGCACTGAACCGGGTGCCGACGAGTCGGCCGCCGGCCGAGTGGGTCAGCTGGTGAGGCCGCTGCGGTAGGCGTGGATGACGAGTTGGACGCGGTCGCGGGCGTCGAGCTTGGTCAGCAGCCGGGCGACGTGGGTCTTCACCGTGCCCGCTCCGATGGACAGCCGTTCGGCGATTTCGGCGTTGGTCAGTCCCTCGGCGACGAGCAGGAGCACTTCGCGTTCGCGGGTGGTGACGGCATCGGGCAGCCGTGGTGGTCGCTGACCGTCCGGTGGCTGTGCCCGCCTGTGGACGTAGGCCTCGATGAGCCGTCTGGTGACGCGTGGCGCGAGCAGTGCCTCGCCCTGGGCGACGGTCCGGACGGCGGACAGCAGGTCGAGGGGCGGGGCGTCCTTCAGGAGGAAGCCGCTGGCTCCGGCGCGCAGTGCGCCGAAGACGTACTCGTCCAGGTCGAAGGTGGTGAGCATCAGGACCCGGGCGTGGCCGGCGGCGGTGATACGGCGAGTCGCTTCGATGCCGTCCATCTCCGGCATCCGCACGTCCATCAGCACGACGTCGGGCCGGAGTTCGGCGGCGGCCGCGACGGCGTCCCGGCCCGTCGCGACGCTGCCGATCGACGTGAGGTCCGGGGCCGTGTCGACGATTCCGGCCAGGCCGACGCGGATCAGCTGCTGGTCGTCGGCGACCAGGACTCCGATGGTCACGGCCGCTCCGGCGAGCCGGCGGTGGGCTGTGGCCCGTCCAGAGGGATGCCGGCCCGTACCCGGAAGCCACCGGTCGCGGCCGGACCTGCCTGCAGGGTGCCGCCGTAGAGGGCGAGGCGCTCGCGCATCCCGGTCAGCCCGCGTCCGGTGCGGTCCGGAGCCGGCCGGATGCTGCCGTCGTCGATCACCGTGAGGGTCAGCTCGTCGGGCCCGTACGCGACGGTGACGTGCGCGGTGCTCGCGTCGGCGTGCTTGACCACGTTGGTCAGCGCCTCCTGGACGATCCGGTACGCGGCTGTCTCAAGGCCTGGGGGCAGGGGTCTGGCGAGTCCCGTGACCGTGAGGTCTATGTGCAGGCCGGGGCGCCGGGTCCGTTCGGCGAGACGGTCCAGGTCTTCGAGTTTCGGGGCGGGGGCCAGGTCCGCGTTGTCCGCGTCGTGGGGGTCGTCGTGCAGCACGCCGAGCATGCGGCGCAGTTCGACGAGGGTCTCCCGGCCGGTGGTCTCGATCGCCTCCAGCGCGTTGCGCGCGTCCTGCGGACGGTCGTCGAGCACCAGGCGGCCGAAGGCCGCCTGGACGGAGATCACGCTCATCGAGTGAGCGATGCCGTCGTGCAACTCGCGGGCGATCCGCAGCCGTTCCGCCGCCGCCTCCCGATCGGCGCGGTCGCGTTCCTCACGCACCAGCGCGTGCAGATACCGACGCCTCTGCCCCACCGCGAAGCCCACCGCCCAGGCGACGGCGAAGAGCAGAACGAAGGGCACCACGGCCCCGGCGTGTTCGAACCTGGGCAGACCGGTGGACACCGCCATCGCCAGGGCCGCGGCCAGGGCGATTCCCGCGGTGCGGGCCGGACGCAGGGCCGTGACACAGAAGAGCGCGAAGGCGAGCGGCACCCCGCCCCAGAAGATCGCCTGCGCATGCCAGGGCGCGAGGCCGCAGACCGCCAAGGACAGGGCGACCAAGGCCTCCGGCCAAGAGGGCCGCAACGACTCAGGGCCCGCACGCGTCTTCGGTTCCACGACCCGAGCGTATGGGTCTCCCGGCCCCGCCCACATCGTCCGCGAGCCCTATGCCGTACGGCAGACCCGGGCCCGGGAGAACCTGCCTGCGGGCAGACGACGTGCCCGGTCCCGTCCCGGCATCGTCGTGGACGTGATTCGATGCGAGCACCTGACCAAACGCTTCGGCCGCAAGGCCGCCGTCGACGACCTCACCTTCGAGGTCCTGCCCGCCCGGGTGACCGGCTTCCTCGGCCCCAACGGCGCGGGGAAGTCCACCACCATCCGGGCCGTCCTCGGCCTGGACACCCCGGACGCCGGCCACGCCCTGGTGGACGGCGTGCCCTACCGCCAGACCGAACAGCCGCTGCGCCGCGTCGGCGTGCTCCTCGACGCCGCAGCCGTCCACCGGGGCCGTACGGCACGGGCGCATCTCACCGCGCTCGCCGCCACCAACCACATCCGACGCACCCGCATCGAGGAGGTACTCGCCCTCACCGGTCTCACCGAGGCCGCACAACGCCGCGTCGGCACCTACTCGCTCGGTATGAAGCAGCGCCTGGGCATCGCCGCCGCGCTGCTCGGCGACCCGCCGGTGCTCATCTTCGACGAACCGGCCAACGGTCTCGACCCGGAAGGCATCCGGTGGATCCGGGGCCTCATGCGATCGCTGGCCGCCGAAGGACGTACCGTCCTTGTCTCCAGTCACCTGATGAGCGAGATGGCCCTCACCGTCGACCACCTTCTCGTCATCGGACGGGGGCGCCTGCTCGCGGACGTCCCGGTCGCCGACTTCGTCCCGGCCGGCGCCTCACTGGAGGACGCCTACCTGGACCTCACCGAATCCGCCGTGGAATACCGGACCGAAGGGACGAGCCACTGATGCCCACCGCACTGACAGGTGCCATGGCCGGCGAGGTCATCAAACTGCGTTCCCTCCGCTCCACCTGGATCACCGCTCTCATCGCCGTGGCGTTCGGCCTGACGCTGAGCCTCATGGACGTCGCGCACACCGCCAACGCCTGGCCGCACATGACGAAGGCCGACCGGGCCCAGGTCGACCCGGTGGGCGACTCGCTCTCCGGTTTCTCCTTCGCCGTCCTCGCCTTCGGCGTCCTCGGCGTGCTGGGCGTCAGCAGCGAGTACACCACCGGACTGATCCGCTCGACGCTGACCGCGACACCCCGGCGCGCGCTCGCCTACACCGCCAAGACCATCGTCATCGGCGGGTTCGCCCTGCTGCTGGGCCAACTGACCGCGTTCACCGGCTTCTTCGTCGGACAAGCGGTGCTGGCCCGGCAGCACCTGGACGTCGGACTGGGCACACCCGGCGTGCTGCGCGCCGTGTCCTGCGCCGGGCTCTACCTGTTCGTCGTCACCGTCGTCGGCTACGGCCTCGGCGCCGTCATCCGGCACACCGCCGGAGCCATCGCCGCACTCTTCGCCTTGGTCTACCTCGGCTACGGCGCTGCCAAAGCCGTCGAGGGCTGGTCCTCCCTACCCAGCAAACTCATGCTCAGCAACGCCGCGGACACCCTCGGCCAACTCCACCCACACCCCCTCCACCCGGAACGCACCCCGTCCCTCGCCTTCGCCCTCTTCGACCTGGTCCTCTACCTCACTCTCGCCCTCGCGGGAGGGGCCTGGCGCTTCACCCGAGACGCCACCTAGCGCCGCGGGGGGGGGCCCGGGGCCCCCCCCCGGGGCCCCGGGGCGCCCCGGCCCCCCGCGCGGGCCGGGGGGGGGCCCGGCCCCCACCCCCCACCCCGCCCGGGCCCACAAAAGTACCCCCCCGGCGGGCCAAAAATGCCCGCCCGCGGCACAGAGGGCGACCGGGTGAAGGCCCGGCCGCCCCTCGGGCATGACGTGGGTTGCAGTGGTCAGCCTGAGAAGGCTGTCTCGGTGGGACGGCCGTCGCGTCCGGAACGAGGCGCCGGGCGGGCAGGCCGTGCCGCTTCCGGAAGAAGGCGGAGAAGTCCTCGTCCAGTGTCCGGATGGCGGCTGCCCGCTCGCGCCGGCCCTGTCCGCTGAGGTCCTCGATCTGCTCCTGATGGTTCTCCGAGGGGTCCGGCCGGAGGGCCTTCTGTGCGCGCGGCAGCAGTCCGGTCGTTCGCAGCAGGAGAGCGCGCACGGGGGCGGGGGGCGGGGGCATGCCCTGGACCCGCCAGGTGGTCGGGTGCATGGTGGACACCGCCAGGGCGCGGGCCAGCCCGTGCAGGGGCCCGGGGAAGTAGCGGTGGGCGAACTGGTCGAGGATCGCGTGGGTGACCATGCGTCCCTCCTCGTGCTCGGGCCGGGCACGGTTCTCGAAGTCGTCCAGGAAGCCCGTCATGGCGTTCCAGTCCTCGGGGAACTCCATGATCGGGTCGCCGTGTTCGTCGGTGAACAGGCGGCTCATTTCGCCCGCGGCATCACTCCTGAGCGAGTGGGTTGCGTTTTCCGCCGAAGCGGCGCGCCTTATAGATGCCGCCCGCCGCCTCATGCCGCTACCACGGCCTCGCCCGTCCGGTGCCCTTCTCGTCCGCAGGCGTCATGGACCTCGGCTTCGGCGCCGTAGTCATGACTGAGACGGAGACCGAAGCCGCAGCCGACTCCACCGAGGCGGCCCGCCGGGTGACCTGCTACGCCACGATCACCCGCGGCCGCGAGCGGGGCTGGTCGTAGGTCGGAGGGCAGGCGGTTGTCGCGCCACCTGGGGGCTGCTCTCCTTCACGTTGTGCGAGCGCGGTTCGCCATCGGCCGGACCGTACGGAAGCGAGGAGCGGCGAACGCAAGTGCGCAGGGGCGCGTCACGCTGCCGAGGAGCCCCGGGCGGGCGGCAGGCAGCGAGCCGGCTTCCGTGGCGGTCGAGCGCCGACCGGCCCACGGCCAAGGGACCGTGTTCCACGAACCAGAGCGACGTCGGTGCGTCCACGTCGTCCGTGGGCGGAGTGGCCTCCCGCATTTTTGACGGCTCATCAAATAGGTCATCAGCGGTCAGCATGAGTCGCCGGGCTTGCCCGGAGGATTGCCCGAACAGGCCCCCTGCGGCGCGAAAGCCCAGGCGCGAAGCCCTCTCGCCCGAGCGGAGCGATGTTCCTCACCATTCTCGACCAGCGTGTCCCGGTGTACAGTCAACACTGCCCTTGACCTGCACAAAGCCGGCAGGGAGCCGTCTTCCAGGAGTCCAACATGCTGCGCACCATGTTCAAGTCCAAGATCCACCGCGCCACCGTCACCCAGGCCGACCTGCACTACGTGGGATCGGTGACCATCGACGCCGATCTGCTGGACGCCGCCGACCTGTTGCCCGGTGAGCTCGTGCACATCGTCGACATCACCAACGGCGCGCGTCTGGAGACGTACGTCATCGAGGGCGAGCGCGGTTCGGGGGTGATCGGGATCAACGGGGCCGCCGCCCATCTCGTCCATCCCGGCGATCTGGTGATCATCATCAGTTACGCTCAGATGGCCGACGCCGAGGCGCGGGCCTTCGCACCCCGGGTCGTGCACGTGGACCGCGACAACCGCATCGTGGCCCTGGGTGCCGACCCCTCCGAGCCGGTGCCGGGCTCGGACCAGGAACGCAGCCCGCAGGCCGTACCGGCCTGATCGCCGATCACCTGCCCCACCGACCAGGAGCGTGCCCATGAGCGACATCGAGATCCGCGACGACCGGGCGGCGGGCCGCCTGGAGGCGTTCGGTGACGGCGCGGACGGCGAAGTCGTCGGCCACATCGAGTACTTCGTCCTCGAATCGCCCGGGCGCGCCCTGGTCCCGGTCCACACGATCGTGGAACCGGCCCACGAGGGGAAGGGCATCGCCGGCTCCCTCGCCCGCGAGCTGTACGCCATCGCCGAGCGCGAGGGCACCGTCGTCGCCCCGCTGTGCCCGTACGTCGTGAAGTGGGCCGAGCGCCACCCCGACGAGGCTCCGGCGGCCGACCCGGCACTGCTGCGAGCGGCGAAGGACTGGCTGCGCGCCCATCCCGGCCGCTTCTGAGCCGCAGGACGCCCCAGCATGCTCGCCCTCCTGCACACCTCGCCCGCCCACGTCCCCGTCTTCGAGGCCTTGCGCGAAGAGCACCACCCCGGTCTGGAACTGCGGCACCTGGTCGACGAAGAGCTGCTCGCCCGGGCCCGCCGCGAGGGACCCGAGGCGGTGGCGGCTGAGGTGCGCGCGGCGTTGGGCGTGGCCGTCGCCGACGGGGCGCGGGCCGTGCTGTGCACCTGCTCGACCATCGGCGGGGTCGCGGAGGCGGCCGGTGCGGAGGTCGGGGTGCGGGTGCTGCGTTCGGACCGCCCGATGGCGGCCGCCGCGGTGGCCGCCGGTTCCCGGATCGTTGTCCTCGCCACGGTGGAGAGCACGTTCGGCCCGACGGTGTCCCTGATCGAGGAGGAGGCCCGCCGCGCCGGCCGGCCCGTCGAGGTGCGGACGCGGCTGGTGGAGGGGGCGTGGGAGCGGTTCGAGGCGGGGGACGCCGAGGGGTGCGCCCGTCTCGTGGCCGACGTGATCGACACCTTCGTCGACGACACCGACGCGATCGTTCTGGCTCAGGGGTCCATGGCCCCGGCCGAGCGCCTGGCGGCGACCTCCCTACCGGTACTGTCCAGCCCTAGGGGAGGGCTGGCGGCGGGTGCCGAGGCGGTGCGGGGCGGCGGAGCCGAGGGCCGGCCGGCCCCAAGCCGTCCCGCGGGCCGGTGAGTCAGGTGACGTCCGTCGGGTACGCGGGGAGTAGTCCAGAGCCGACGCAGACGACTGGCCGGAGGACACGATGACCGAGCCGTACCCCGATCCCACCCCGCCCGCCCCCGGGCCGGGCCCGGACCCGCGACCGCCTGACCCGTACCCTTCGCCGGTCCCCACCCCCCAGCCGCCCCCCGGCCCGGAACCCACCCCGCCCCCGCAGCCTCCGTCCCCGCCGACCCCGACTCCGCCCCCGGACCCGTCCCCGGTGCCCCCGGGCCCTGAACCGGTGCCGAGCCCGGAGCCGGGACCACCGTTGACCTGAGCCACGCGGAGGCGGGCGGCCACTCCGGCCGCCCGCCTCCCTCGTACCGCACTCCGCTACGCGGAGACCTCCGAGCGGTCTCCGCCCCACAGCGTGTGGAACGAGCCGTCCCGGTCGGTGCGCCGGTAGGTGTGGGCGCCGAAGAAATCGCGCTGGCCCTGCGTGAGGGCGGCCGGCAGGCGCTCGGCGCGCAGGGCGTCGTAGTAGGCGAGGGCCGCGGCGAAGCCCGGGGTCGGTACGCCCTGGCGGGTCGC
Organism: Streptomyces sp. NPDC101152; assembly: GCF_044768275.1. Classification (NCBI taxonomy): domain Bacteria; kingdom Bacillati; phylum Actinomycetota; class Actinomycetes; order Kitasatosporales; family Streptomycetaceae; genus Streptomyces; species Streptomyces sp. NPDC101152. Next base: position 130,597 of record NZ_JBIWPO010000006.1, on the reverse strand, counting down.
GGCGACCAGGACCTCGCGCCAGTCGTCCTGGGCGGCGGCGATCTCCTGCGCGAAGGTCTCGTCCGACAGCAGGCTCGGCAGGTCCGCGCGGGCGTCGTACGCGGCGCGGATGCGGTCCAGGAAGGCCGCCCGGATGATGCAGCCGCCGCGCCAGATCGCCGAGACGGCACCCAGGTCGATGTCCCAGTCGTACTCCTCACGGGCCGCCGCGATCTCGTGGAAGCCCTGCGTGTAGGAGACGATCTTCGAGGCGTACAGCGCCTGCTCGACCCGGTCCGCGAAAGCCGCCGCCTCCGACTCGCTCAGCGTCTGTGCCTTGGGGCCGACCAGATCGCGCGAGGCCTCGCGCAGGGCCGCGTGGCCGGACAGAGAGCGGGCGAAGACCGCCTCCGCGATGCCGGAGACCGGCACGCCCAGGTCGAGGGCGATCTGGACCGTCCAGCGGCCCGTGCCCTTCTGCTCGGCCTGGTCGACGACCACGTCCACGAACGGCTTGCCCGTCGCCGCGTCCACGTGCGACAGCACCTCGGCGGTGATCTCGATGAGGTACGAGTCCAGCCGCCCGGTGTTCCAGGTGCGGAAGATGTCCGCGATCTGCGCGGGGGAGTAACCGGCGACGTCGCGCAGCAGCTGGTACGCCTCGCCGATGAGCTGCATGTCGGCGTACTCGATCCCGTTGTGGACCATCTTCACGAAGTGCCCGGCGCCGTCCGGACCGACGTGCGTCACACAGGGCGCGCCGTCCTTCGCCTTCGCCGAGATCTTCTCCAGCATCGGACCGAGCGAGTCGTACGACTCCTTCGGGCCGCCCGGCATGATGCTCGGTCCGTTCAGCGCACCCTCCTCGCCGCCGGAGACGCCCATGCCCACGAAGTGGATGCCCTGCTCGCGCAGTTCGCGCTCGCGGCGCCGGGTGTCGGCGAAGTGCGCGTTGCCACCGTCGATGATCATGTCACCGGGCTCCAGGAGCGGCGCGAACTCGTGGATCACCGCGTCGGTCGGCTCGCCCGCCTTGACCATGATGACCAGCCGCCGCGGCCGCTCCAGCGCCGCCACGAACTCCTTGGCGGTCTCGGCCGCGATGAAGTCGCCCTCGTCCCCGAACTCCTCCACCAGGGCGTGCGTGCGCGCCGCCGTCCGGTTGTGCAGGGCGACCGTGTAGCCGTTGCGCGCGAAGTTACGGGCGAGATTGCGGCCCATGACCGCGAGTCCCGTGACGCCGATCTGGGCTGTGTTGCTCATTCGGTTGGCTCCTTGAGGATCCGGTATCGGTGGTGCCGTTCGTGCCCGTCAGTATCGCCCCACCGACCATCCTGACGTGCCGGTACGCCGATCGCATGTCCGGGTCGCCCGGTGTGCCGCAGGCAGATACGCACGACGGGCCCCACCCGTCTCAGCCGCTGTGCAACTGCCGTGTATTCCTGGTTCCTTGCGGGACAGGGCGGCCGATTGCCGTCTTGTCATGGCCTGTTCGGCACGCTTACTTTTGGCCCTCCTGACGCATGTCGAGGGGGATCTCCATGGCCGTACGCGGCCGGCACCGCCGGTATCAGCCGAACAGGATCAACCGCGCCTCACTCACCGTCACCGCCTCGAGCGCCGGCATGGCGATCCCGCTGATCGGCGCGGGCACCGCGCACGCGGCCGACGTGTCGACCTGGAACAAGGTCGCCGCCTGCGAGTCCAGCGACAACTGGAGCGTCAACACCGGCAACGGCTTCTACGGCGGGCTGCAGTTCACCCAGTCCACGTGGGAGGCGTACGGCGGCACGGCATACGCGCGGCGCGCGGATCTGGCCACCAAGGACCAGCAGATGGCCGTCGCGGAGAAGGTGCTGCACGGGCAGGGGCCGCGGGCCTGGCCGGTGTGCTCGGTGCAGGCCGGGCTGACGCGCGGCGGGGACACCCCGGACCTGCACACCGACGGCCACAGCACGAAGGCCGGGCGGACGTCCGCCGAGAAGAAGACCTCCGCCGAGAAGAAGACCTCCGTGCGGGACGTCCAGCCGCAGAGCACGCCCCAGTCGAGGGCGGGCAGGGCCGAGATGTACACGGTGGTGCGCGGCGACAGCCTCTCCGAGATCGCCGAAACCGAGCACGTACGCGGCGGTTGGCACCGCCTGTACGCGGCGAACCGCAGGACCATCGGATCCGACCCCGACCTCATCCTGCCGGGCCAGCGGCTCAACCTCCGTACGAAGGCGCCCGCCCCGCACACCGCGCCGGCCAAGTCGACGACGAAGCAGGCCTCCCCGGCGAGGGAGGAGACAAAGACCACCACCCCGGGGCACTTCATGATCGCCCCGGTCGCCGGCCCGATAGGCACCGGGTATCACGTGGCCGGCTCCTCGTGGTCGAAGGGCTACCACACCGGCGTCGACTTCCCCGTGCCCACCGGGACCTCGGTCAAGGCGGTCGCGGCGGGCCAGGTCGTCACCGCCGGCTGGGGAGGCGCGTACGGCTACCAGGTGGTGATCCGGCACGCCGACGGCCGCTACACGCAGTACGGCCATCTGTCGGCGATCTCCGTGCGGGCCGGACAGAGCGTGGGCGAGGGCCAGCGCATCGGCCGCTCGGGCGCCACGGGCAACGCAACGGGCCCGCATCTGCACTTCGAGGTGCGGACGGGGCCTGATTTCGGCTCGGACATCGACCCCCTGGTCTACCTCAGGGCCGGCGGCGTCAGGATTTGACCCGCTCCCGGTGCCGGTCCACGACCGGTACCGGGAGGTACGAGCCGCCGTAGAAGGGGCCGTAGAAGCGGTAGCGCCCCGGGTCGGGGGTGGAGTCCTCGTCGGGGTCGGCGTAGGCCACCGCCAGGAACGTGGGGCCCACCTGGGCGGGAACGACGACGCCCTCGTGCGGCGCGGCCACCGGCTGCTCCGGAAGGTCGTCGGCTGGTTCGGGTTCGTCCGTGGTCCGCTCGGGCAGCGTGTGCGCGGGCTCCTCGGCGGCGGTGCGGGCGATGCGTTCCGTCGTCAGCAGGATCAGGCCGCCCGCCGTGACCACGCCGCAGCTCAGCGCGAGGGCGGTGCCGGTGCCGCCGTAGCGGAAGGTCTCGCCGAACAACGTTATCCCGACCGCGGCCGCTATCACCGGGTTGACGACGGTGAGGGTGGCCAGCGGGGCGGCGAGGCCCGCGCCGCGGTAGGACGCCTGGGACAGCAGCAGGCCGGCCGTGGCGAAGACGCCGATCACGGCGAGGGACGGCACGTCCGACCAGGTCACGCCGTCGGCCCAGTCGACCGCGACGACCTTGGTGAACACCGAGGACATGCCGAAGGCTATGCCGGAGGCGGTGGCGAGCAGCATGCTGCGCACCGCCGGGTGCCGGTGGGCGGCCCGTCCCGCGATCATGAGGGCCACGACCGCGGCGCCGGTGACCGTGGCCACCGCCACGCGCTCCGCCGTTTCCAGTGACTGCTCCTCGGCCGTCCCCACCAGGGACAGCAGGCCGGCGAGGCCCACGGTGGCCATGATCGCGCCGCGCCAGGCGGTCGTACCGGCCCTGCGGCCGACGAACAGCGCCGACATCGGCAGCGCCAGCACGATGGTCAGGGCACCCAGCGGCTGCACCAGGCTGAGGGGGCCGTAGGCCAGCGCCGCCACGTGCAGCAGACCACCGAGGCCGTTCAGCGCCACCGCGGCCCACCAGGTCGGCCGGCGCAGCGGCGCGTACTGCTCGCCGGGGGAGGACACCGCCACGTGCTTCTGCACGATCGCCCCGCCGGCGTAGGCGACGGCGGAGACGAGGGACAGGATCACGGACAACGCGAGGGCGCTCATGAGCGGCTCCTCTGCGTGGGGCGGGGGCGTTTGTCCCCGCGCGGTGAACGGTCGGCCTTCATGACGAACACGATGCCCTGTCGATCTGTTCCCGTCGTCGTCCCTGAGCACCCAATGGGTCCTACTGCCGATGGAGTACGAGCCGGGCGCCGTCCTCCCCAGGGTGGGCGACCCGGGAGGTACACCCCTGGGAGGAAACCCCTAGGGGCGCTGATGTACTGCTCCTCGTGGACCTCGACCCCGACCTCGCCGCGCTCGAAGCGCTCGGCGGCTTCTTCGTCCTGCGCGTCGGCGCGGGACCGGCCACGTCGCTTCCCAGTCTGGCGCAGGCGTACGCGAACCGGCCCTCGGAGGATCACGGAAATCCCGTCACCTTCCGTGTCGAGAAGGTCGCCGCCGCCCTGCGTGCCCCGGAGGCGAGGATCGCCGCCTCGGTGGCGCAGCAGGGGCTGGCCGCCCGCCTCTGGTCGGTGGCCCTCGGGTGCGCGGCCCGCTACGACGCCATCCCCGACCTGGCCCCCGAGCGCCTGCGCTGGGACCCCGACGCGGGTGCTCCCGACGACCTGTGGCTGACCGAGGTCAGCGCGCTGCCCGCCGATCCCGCGACCGTCGCGGACGTCGTCCTGCACGGCCACCTCGAACCGTTCGCCACGGCCCTGCGCGCCCACCACCGCCTCGCCCCCGGCCTGCTGCGGGGCAACGCCGCCTCCGCGCTGGCGGGAGCCGCCCGGCAACTGGAGCAGTGGGCCCGCCTGCACGGCGACGAACGGACCGCCGCCCGCACCCGCTCCCTCACGGCCGCCCTCCTCGCCCACCCCCTCCTGGCCGGTGCCCTCACCGCCGACCTCCGGCGTCGCAGCTGCTGCCTGTACTACCGGGTGCCCGGCGGGGGAGTGTGCGGTGACTGTTGCTTCACACGAACCCCGCGCTCTTCCGCGCGCGGCGCATCTGGGTGACCATGAAGGAACCGGTCGCCGAAACAGGGAGTTGCGGGTGCGAGTGGGACTGCTGACCCGGGAGTACCCCCCGGACGTGTACGGCGGCGCGGGTGTCCATGTGGAGTTCCTCGCCCGGGAGTTGACCTCCCTGGTCGACCTCGAGGTGCACTGCTGGGGCGAGGGCCGCGGGACCGGCGTCGTACGCCACCGGCCCTGGGCCGCCCTCGACACCGCCAACGACGCGCTGCGCACCTTCTCCGTGGACCTCGCCATGACGGCCGGCCTCGAGGGCCGCGAGCTGGTGCACTCCCACACCTGGTACGCCAACCTCGGCGGCCACCTCGCCAAGATGCTCTACGGCATCCCGCACGTGATGACCGCCCACTCGCTGGAGCCGCTGCGCCCCTGGAAGGCCGAGCAGCTCGGCGGCGGATACGAGCTGTCCAGCTGGGCCGAGCGCACCGCGATCGAGTCCGCCGACGCGGTGATCGCCGTCTCCGGCGCCATGCGCGAGGACATCCTCACCTGCTACCCGACGCTGGATCCGGCCAGGGTCCACATCGTGCACAACGGCATCGACACCACGCTCTACCGCCCCGACCACGGCACCGACGTGCTCGACCGGATCGGGCTCGACCGCGATCGCCCCTACATCCTGTTCGTCGGCCGCATCACCCGCCAGAAGGGTGTGCCCCACCTGCTGCGGGCCGTGCGGGACATCGACCCCGCCGCGCAGGTAGTGCTCTGCGCGGGCGCGCCGGACACGCCGGAGATCGACCAGGAGTTCCGCGAGCTCTACCAGGAGCTGAGCCGGGTCCGCGAGGGCGTGCACTGGATCCCGCAGATGCTGCCGCGCCCCGAGGTGATCCAGCTGCTCACCCATGCGGCGGCGTTCGTCTGCCCGTCCGTGTACGAGCCGCTCGGCATCGTGAACCTGGAGGCGATGGCCTGCGGCACGCCCGTGGTGGCCTCCCGGGTGGGTGGCATCCCCGAGGTCGTGGACGACGGCGTGACCGGGGTACTCGTCCCCGTGGACGACGACTTCGAGTCGGGCCTCGCGCGGGCCCTGGACGTGGTGATCGGCGACCCGGAGGCGGCCCGCGGGATGGGCGAGGCCGGGCGGGAACGCGCGGTGCAGGAGTTCGGCTGGGACGCCGTGGCCCGGCGTACCGTCCGGCTCTACGAGGAGATCCTCAAACAGGAATAGAACGGTCGGGTTGTTCAGCAACAGGCTTACTCCGCCTTGCCCAGGGGCAGGCATGGATCAACCACGGTGAGGGGAGCGGCCATGCGTCGTGGCGGACCTTCGGTGCTCGGGATCGTACTGGCGGGCGGAGAAGGCAAACGCCTGATGCCCCTGACAGCGGACCGCGCGAAACCAGCGGTCACCTTCGGCGGGACGTACCGTCTCGTCGACTTCGTCCTGTCCAACCTCGTCAACGGCGACATCCTGCGCATCTGCGTGCTCACGCAGTACAAGTCGCACTCCCTGGACCGGCACATCACCACCACCTGGCGGATGTCCAGTCTGCTGGGCAACTACGTCACCCCGGTCCCGGCCCAGCAGCGGCTCGGCAAGCGCTGGTACCTGGGCAGTGCCGACGCCATCCTGCAGTCGCTGAACCTCGTGCACGACGAGGGACCCGAGTACGTGGTGGTGTTCGGCGCCGACCACGTGTACCGCATGGACCCGCGGCAGATGCTCAACCAGCACATCGAGGGCGGCGCGGGCGTGACGGTGGCCGGCATCCGCGTCCCGCGCTCGGAGTCCTCGCAGTTCGGGGTGATCACCCCGGGCTCGGACGGCCTGACGGTGGAACGTTTCCTCGAGAAACCCGCCGACCCGCCGGGCCTCGCCGACGACCCGGAGTGCGTGTTCGCCTCCATGGGCAACTACATCTTCACCACCAAGGCCCTGATCGAGGCCCTGCAGCGGGACGCCGAGGACGAGAACTCCGTGCACGACATGGGCGGCTCGATCCTGCCCCAGCTCACCGAACGCGGCGAGGCGCAGCTGTACGACTTCAGCGCCAACCACGTGCCCGGTGAGACGACCCGGGACCGCGGCTACTGGAGGGACGTGGGCACCCTCGACGCCTACTACGACGCCCACATGGACCTGATCGCCGAGCGCCCGGCCTTCAACCTCTACAACCGGCAGTGGCCCATCTACACGCACTCCTACCAGCTCTCCCCGGCCCGCTTCAACGCGGGCGGCATCGCCAGCGAGTCGATCATCAGCGCCGGCTGCCTCATCCGCGGCCAGGTCACCCGGTCCGTGCTGTCCCCGGGCGTCGTGGTCGACCCCGGCGCGGTCGTGCAGGGCTCGGTACTGCACGACAACGTCCACATCGGGCGCGGCGCCATCGTGCGCGGAGCGGTCCTGGACAAGAACGTCCAGGTGCCGCCGGGCGCGACCATCGGCGTCAACCCGGAACGGGACGCGGACCTCTACACCGTCTCCAAGGGCGGGGTGATCGCCCTCGGGAAGGGGCAGGTGGTGTCGTAGGACCCGGCCGGCGGGGGGTTCGGCCGGGCGGACGCATGTGCTGGGGCGTGGGGGGGGGGGGGGGGGGCGGCCCCCCCCCCCCGGCCCCCCCCCCCCGAGGTTTAAGGTACGGGGCCGGAGGGGGGGAGGGGGGTGTTTGGGGGGGGGGGGGGGGGGGGGGGGGGGGGGGGGCGGGGGGGCCCGCGCCGCCCCCCCGCCCCCCCCCGCCCCCCCCCACGCCCGTTCTTGTCATGTCCCTGGACGCGATGCGGAATCCGTGTTGTCATGCCAACTGCTGTCCATGACAACGTTGTTATGGGGGTTTCCGTGCACCTGGCACACCTCAGAGACCGACTCGCGTTACTCCTCGTTCTGACCCTCGGCCTCGCAGGTCTCGCCGCGGTCCCCGCCGCGACCGCCGCCGGCGGCCCGGTCGAGGTCCACGGCCTGAAGGGCGAGTACTACACCCAGTCCGCGCCCGGCGCCTTCGACTTCCACGAGCTCAAGGCCACCGGCTTCGACCCGAACCTCGACTTCGCGGACCTCGAACCGCGGCTGGCCTTCACCACCGGCCAGGACGACGACGTCAGCGTCCGCTGGACCGGAGAACTCGTCCCCGAGAGGACCGGCCCGCACACCTTCTCGATCACCGGCGACAACGGCTTCCGCCTCTGGATCGGCGGGCAGCTCGTAATCGACCACTGGGTCGACGACTGGGACAACGAACAGACCAGCCAGCCGGTCGAGCTGACCGCCGGGCACGCCTACGACATCAAGGTCGAGTACTTCGAGCACTACGGCGGCTCCAACCTCCACCTGCGCTGGACCGAGCCCGGCGGCACCAAGGTGCCCGTCCCGCAGTCCGCGTTCCGGCTGCCCGACGGCTTCGACTACGACGGCGCCGTCGCCACCACCGTCCTCGGCACCGGCCGCATCCTGAAGCTCGACTTCGCCCGGCCCCTAGGCGCACCCCCGGCCGGCCTCACCGACCACCTCCAGGCGGTCATCGGCGGCGCCAAGTGGCCGCTGGGAACCGCGAGGTTGGACCCCTCCGACGACCGGGCGCTCCTGATCCCGCTGACGCAACCCGTCGTCGGCAACAAGACCGGCACCGCCCGCGGCACCGCCGACGTCCGCTACGACGGAAACGGCGGCCTCTCCCGCGCCGACGGCAACGTTGTCAAGACGTTCTGGTCCAGTGGCCCCAACCACTCCACCTATGAACTGCGCACCCAGTGGGCCGACCAGGTGGGCCCGGGCAACGCCCACCCCGAGTACCCGCGCCCCCAGCTGACCCGCGCCGACTGGCGCAACCTGAACGGGCGTTGGCAGTTCGCCGCGGCCACCACGGGCGAACGGCCGCCGGTCGGCCAGAACCTCGCCGAGCACGTCCTCGTCCCGTACCCCGTCGAGTCCCAGCTCTCCGGCCTGGAGCGGCACGAGGACCGTATGTGGTACCGCCGCACCTTCACGGTCCCCGCCGGCTGGCGGATCGGTCCGGGCAAGCGGCTGCGGCTCAACTTCGGCGCGGTCGACTGGCGGGCCGAGGTCTACGTCAACGGCACCAAGGTCGCCGAACACCAGGGCGGGTACGACAAGTTCAGCGCCGACATCACCGACGCGCTGAAGCCCGGCCGTACCCAGGAGCTGATCGTCGGCGTGTACGACCCCACCGACGCGGCCGACGGCGAGAACCCGCCCCTCGGCAAACAGAGACTGGACCCCAGCGGCATCTGGTACACACCGACCTCCGGCATCTGGCAGACGGTGTGGATGGAGCCGGTGGCGCCCGATCACGTGGACGCGTTGAAGCTCACCCCGGACGTCGCGCGCGGCCGGCTCACCGTCGAGGCACAGGGCGTTCGCGACGGCGTACCCGTCACGGCGACGGCGTACGACGGCAAGCGCGAGGTCGCCACCGCGCACGGCCGTACCGGCGGTCCGCTCACCCTCACCCTCGGCAAACCGGACCTGTGGTCGCCCGACGACCCCTTCCTGTACGGCCTGAAGGTCACCGTCGGCGCCGACCACGTCGGCAGTTACTTCGGCATGCGCTCGATCTCCGTCGCCAAGGTGAACGGCGTCCCGCGCACCCTCCTCAACGGCAAGCCGATCTTCATGATGGCCACCCTCGACCAGGGCTTCTGGCCCGACGGCCTCTACACCGCCCCGACCGACCAGGCCCTCGCCCATGACCTGAAGGTGCACAAGCAGCTCGGCTTCAACGCGGTGCGCAAGCACATCAAGGTCGAACCGGACCGCTGGTTCTACTGGGCCGACCGGCTGGGCCTGATGGTGTGGCAGGACATGCCCGCGATGACGGCCGGGGTCGACCCGTCGCCCGCCGCCCGCGCCGAGTTCGAGCGGGAGATGAAACGGATCATCGACCAGCACATCAGCAGCCCCTCGGTGGTCATGTGGGTCACCTTCAACGAGGGCTGGGGCCAGTACGACATGGCCCGCATCGCCGACCAGGCCAAGTCCTGGGACCCGTCCCGGCTGGTCGACTCCATGTCCGGGCTCAACCTCGGGGCCGACGGCGGCACCGGCGACGTCATGGACGAGCACGGCTACCCGAGCCCCGCCCTGCCACCCCACCCCGACGGCCAACGCGCCCTGGTCAGCGGTGAGTACGGCGGCCTCGGCCTCGCGGTGCCGGGACACGCCTGGTCCGTGCAGCAGTCGTACGTCGACGTCGACCCGGCGGCCTACACCGACGACTACCTCGCCAAGCTCGCCGAGGTGCGTGCCCTGGTCTGCAAGGGGAGCAACGGGGCGGTCTACACGCAGATCTCGGACGTCGAGGGCGAGCTGAACGGCCTGCTCACGTACGACCGGAAGGTGCTCAAGCCGGACGCCCGGCGTGTGCGCGCCGCCCAGCGGGCCCTGATCCGGGACGCTTCCCGGGCGGTCCCCGCAGGGTGCCCCTCGACCACCTGACCTCTCGCCCACTCCGGAGGACTTCCGACATGAGATGGACCCGGCGCCTGCGCCTGTGCACGGCGGGGGTGATGGCGGCGTCCGCGCTGTTCGCCGCTCCCGTGACCGCACGGGCCGCCGAGCCGACCGACGCTCGACTCACCGACCTGGTCAACCCGTTCATCGGCACCGAGAACGAGGGCAACACCTACCCCGGTGCCGCCGTGCCCTTCGGCATGGTGCAGTTCTCGCCCGACACCGGCCACAACACCGGCTACGACTACTCCCAGAACCACATCCGCGGCTTCTCCCTGGTGCATCTGTCGGGCGTCGGCTGCGGCCTCGGCGGAGACCTGCCCGTGCTGCCGACCACGGGTGACGTCACCCAGACGGACTACGCCCGGTACGCGGCGGAGTTCAGCCACGACGACGAGAAGGCGAGCCCCGGCTACTACGAGGTCGGCCTGAGGACCGGCATCAAGGCCGAGCTGACGGCGACCGCGCGCACCGGCGTGCAGCGCTACACCTTCCCGGCCACCGAAAAGGCCAACGTCCTGCTGAACGCGGCCCAGTCGCTGCACACCGACGTGTCCACCAAGGTAGAGATCCTGGACAGCCACACCGTCCGCACCGCCATCACCGGCCGCGGCTTCTGCCAGGACACCAAGCCCTACACCGTCTACACGATCACCCGCTTCGACCGGCCCTTCACCGCGTACGGCACCTGGGACGGCGCCACCGTGACCCCGGGCTCGAAGACCGGGCGGGACGGCGCCTACCTCCGCTTCGACACGACGAAGGACCGCACGGTCGAGGCGACCACCGCCCTGTCGTACGTCGACGCGCACGGCGCAGCCGTCAACCTCCGTGCCGAAGGCGGGCGTTCCTTCGACGCCGTACGCCACCAGGCGCGGCAGGCCTGGGAGGACCGGCTCGGCGACGTCCGCGTCCAGGGCGGCGGCGGCAGCTTACGCCGGACCTTCTACTCGTCCCTGTACCGTTCCTTCCTCGCGCCCAACGTCGGCAGCGACGCCGACGGCCGCTACACCGGCTGGGACCAGCGCGTCCACCGCACCGACGGTTTCACCTACTACCAGAACTGGTCCCTGTGGGACACCTACCGCACCCAGTCCCAGCTGCTGTCCCTGCTCGCGCCGCGCGAGGCCCGGGACATGGCCATCTCGGTGATCAAGATCTCCGAGGAGAGCGGCTGGCTGCCCAAGTGGGGCTACGGCACGGTCGAGACGAACATCATGACCGGCGACCCGGTCACCCCGTTCCTGACCAACGCCTACCAGCAGGGGCTGCTGAAGGGGTACGAGGACCGGGCCTACCGGGCCCTGAAACGGAACGCCGACGGGGTGCCGCCCGCCGACTCCCCGGCGGTGGGCCGCGAGGCCGACAGGGAGTACGTCGCCGACGGTTTCGCCCCGTACATCAAGGGCCGCCCGCACGTGAAGCCCGGCGACTCCGACTACGACCACGGCGCCTCGGCGACCCTCGAGTACGCCCTGTCGGACGCCATGCTCGCCCAGATGGCCCGCGCGCTCGGCCATCCGGCGGACGCGGCCCGCTATGCCGCCCGCGCCCAGAGCTACCGCAACATCTTCGACCCCTCGACCGGCTTCTTCCGCGCCCGTGACGCCTCCGGCGCCTTCACCGGCCCGGCCGACCCGGCGCAGAGCGAGGGCTTCCACGAGGGCACCTCCTGGCAGTACCAGTGGCTCGTGCCGCAGGACCTGCCGGGCATGGTGTCCCTGATCGGCGGCGAGCAGGCGGCCAACTCCCGGCTGGACTCCTTCTTCGCCTACGACCGGCTGCTGGCCGACCCGGCGAAGACGGCCCGCGAGGTGTGGGTCAACGGGCCCTACGCCTACTACAACGCCGACAAGTACAACCCGCAGAACGAGCCCGACCTCATCGCCCCGTACACCTATCTGTCCACCGGTCAGCCCTGGAAGACGACCGACGTGGTGCACGCGGCGCTGACCCTGTTCACGGACACCCCGACCGGCATGACCGGCAACGACGATCTCGGCACCATGTCCGCCTGGAACGTGCTGTCCTCGATCGGGCTCTTCCCGGTACAGCCCGGCTACGACACCTGGGGCCTGTCCACGCCCGTCTTCGACCGGGTCGACCTGACCCTGGACCGGCGCTACTACCCGCACGGCGCCCTGACCGTCACCGCCCCCGGCACCTCCACCGCCGACCGGTACGTCCAGTCGGCCCGCACGGACGGCAAGGCGTACGACCGGACGTACCTGACGACCGGCGCGCTGCGCTCCCTGCGCTCGCTGGCGTTCACGGTCGGCCCGCACCCGTCTGAGTGGGGTACCTCCGCCCTGGCGGCGCCACCGGCGCTGAAGTAACCACAGGTGTGTCATGAGTCCCGCCCCTCCCCGAGGGGCGGGACTTAATCCGTTGTTAACTGTGCGTAGCTTGATCGTACTTGACCGTAATCGCTTGTCGGGGGTTGACTGCTGGCTCACCCTTCGTCGACGCGAGGCAAGCCATTGACTTCTGACCTGCTCGCTCCACTCGACCTGGCGTTCTGGAACATCGAGTCCGCCGAACACCCCATGCACCTCGGCGCCCTGGGGGTCTTCTCGGCGCACTCGCCCACCGCGGGCGCCCACGCCGCCGACCTGCTCGCCGCCCGGGCCGCGGCCGTGCCCGGGCTGCGGATGCGGATCAGGGACGTATGGCAGCCCTTCTCGTTCCGTCCGCTGGCCTTCGGCGGGGCCGCCCGTGAGCCCGACCCCGACTTCGATCCCCTCCACCACGTCCGGCTGCACGCCCCGACGGCCGATTTCCACGCGGACGCGGGCCGGCTGATGGAGCGTCCGCTGGAGCGGGGCCGGCCGCCGTGGGAGGCGCACGTGCTGCCGGGGGAGGACGGGGTCTCCTTCGCCGTGCTGTTCAAGTTCCACCACGCCCTCGCCGACGGGCTGCGAGCGCTGACGCTCGCCGCCGCCGTCCTCGACCCGATGGACCTGCCGGAGCGCAGGCAGCGCCCCCCGGAGCCCGCGCGGAGTCTCCTGCCCGACGTACGCAGGCTGCCCGGCCTTGTCCGGGGCGCCGTGTCCGACGCGGGCCGCGCCCTCGACATCGGTGCCTCCCTGGCAGTGTCCGGGCTGGGCGTGCGCTCCTCGGCGGCGCTCGCGGCCGAGCCCACCGGCAGGCGCCGCACCGCCGGCGTCGTCGTCGACCTCGACGACGTGCACCGCATCCGCAAGTCGGAGGGCGGCACCGTCAACGACGTGCTCATCGCGGTCGTCGCGGGCGCGCTGCGCCGCTGGCTGGACGAGCGCGGCGACGGCAGCGAGGGGGTGCGGCCGCGCGCCCTGATCCCGGTCTCCAAGCGCCGCCCGCGCACCGCCACCCCGCAGGGCAACCGGCTCTCCGGCTACGTCATACGGCTCCCGGTCGACGACCCCGACCCGCTCGGCCGGCTCGGCACGGTCCGGGCCGCGATGGACCGCAACAAGGACGCCGGCCCGAACCGGGGAGCGGGCGCCGTCGCGCTGCTCGCCGACCACGTGCCCCCGCTGGCCCACCGGCTCGGCGGGCCGCTGGTCAGCCAGGCCGCCCGGCTCTGGTTCGACATCCTGGTCACCAGCGTCCCGCTGCCCAGTCTCGGCCTGAAACTCGGCGGCAACCCGGTCACCGAGGTCTACCCGCTCGCCCCCCTGGCCCGCGGCCAGGCCCTCGCGGTCGCCGTCTCCACCTACCGGGGCCACGTCCACTACGGCCTCGTCGCCGACGCCGAGGCCGTACCGGACCTGGACCGGCTCGAGGCTGCCCTGACCGCCGAGGTGCGGACCCTGATCGAGGCCTGCGGGTCCTGAGCCCGGACCAGGTCTCCGTGACGGGTTTGGAGGAGGGGGGCGGCGCTCCGTAAAATCCCTCCTTCGACAGCGGGTGCCATCGGAGCGCCGCTCGGTGATCAGGGAAACGGCAGCGCGATGACGGTGACAGACGAAGGCTCGGCGACCATGGACGAGGTCGTGTACGGGCCCGGTATCGACCCGGAGCGGCTCGCCGTCTGCCTCAGCGTGCTGGCGGAACTCGACAAGCTGGAGGTCGACCACCCGGACGCGGTCGCCGTGCGCCGCGCCACCGCCGGCGTCTACCGCACGGTCAAGCAGCGCCGCCGCCAGGAGCGCCGGGCTGCCAAGACCGCGCACGACAAGGCGGTCACCGAGGCCACCGCGACCGGCTCCGCCCAGCGCATCGACGACGAGACCGAGGGCATCCTGCCCTCCTCGGTGACCGAGGACGGGCAGATCGCGGGGATACTCCAGCGCCCCCGCTCCTGCTACACCTGCAAGACCCGGTACGTCGAGGTCGACTACTTCTACCACCAGCTCTGTCCCGACTGCGCGGCCCTGAACCGCGCCAAGCGCGACGCGCGGGCCGACCTCACCGGCAAGCGCGCCCTGCTCACCGGCGGCCGCGCCAAGATCGGCATGTACATCGCCCTGCGGCTGCTGCGGGACGGCGCGCACACCACGATCACCACGCGCTTCCCCAAGGACGCCATCCGCCGCTTCAAGGCCATGGACGACTCCTCGGACTGGATACACCGCCTGGAGGTCGTCGGCATCGACCTGCGCGACCCCGCCCAGGCCGTCGCCCTCGCCGACCAGATCGCCGAGGCCGGCCCACTGGACATCCTGATCAACAACGCGACGCAGACCGTACGGCGCCTGCCCTCGGCCTACGCCGCCCTCGTCGACGGCGAGAACGCTCCGCTGCCCGCCGGTGAGCTGCCCGCCCACCACGTGATCGGCGCCTTCGACTCCGGCGCCGTCGACGGCCTGGCCGCCCTGCCCCTGGGCAGCAGCGGCCTCGACGCCCAGCAGGTCGCCGACCTCGCCCTGGTCGCGGGCAACGCCAGCGTGGCCCGGCACCTCGACGGCACGGCCATCGACGCCGGCGGACTCGTCCCGGACGTCGTCGACACCAACACCTGGGTGCAGACCATCGAGCAGATCTCCCCGGTGGAACTGCTCGAGACCCAGCTGTGCAACTACACGGCCCCGTTCATCCTGATCAGCAAGCTGCGCCCGGTGATGGCCGACGCGGCGCGGAACGCGACGAGCGGCCGCGCCTACGTCGTGAACGTCTCCGCGATGGAGGGCGTCTTCGGCCGTGGCTACAAGGGCGCGGGCCACCCGAACACCAACGCCGCCAAGGCCGCGATGAACATGGTGACCCGGACCAGCGGCCAGGAGATGTTCCAGACCGACGGCATCCTGATGACCTCGGTCGACACCGGCTGGATCACCGACGAGCGCCCCCACTACGACAAGCTGCGCCTGGCCGAGGCGGGCTTCCACGCCCCGCTCGACCTGGTCGACGGGGCCGCGCGGGTCTACGATCCTATTGTGCGCGGCGAGCAGGGCGAGGACCTGTATGGCGTCTTCCTGAAGGACTACGCGCCCGGGAAGTGGTGATCCGCGGATCGTGCGTGTGGCCCGGCGCCCGTCGGGAACCCGGTCCCTGGTGAACACCGCGCCAGGGAGTGTGACCAATGAGCAGTCCGCACGGTATTGATCCGCGAGCGCACGACGACCCGCGCAACCGCTACCCGACGGATGAACAGTTCTACCGCAGCGACCGCCCCGAGGGGGCCGAGCTGCCGGAGGACCGGCCACGCGGTGGCGCCGGCGGGGACACGCAGCCCCTGAAGCACCGCGGCACGTGGGGGACGGTCGCGCTCGTCGCCTGCATCGTCCTGTTGATCATCCTGGGTATCGCCCTGTTCCCGTGAGGGAGCCACAGCCACCGTCATGAGCGAGGTGGTGCGTATGAGCGAAGGCGGTCGTGGACGGCGTACTCCGGCCCGGGGTACGCCGTCCTGACGCGGGTGCCCCCGTCCACCAGCAGATCCGCCCCGGTGATCCACTCCGCCGCGTCCGAGGCCAGCCACACCACGGCCCGCGCGACGTCTCCGGGCTCCCCGATCCGTCCGAGCGGCAGCCCGGCAGCCAGTTGTTCCTCGCCCGGCTCCCACACGAACCGGGCCATCTCGGTGCGCACCAGCCCGGGGGAGACGGAGTTGACCCGCACCCGGGGCGCGAGTTCGCCCGCGAGCTGCCGGGTGAGGTGCAGCAGGGCCGCCTTGCTGGTGCCGTACGCGCCGACGTTCGGCCCGACATGCCCCGCGCCCTCGGTGCAGACGTTGACGACCGCGCCGCCGTGTTCCCGCATCCATGCCCGCCAGGCGCCCTGCACCAGCCGCAGGGGCGCCTCGACGTTGACCGTGAAGGCCGTGCGCCACGCCTCGGGATCGGCGTCCATGAGCGGACCGTACGGCTGGTTCGTCGCCGCGTTGTTGACCACGACGTCGATCCGGCCGAAGGCGCTCATGGCGGCCTCGACGACCTCGCGCGGATGCCCCGGGTCGGCGACGCTGCCGCTCACGCCGACGCCGTCCAGCTCGGCGGCCGTGCGCCGCACGTCGGCGGCGTTGCGCGCGGTCACGCACACCCGGGCCCCGGCAGCGGCCAATTGCCCGGCCACCGCCCGCCCGATTCCGCGCGTCCCGCCGGTGACGACGGCGGCCTTCCCCTTCAGCCCGTCCGGTGCGTACGACGATCCCATCGCCGTACCGTCTCATGACGGGCCGTCAGTCGACAGCCCCCAGACGGGAGTTGTGCGCGGCGACCAGTTCCAGCACGGTGCGCCAGTCCTCCAGGACGCCGGCGTCGATGCAGGCGGTACGGCTCTCCTCGTCCGCGAGCCGCAACCGCAGCAGGTCGTCGTCGGAGGCGGGGCCGTGCCGGCGTACGAGCCGGTAGACGCGCTCGCCGAGCAGGGGCCGTACGGCGTCGGCCGCGCGCTCGGCGCGGCGGGCCTCGTCGCCCGGGCTGATCACCTGCCCGATGTCGTGCACCAGGCCCGCCACCTGGAGTTCCTTGTCGGCGGGGCGGCTGCGGCGCAGCAGCGCCGCGGTGCGCAGCGCGTGCTGGTGCCGGCACGCGTACAGCAGATCCATCAGCTCCTCGACACTGCGCAGCTCCATGCGCCAGTCCTTCCGCCGGACGAGCCAAATGCCGTCCGTCAGCAGATCATGGCCGTGTTTCGATTCGGCCAACGGGACCTGAACTGCGCGGCCACTTCAGTGCGAGCCGTGCTGGTCGTGGTGGTGCGTGTGCTGCTCGTGGTGCGTGTGTCCGGTGTGGCCGGAGTGCCCGGCCTCCTCCTCCGTGCCGGGGGCTCCGCCCATCATCCGCAGCATGGCGGCCCCTCCGGTGCGGGCGAAGCGCCACACGAGGACGGCCGCGAGCAGCAGGAACGCGATGTTGAGCCAGGTGGTGTAGTTCCAGGAGACGCCCTCGTCGGGGATCTTGGCGGCACTCTGGTCCGGGACCAGTCCGAGGCCGCCGAAGACGAGCTCCACCAGGTAGCCGGCGAGGACCATCGCGGCGTAGAAGGTCGCCAGCAGGAAGGCCGTCATTCGCAGGCCGTAGTACTTCCGGTAGATGTTCAGGATCGGCAGGATCAGCAGGTCGGCGAAGATGAACGCGATCACCCCGCCGAAGCTGATGCCGCCCTTCCACAGCACCACGGCCAGCGGCACGTTTCCGATGGAGCAGACGAACGAGGCGATGGCCACCAGCGGGCCGAGGAGCGGGCCGACGATCTTCGCGGCGAGCGGATGCCCCTCCAGGAAGAAGGACTGCCAGAAGGAGTCGGGCACCCAGGCCGCGATCGCCCCCGCGATCAGCAGCCCCACCACCAGGTCGCGCAGGATCGCCGCCCACTCCATGACGAACACGTGGGCGACGGAGGTGAACCCGTCCCGCGACAGCAGCCGCCGCACGAACGACCCCTCGCCGCCGACCGACATGTCCATCCCGGCGTGGCCCTCCATGGACCCGGCGAGCCCGCGCTCGGCCTGCTCGCGGGCCTGGCGCAGCAGACGCTCGCGCAGGAAGATCCGGAACAGCACGGCGAGCAGCACGATCATCACCGGACCGCCGGTGAACTCGGCCAGGGTGAACTGCCAGCCCATCAACAGGGCCAGGATCACGCCGAGTTCGACCACCAGGTTGGTCGAGGCGATCTCGAAGGCCATCGCGGCGGTGAAGTTCGCGCCCTTGCGGAACAGGGAACGGGCGAGGGCGACGGCCGCGTAGGAGCAGGACGAGGAGGCGGCGCCCAGGCCGGCCGCCAGGGTCAGGGTGCGTGGCCGGTCGTCGCCCAGCAGCCGTACGACCGTGGAGCGGCGCACCACGGCCTGTACGACGGCGGACAGCGCGAAGCCCAGCACCAGGGCCCAGGTGATCTCCCAGGTCATCGAACCGGTGATGGAGAGCGCGTGGAGGATCACGTCCATGAGGTCTCAGCCCTTCCGGTGTGACATCGTCCCGCGTGACTATACCCCCTAGGGGTATCAAGGGAAGAGGGTGGTGGGAGCGGGACCGTTGTTGTCGGCATTCGACAAAGGAGGGGGGAGGGTGTGGTCCTGGAACGCCATCGCGGCGTCGCGGTCCCGGGGCGGAGGATGGATGACGTCCCGGATGCCAGGCTGTGAGCCGAACGAGTGACGCCGCAGGGGGATGAAACAGGGCGACTTGCAACAGTAACCCCAAGTTTTCAGCCCCATAGAGCGGGGGGCCGCTCATTTGGTTAATCTGGAGGGGACGGACAGTACCACCGGGTCCCACCCACACCCACGTCCGTCCCGGGGCAGGCCGGCAGACAACGGCCTGTTCTCTTACGAGTTACCGGCGCCACCGCGTCCGAACTGCTTTCGACTCACACCCGAGCGGGCGTCAGGCGCCGGACCGTGGAGCGTCCGGCACGCCCCGAGGGTGACCCGACACATAAGGAGTGCGCGGTGACACCGGAGAAGACGAATCGCGAACAGCGCCCCAAGGAACGCACCGAGCGCGCCGGCCGCCGGCCCGGCGAGCTCGGCAGCCTGGACGTGTGGGCCCGGTCCGCCCCCATCCGCCTGGCGGGCTACGAGGACGACCTCGCCGAGCCCCACATCCTGCCCAGCGTCGACTAGTGCCGCGGCACTAGGACCTGCGCGGGACTCTCGCGATCGCCCACCGCATGGGCGTGCCAGACTCACGCCCATGCACATCAGGGAAGCCGCGGCCGGCGACTGGCCGCGTATCTGGCCTTTCTGGCACCGCGTCGTCGCCGCCGGCGAGACCTACACCTGGGACCGGGCCACCTCCGAGGAGGTGGCCCGGTCCCTGTGGATGAACCCGGCCAAACGCGTCTACGTCGTCGAGGACGAGACCGGCGCGATCGTCGCCTCCGCCTTCATCACCCCCAACTACGGCGGCCCCGCCGCCCAGATCGCCAACGCCGGCTTCATGGTCGACCCCGACCACGCGGGCCGTGGCATCGGGCGCGCCCTCGCCGAACACGTCCTGGCGGCCGCCAAGAGCGACGGCTACCGGGGCATGGTCTTCAACGCGGTCGTGGAGACCAACCCGGCCGTGAAGCTGTGGCTGTCACTGGGTTTCACGATCCTGGGGACGGTGCCCGAGGCCTTCGAGCACCCGACGCACGGCCGGGTGGGCCTGCACATCATGTACCGGGCGCTGTAGGGAGCCGGCCCTGGTCCAGCGGCGCCGTCCGCTGCCACGGATGCAGCTTCTCCAACTGCTCCGCCAGCTCCAGCAGGGTGGCCTCCGAGCCGGGGCGGCCCACGAGCTGGACGGCGCAGGGGGCGCCCGAGGGCAGGGTGCCGAGGGGGACGGACATCGCCGGCCAGCCGGTCAGGTTCCACGGCGGCGTCAGCGGCGAGTAATTGGTGTTGGCGAGGACGTTGGCCAGCCAGCCCTTCTCGTGCCACGCCACCGCCTCAGGGGAGCGGCGGGCGAGCGCGGGGGTGAGCAGGACGTCGTACTCCTCGAAGAACGGTTCCATGCGGCGGCGCAGCCGTTTCCGGCTGTCGCCGCCCCTGACGCTGCTCAGGAAGCGACGGCCGACGGCCGCGTGCGTCCGGGTGCGCCGGGTCAGCAGCCGCGGGTCGAGGCCCTGGGCGTCCACGGCCGTGCCCGCCGTCCAGTGCGCGAGGGAGGTCGTGCTCAGCGAGGCGGGGTAGGGCGGGTCCGCGCGGCGCACCTGGTGACCGGCCTTGATCAGGACCTCGGCCGCGTCCCGGGCGGCCGTGGCGTACGGCCGGCTGACGGTGACGCCGACCAGGGGGCTGCGCAGGGAGACGGCGACCCGGCGCATGCCCGGCTCGGACGGCCGTACCGCGCCCGGGTCCGCGAGGACCGACAGCATCAGGCGCGCGTCCTCGACGGTCGTCGCGAGGGGGCCGTTCTCGGACATGCCGAACCAGTCACCCTCGCTGATGCCCGCCGGGACCACGCCGTGGCCGGGCTTGATGGTGACGAGGCCGCAGTTGGCGGCGGGGATGCGCAGGGAGCCCATGCCGTCGTTGCCGAGGGCGATCGGCGTGAAGCCGGCGGCGACCGCGGCACCGCTGCCGCCGGAGGAGCCGCCGGCCGTGCGGGTGAGGTCCCACGGGTTGCGGGCGGTGCCGTGTACGCCCTCGGTGGTGCCGAAGACACACAGCTCGGGCACGTTCGTCAGGCCCACCACCACCGCGCCCGCCGCCCGCAGCCGGGCCACCGTGACATGGTCCTCGGCGGCCGGCGTGTCCGGGGTCGCGGCGGAGCCGACGCGGTTGGACTCGCCGCGCACGGCGAGGTTGTCCTTGACCGCCACCGGCACGCCGGCCAGCGGCAGTTCGGCCAGATCGCCGCGCGAGCCCACCTCGTCGGCCTCGGCGAGCGCCGCCTTCGCCCGGACGACCCGGAAGGCGCCGACCCGCCCGTCCAGCCGCTCGATCCGGTCGAGGTGCTCGGCGACCACCTCGCGGGGCGTGGCCCGCTTCTCGCGTACGGCGGCGGCGATCTCGGTGGCGGTCCGGCCGACCCAGCTGGTCACGGGGGCTCCTCGGAGGTGCGATGCGTGGCTACTCGTGAGTATGGGAGCACTCTGCCCCGCCGCGCGCCCGGCGTCGAGAGCACCGGCGCTTGGACATTCGGGCGGCTCTTCTTGGACTTTTCGCGGGCCGCCCGTCACTGACCCGCAGGTCATCGGATCACTGGGGTAACTGTGGCCTGTTCCTGACGCATTGACAGGCTCAGGAGCCAGCCCAATGATCAGACATCCGATGAATGGGAGCCGCTGATGAGTCCCTGTCCAAGACGTCAGGTTCTGGGTGCCGCGGTGGCCGTCACCGCCGCCGGCGCCCTTCCCCTCTCCGTGGCGAGCGAGGCCCGCGCCGCCGAGTCGGTCGCCGGCTCGGGCGCACCGCGGTGGGTTCCCGTCCCCGACCCGGTCCCCGTCCCGCTCGACTCCCTGTTCGACAACGACGGCATCGACACCGCCACCGCCCGCGGCGGCGACTTCGACGGCTCCGGCTACACGTTCCCCGGCGAGGAACTGCCCGCGGGCCGCGTCGAGGTGGACGGCGTCCCCTTCGACTTCCCGTCCTCTGCGGCGGGCGCCAGGAACAACGTGGTCGCGCTCGGCCAGCGCGTCGAGCTGCCCCGGGGCCGCTATCTGTCCGCCGCCTTCCTCACCGCCGGCAGTTACGGCGACGCCTCCGGGAAGGCCACGGTCCACTACGCCGACGGGACGACGTCCACCGCCGGCCTGACCGGCGCCGACTGGTACGCGGCGGGCGGCTCGCTGTCGGCGCCCTACCGCTACCAGCCGGACGGCACCAAGGACGCCCACAGCGTCGGGATCGGCACCTCGCAGGTGTGGACCGACCCGCGGCGTGAGGCCGTCGCCGTCACCCTGCCGGTCATCAACCCCGCCGAGGCCGGCAAGGCCGCCCTGCACGTCTTCGCGCTCACCCTCCAACCGGCCGCCCAGGGGCGGGCGTTGGCCCTGCACGACGTCCACTCCACCAGTTCCCTGCTGGAGTCCAGCGGCGCCCAGAGCATCGAGGCGACCGTCGTCAACGCGGGCACCTTCGCGATCCTGGCCGGCGACGAGGTGTCCGTCCACGTCGACGTCCCCGGCGCCCGTACCGTCGAGCCCGCCCGGGTCCGCCGCCTCGACCCCGGCGAGCAGGCCCGCGTCCGCGTCGGCATCCGCAACCGCGCGGGCACCGCGCCCGGAACGCGGCGGGACGGTTCGGTGAGCGTCACGGGACGAGGCAGGCAAGTCACCTCCCAGCAGCGCTCGTTGACTCTCGGAACCGCCGACTACCAGCCCACCGAGGCCTCGTTGGACGGCCACCAGGCGCCCTACTGGTTCCAGGGCGCCAAGTTCGGCATCTTCATCCACTGGGGCGTCTACTCGGTGCCCGCCTGGGCCCCGGTCGGCAAGCAGTACGCCGAGTGGTACTGGGACCAGATGCAGGACCCCAACAACCCCACCTACGCTCATCACCGGGACACCTATGGCGCGGACTTCGCCTACGACGACTTCATCCCGCGCTTCACGGCGCAGCACTTCGACCCGCGCGCCTGGGTGGAGCTGTTCCGGGACGCCGGCGCCCAGTACCACGTCCTGACCTCCAAGCACCACGAGGGCTTCGCGCTGTGGGACACCAAGGTGTCCGACCGCAACGCCGTGAAGATGGGCCCGAAACGGGACCTCGTGAAGGAACTGTTCGAGGCGTCGCGGCGGTACGCCCCCGAACTCCACCGCGGCCTCTACTTCTCCATGCCCGAGTGGTTCAACCCGGACAACCCCTGGATGGGCCACGCCCCGCGCAACCCGTACACGCTCGCCCCCGTCCCGTACACCGGATACACCGCGGGCAAGGACTATGTGCGGGACTACCAGGCCCCGCAGATGCTCGAACTGATCCACGGCTACGACCCGGAGATCATCTGGTGCGACATCGGCGGCGTGAACGACAGCCCGCACGTCCTCGCCGAGTACTTCAACCACGCCAAGAACCGGGCCCGTCCGATCGACGTGACGGTCAACAACCGCTCCGGCATCGCCTTCCACGACTTCACGACCCCCGAGTACACGACGTACGACAACACGGTCGTCGCCAAGTGGGAGTCCAGCCGCGGCCTCGACCCCTTCAGCTACGGCTACAACCAGGCGACCCCCGACGACTCCTACATGACGGCCGAGGAGGTCGTGCACAGTCTCGTCGACATCGTCTCCAAGAACGGCAACTTCCTGCTCGACATCGGCCCGCGCGCCGACGGCACCATCGCGCCGATCCTCCAGACCCGGCTGCGGGAGACGGGCGCCTGGCTGAAGGTCAACGGCGAGGCGGTCTACGACACCACGTACTGGTCCCGGATGGCGCAGCTCGGGGCCGACCTGCGGTTCACCGTCCGCCCGAACGAGGCCTTCTACATCCACTCCCTGACCCGGCCCGGCGCCAAGCTCACCGTCGAGGCACCGGTACCGGTCCGGCCCGGCGACCGGGTGACCATGCTCGGCCACGACCGGCCGCTGAGCTGGACGGTCAGCAAGGGGGCCCTGGTGATCGACGTACCCGAGACAGCCCGTAAGGCGGGAGCGCACGTGTGGGTCTTCAAGGTGGACTGGCATGGGTGAGGTCAGGAAGCGACTGCTGCGGCTGCTCGGCGTCACGGCGGTCCTGACGCTGCTGGTGACGCCGGTCCAGGCGGTCGCGCGAGACGCACAGCCGACGGCGCCGGTCACCGTGCCGGCTCTGACCGACTGGACGCCGGGGCACGGCAGTTACGCGTACGGGAAGGGTGTGCGGCTGGTCGCCGACAGCCCGGCGGGGCGGCGGGTGGCCGACACGCTCGCCGACGACCTGCGGGCAGCCGGCCACGGCAGCGTCCCGGTCGTCCCGGGTGGTGCCCGCGCCGGGGACATCGTGATCGACGTCCGCCCCTCCCGGGGCGCGCTGGGGGCCGAGGGCTACGAACTCAGCGCCGGCCGGCGGCTGTCGGTGACCGGTGCCACCGAGACCGGCGCCTTCTACGGCACCCGCACCCTCCTCCAACTCCTCGCGCAGGGCGACCGGATACCCGCGGGGCGCACGGTCGACGTACCGCGCTACCGGGAGCGGGGCGTGGGCGTGTGCGCCTGCTATATCCACGTCTCGCTGCCCTGGCTGGAGAACCTGGTCCGGGAGATGGCGTACCACAAGCTCAACCAGTTGCTCCTCGAACTCAAGGTGAAGAGCGACGCGCACCCCGAGGCCGACACCTGGGGCTACTACACCAAGGACGAGATACGCCGGCTCGTCGCGCTCGGCGACAGGTACCACGTCGAGATCATCCCGGAGATCAACTCCCCGGGCCACATGGACCCGTGGATCGAGAACCGCCCCGACCTGCAGCTCACCGACTCCGACGGCAACAAGCAGCCCGCCCGCCTCGACGTCACCCAGCAGGCCGCCTTCGCCTACTACACCAGCCTGATGGACGAGTACGCGCAGGTGTTCACCGCGAAGTCCTGGCACATGGGTGCCGACGAGTACATGCTCGGCTCCGACTACGCCAAGTACCCGCAGATGCTGAGGTACGCGCAGGACAAGTACGGTCCGAACGCCACTCCGCAGGACGCTTACGTGGACTTCATCAACCGTGTCCAGGCCTACGCCGCGAGCAAGGGCAAGCGGCTGCGCATCTGGAACGACGGGTTGACCGGCGCCAACACCGTGCCGGTGGCGGCGGGGACGACCGTCGAGCACTGGCTGAACGTGGCCGTGAAACCCAGCGCTCTGATCGCGCAGGGCTACCAGGTGGAGAACGCCGCCTACTCGCTGTACCTGGTGCGCGGCGGCTTCCACAGCGACACCGGGTCGCTGTACGACCAGAGCTGGGACCCGCGCAGCTTCGAGGGCGAGAAGGTGGCCTCCAGCAAGGGCGTCACCGGCGCGAAGATCAGCCTCTGGCCCGACAACGGCAGCGGTGAGACGGAGAACGAGGTCGCCGTCGAACTCTGGCCCGCGCTACGGCACATCGCGCAGGCGACCTGGGGTGACCCGCGTCCCGACGCCACCTACGCCGGGTTCACCGCCCGCGCCACGGCCGTCGGGCACGCGCCCGGCCGGCGGGACCTGACGCGGCTGCCCGTGGCGGACGGCACCTACACCTTCCGTACGACCGGCCAGTCCTTCACGGCCCGGCTCACGCGGACCGCCGACGGATACGCGAGCCTGCGCTCCGCCGACGGCTGTCTGGAGATCAGCGGCGGCAAGCTGACGCTGAACGCGCCGCTCCAGCCGGGACTCGAGGCGAGCCGGCAGCCCTGCGACGCCACCTCCACCCTGCAGCGCTGGCAGCTGACCCGGACGGCCGGCGGCTACGAGCTCGTCGACGCGATCACGCAGATGGCGCTGACCGTGACCGACGACGGCCGCATCGTCCAGTACCCGCCGGACCAGCGCCCGCCCGCCGTCTGGTACCTCACCATCCACTGAACCGAGGAGTCCGATCCCCATGGCCCTCTCCAGACGCCTCTTCGTCACCTCGGCCGCCCTGTCGGTCTCCGCGCTCGCCACCTCCGGCCTCCCCGCGGCCGCGGCCCCCTCCGCGAGCGCCTCCGACGACCGTTCCCGCATCCCCGTCAGCCCCGACGACACCCCGGACGAGCTGGTCCGCAAGGCGTCCCGAGTCCGGCCCACCGCACGGCAGATCGCCTGGCAGGCGCTGGAACAGACCGGGTTCCTGCACTTCGGCGTGAACACCTTCACCGGCCTGGAGTGGGGCACCGGCGACGAGGACCCCGATGTCTTCCAGCCGACCGGGCTCGACACCGACCAGTGGGCCCGCGCCCTGCGCGACGGCGGCTTCCGGCTCGCCATCCTCACCGTCAAGCACCACGACGGCTTCGTGCTCTACCCGTCCCGGTACACCAGGCACACGGTGGCCTCCAGCAGTTGGCAGGACGGCCACGGCGACGTGCTGCGCTCCTTCGCCGACTCCATGCGTCGGCACGGCCTCAAGGTCGGCGTCTACATCTCGCCCGCCGACGAGAACCAGTATCTGCACGGCGTCTACGCCAACGGCAGCGCCCGCACCCCGCGCACCATCCCCACCCTGGTCCCGGGCGACGACCGCACCCCGGACCGCTTCTACACCTTCCAGGGGACCGACTACGGCGCCCACATGCTCAACACGCTCCACGAGGTGCTCACCGAGTACGGTCCCGTCGACGAGGTGTGGTTCGACGGCGCCCAGGGCCACATCCCGCCCGACAAGGTGGAGAACTACGACTGGGACAGCTGGTACGCCCTGGTGCGCACCCTCGCCCCGGACGCCGCGATCGCCGTGACCGGCCCCGACCTGCGCTGGGTCGGCAACGAGGACGGGCTGGCGCGCGAGAACGAGTGGAGCGTCATCCCGGTCAAGGAGAACCAGTACGGGCGTACCGACTGGGCGCTGTCGTACGACACCGCCGACGAGGGCAGCCGCGCCGTGCTGGTGACGGCCCAGCCGAAGACGGACTACCTCCAGTGGTGGCCCGCCGAGTGCGATGTGTCCATCCGCGACGGCTGGTTCTACCACTCGGACCAACTCCCCAAATCAGTCGACGACTTGACGAAGATCTGGTTCGGCTCGGTGGGCCGCAACTCGGTCCTGCTGCTCAACGTCCCGCCGGACACGGACGGCCGGCTGCACGACACCGACGTCGCCCGGCTGCGGGAGTTCCGCGCCCGCATCGACAGCGAACTCCCGCAGGACCTGGCCCGGGGGGCGCGCACCACGCGCACCGCGAGCGGGATCACCGTCGACCTCGGCCGTGCGCGGGAGGTCGACCGGGTCCGCCTGGCCGAGGACACCCGGCACGGCCAGCAGGTCGAGAGCTTCGTCGTGGAGGCCTGGCTCGACGGTTCCTGGACGCAGGCGGCCGCGGCCGGAACGATCGGCGCGAGCCGCATCCTGCTCCTGCCGGCGCCGGTACGGGCCCAGCGCTGGCGACTGCGGGTGACGGGCGCGCGGGGCGCCGTGCACATCGCCGGGTTCGGGCTGTACCGGTCGCAGGTCTGACGGCACATCCGAGCGGAGCGGTCTCAGTCCCCGCTTTCTGCCCGGTCCCGGCGATGCCGGCGGATCCGCCAGACGACCAGGGTCACCAGCGCCAGGGCCGCCACCACCAGCGCCAGGGTCTTGCCGATCAGCCCCTCGGCCCGTTGGTAGGCGGCGCCCAGCGCGTACCCGAGGACGGCGTTGCCGACGCCCCACACCAGGCCGCCGAGCGCGTTGTAGAGGAAGAACCGGCGGTACGGCATGTTCGAGGCGCCCGCCAGCGCCGGGACCAGGGAACGGAAGAGGGCGACGAACCGGCCGATGAAGACGGCCGCGGGGCCGCGCCGGAGGATGAGGTCGCGTGCCTTGTCCGCGCCGTGGGCGTGCCTGCGCAGCAGGCGGCTGTGCAGGACCGGCGGCCCCAGCCGGCGGCCGAGCGCGTACCCGACGCCGTCCCCGGCGATCGCCGCGAGGACGACGGCGACGGCCAGCCACACCAGCTCGACCACCCCCTGGCGGGCCAGCACCCCACCGACGATCACCGCGGTCTCGCCCGGCAGCACGAACCCGAGGAAGAACGCGTCCTCGGCGAAGACCAGCCCGACGACCACGACGTACACCACAGGCCCGGACAGATGTTCGAGCCAGTGAGTGAGAGCGCTCATCCGCTGACTCCCTTCGCAGCAGCCGACGAGTACCCACCAGGGCCGGGGGCCTCCTCGGCTAACCCTTCCGGCCCGGCTTCCATTCCTGGGCGAGGAGCCCCAGCACCACCTCGTCCAGGAACTCGCCCAGTACCCAGGCCGCGGAGCATCGCGGTGTCGTCGGACAGGGTCTCGATCTGGAGGCGCTGCAGGCCGCGGACGACGAAGCCGTAATGGCACAGGACCGCGACCCCGTCGGTGCCGTAGCCCTCGCCGCGGGAGGAGGGCAGCAGGCCGAGTCCCATGTGGGCCGAGCGGTTGTGGTTGGCGATGCCCCAGAGCACCGCCGCGCCGATCAGTGTGCCGGCGCCCAGCTCCACCACGGAGAACCGGACGTGCTTCTCGTCCAAGTCGTCCGCCACGAGACGCGGATCCTTCGAGCGGGGGGTGACCGGCCGCCAGGGCCGCCCTCCGCGCGCGAGGAGTTGACCACGTCGTCGTAGGGCTCGGTTCGCAGGGCCGGTATGTCTTCCTCGTGCCGGGACCCGGGCAATCCAATAAGCCGCCGTCTTGGGCATGATGTGCCGATGAGCAGAACAACGGCCGCCGGCCGGGACTGGGCGTCGGAGCCCGACCCGGTACTGGCGCTCGCGCAGCGGGACTTGGTCTTCTACGGGCGCACCCGGGACCGGTCGCGTCGGATGCACTACGCGACGGAACTCGGTGCCCTCGTCGCCACCTCCTCGACGGTGGTGGCGGCCGGGCTGCACGCTCCCGCGTGGCTGACGGCGCTGATCGCCGGCGGTGCCGTCTTCTTCACCGGCGTGCGCCAGCTCTTCAACCCGGGGGCGCGCTGGGTCGTGTGCGGCCAGTCCCACGAGACGCTGCGGCGCGCCGTCGACCGCTACCGGCTGCTGCCGCCGGAGGAACGCGACGCGACGGCCCGCGCCGCCCTGCGGGCGACCATCGAGGAGGTGGGCGCCAACGAGCTGCGGGAGTGGTCCGAGACCCAGGCCCAGCACACCGGCCCACCGAGCGCCTGAACCGGCGGCCTACGCTCCGAGCTGCGCCCGCAGCCATTCCTCCACCTCGCCCACGTGCGCTGCCGCCGCCGCTCGTGCCGCTTCCGGGTCGTGGGCGACCAGGGCGCGGTGGATCGCCGCGTGCTCGCGGCGGGTGCGGGCGAAGGCGCCCTCCTCCTGGTAGCCGCGCCACACGCGGGCCCGGAACGTCCGCGAGGAGAGGCCCTCCAGGATCGCCGCCATGGTGTCGTTGCCGGCGGCCATGGCGATCTCGCGGTGGAAGGCGAGGTCGTGGGCGAGGATCACCTCGGGGTCCTCGGTGGCGTTCATCGCGGTGAGGTGCTTCTCCACCTCCGCGAGCTGGTCCGGCGTGATGCGGGCCGCCGCCAGCGCGGTCGCCGTCGACTCCAGGATCCGCCGCACCTCCAGCAGTTCCACCAGACGCGGGCCGCGCGAGAGGTCGGCCACCACACCGAACGTCTCCAGCAGATCGCCGGCCTCGAGCTGGGTGACGTAGATGCCGGAACCGTGCCGGGCCTCCAGGACGCCCAGCACCGTCAGCGCACGGATCGCCTCCCGCATCGAGCTGCGGGAGATTCCCAGCTGGGCGGCGAGATCGCGCTCGGTGGGCAGCCGCTGGCCCGGCTCGAGGCGGCCCTCCGCGATCAACGCCTTGATCTGCTCGATGGCGCGCTGCGTCACGGTGCCCTTCTGTGGGGCTGTCTCGTCCACGCCGTTCCTCCACTCACCGGGTGCGCCGAAGTCTAACCGCCAAGGTGGTCCGACCACTACGGCCTGAATCTGCGAAAATCTGGCGCGGAAGGGTGTTGTAGCGAGCGAGTGGTCTGATAAGTATGCCGTCATCTGCTCGAAGACGCTCAACGAGGAGCCGCCAGATGCACGGCAGGACAGTGGGCAAGCGGAACAGAATGCGGATGGTCGCGGCGGTCGCCGTGGCCGCGAGCGCCTCGCTCGCGCTCGCCGCGTGCGGAAGTACCAAGGACACGGCTGGTTCCGGCAGCGCCGGAGGCGGCGGCACCGGCAAGGTCGGGGTGATCCTGCCCCTGCTGACCTCGCCGTTCTGGCAGTCGTACAACGACTACGTGCCGAAGATGGCCAAGTCCCAGGGCGTCGACGCGCTGAAGACGGTCAACTCCAACAGTGACCCCTCGCAGCAGATCACCGACATCAACAACCAGCTCAACCAGGGCGTGAAGGGCCTCGTCGTGGCCCCGCTGGACAGCGCCGCCATCGAGGCCGGCCTCGCCCAGGCCGACCGCAAGGGCGTGCCGGTCGTCGCCGTCGACGTGGCGCCCGACAAGGGCAAGGTCGCCATGGTCGTGCGCGCCGACAACGTGGCGTACGGCACGAAAGCCTGCGACTACCTGGGCCAGCACGTCACCAGCGGCAAGGTCGTGCAGATCATGGGCGACCTGGCCTCGGTCAACGGCCGGGACCGCTCCCAGGCGTTCCGGTCCTGCGTGAAGACGAAGTACCCCAAGCTGAAGGTCCTGGAGATCCCCGCCAAGTGGGAGTCCGACACGGCCGCCTCCCAACTGGGCACCCTGCTCAACGCCAACCCCGACATCAAGGGCATCTACATGCAGGCAGGCGGCGTCTACCTCGCCCCGACCCTGCAGACCCTCAAGGCGAAGGGGCTGCTCAAGACGGCCGGCACCGCGGGCCATATCACGATCGTCTCCAACGACGGCATCCCGCAGGAGTTCGACGCCCTCCGCAAGGGCGAGATCGACGCGACGGTCTCCCAGCCCGCCGACGCCTACGCCAAGTACGGCATGTACTACATCAAGGCGGCGATGGAGGGGAAGACCTTCAAGCCGGGCCCGACCGACCACGACTCGACCATCGTCCGGCTGCCCAACGGCATCCTGGAGGACCAACTGCCCGCGCCGCTGGTCACCAAGGACAACGTCGACGACCCCAAGCTCTGGGGCAACACGGTCAAATGAGCGCCCAGGAAACCCCGGCCGTACCGCTCGTCGAGGCGCGGGACGTCGTCAAGCGGTACGGCCCCACCACCGCCCTCGCGGACGGCCGGCTCACCGTGCTGCCCGGCGAGTCCCACGCCCTCGTCGGCCGCAACGGTGCCGGCAAGTCGACGCTGGTGAGGGTCCTCACCGGCCTGGAGGCGCCCGACGAGGGTACGGTCCGCTTCGACGGCGAGCCCGCGCCCCCGCTCACCGACCGCGACGCGTGGCGCCGCAAGGTCGCCTGCGTCTACCAGCACCCCACCCTCGTTCCGGAACTCACGGTTGCCGAAAATCTCTTCATGGCGGAGATTCACGCCGCCAGGTCGACACGCCTCAACTCCAGGGTCGGCCGGGGGTCCGGGGGTTGTCCCCCGGATAAGCACAGCATCAACCGGCAGCCCCTGCAGAGGGGGTTCATCAGCTGGCGGAGGCTGCGCGGCGAGGCCGCCCAGCTCCTCGACACCTGGGACGTCCGGGTCGACCCGGACGCGCGCACCGCCGACCTCAAGGTCGAGGACCGTCAAATGGTGGAGATCGCCCGGGCGTTGAGTTTCGGCGCCCGCTTCATCATCCTCGACGAGCCGACCGCCCAGCTCGACAACCGTGAGATCGAGCGGCTGTTCAGCCGGATGCGCGCACTCCAGGACTCCGGCGTCACCTTCCTTTTCATCTCGCACCATCTGCAGGAGGTGTACGAGGTCTGCCAGACCGTCACCGTCCTGCGCGACGCCCGCTGGATCACCACGGCCCCGGTCGCCGACCTGCCGAGGGCGGCGCTGGTGGAGGCGATGGCGGGGGAGTCCATCGAGGCGATCGCCGAACAGGGCCTGCGGGAAAGGGCCGTCGACGAGGCGGCACCCGTCCTCCTCGACGCGCGCGGGCTCAGCTCGCCGACGTACGAGGACGTCGACCTGACCGTGCGCCGCGGCGAGGTCGTCGGGCTCGCCGGCTCCAGCGCGAGCGGCAAGATCGAACTGGCGGAGGCCTTCGCGGGCCTGCGCACACCGACCGGCGGAACGGCCCTGCTCGACGGCGAACCCATGAGGTTCGGGTCCGTGCAGGCCGCCCTCACGGCCGGAGTCGGCTGCGTGCCGCGTGACCGGCACGAGCAGGGACTGGTCGCCGGGATGACCATCGGCGACAACGCCACCATGAGCGTCCTCGACCGGCTCGGCCGCTTCGGCTTCGTCGGCACCGACCGCCGGCGCGGCTTCGCCGCCGAGCTGATCGACCGCCTCGACATCCACGCCGAGGGCCCCGAACAGCCGGTCTCCGACCTGTCCGGAGGAAACGCGCAGAAGGTCGTCATGGCCCGCGCCCTCGCCTCCGAACCCCGGCTGCTCGTCCTCATCAACCCCACCGCGGGCGTCGACGTGAAGTCCAAGGAGTCGCTGCTCGCCCGCGTCGACAGCGCCCGCGAGGACGGCACGGCCGTCCTGGTCGTCTCCGACGAACTCGACGACCTCAGGCGCTGCGACCGCGTCCTCGTCCTCTTCCACGGCCGTGTCGTCGCCGAGCACCCGGCGGGCTGGCGCGACCACGAGCTGATCGCCTCCATCGAAGGAGTTGACCATGGCTGACACGAAGGCTCCGCCGGTGAAGCCGGTGAGGGTGCCCGACGCCCGGTCGGCTCGGGCCGTGCTGGTGCGCCGGGCACGCGAACTCGCCCTCGTCCCTGCGCTGTTGCTGCTCCTCGTGCTGGGCGCCCTGCTGAACGACTCGTTCTTCACCCAAGCCACCCTGATCTCCATCCTGGCCTCGTCCGCCGCGCTCGCGATGGTGGTGCTCGCCGAGTCCCTGGTCCTCATCACCGGCAAGTTCGACCTGTCGCTCGAGTCGGTGGTGGGCATCGCGCCGGCGGTCGCGGCGCTCCTGGTGCTGCCGGCCGCCCAGGCCGGCTGGGGGAGCGAACTCCCCGCCTGGCTGGCCCTGCTGGCCATCCCCGTGGTGGGCGCGGTCATCGGCGCCTTCAACGGCATCCTGGTGGTGAAGGTGAAGCTCAACGCTTTCATCGTCACGCTGGCCATGCTGATCATCCTGCGCGGACTGCTCGTCGGCGCCACCAAGGGCAAGACGCTGTTCGGCATGCCGGACGCGTTCTTCTCGCTGGCCACCTCCACGTTCCTGCGCATCCCGCTGTCGGTGTGGGTCGCCGCCGCCGCCTTCGCCGTCGCCGGCGGGATCCTCAAGTACCACCGCGTGGGCCGCTCGCTGTACGCCATCGGCGGCAACCTGGAAGCGGCCCGCGCCGCGGGCATCCGCGTCGACCGTGTCCGGCTCGGCGTCTACGTCGTCGCCGGTGTGCTCGCCTCGCTCGGCGGCCTCATGTACACCGGCTACGTGGGCGCGATCGGCGCCAACCAGGGCCAGAACATGATCTTCACGGTGTTCGCCGCGGCCGTCATCGGGGGCATCAGCCTCGACGGCGGCCGGGGCACCATGTTCGGGGCCCTCACCGGCGTGCTGCTGCTGGGCGTGGTCAAGACCATGCTCACGATGGCACAGGTGCCGTCGTTCTGGATCGACGCCATCTACGGCGGGATCATCCTTGTCGCTCTCATGATCGCCCGCGTGACCACGGGCCGCGCCCAGGACTGACCCCCTCCCAGCCCCCGACCGAAAGGCCCTCCGTGTCCCCGACGCCCGGCCCCCCTCGCCGCATCTCCGCGCTCGACACCTACGACATCCGGTTCCCGACCTCGCGGGAGCTCGACGGCTCCGACGCGATGAACCCGGACCCCGACTACTCGGCCGCGTACGTCGTGCTGCGCACCGACGCCGAGGACGGTCTCGAGGGCCACGGTTTCACGTTCACCATCGGGCGGGGCAACGATGTCCAGGTCGCCGCGATCCACGCGCTGCGCCACCACGTGGTCGGACGGTCCGTCGACGAGCTGTGCGCGGACCCCGGCACCGTGTACCGCGACCTCATCGGCGACAGCCAGCTGCGCTGGCTCGGTCCCGAGAAGGGCGTGATGCACATGGCGATCGGCGCGGTCACCAACGCCGTGTGGGACCTCGCCGCCAAGTGCGCCGACAAGCCGCTGTGGCGGCTGCTCGCCGAGGCCGACCCCGAGTGGCTGGTCGGCCAGATCGACTTCCGCTACCTGACGGACGCCCTGACCCCCGACGAGGCGCTGGACATCCTGCGCCGTGGCCGGCAGGGCGCCGCCGAGCGGATCCCCCGCCTGCTGGAGCGGGGCTACCCGGCTTACACCACCTCGGCCGGCTGGCTCGGCTACAGCGACGAGAAGCTCACCCGGCTCGCCGCCCAGGCGGTCGCCGACGGCTTCACGCAGATCAAGCTGAAGGTCGGCGCCGATCTGGCGGACGACATCCGCCGCTGCCGGGTGGCCCGCTCGGTCGTCGGCCCCGACGTCCGGATGGCGATCGACGCCAACCAGCGCTGGGACGTGGCGGAGGCCATCCGCTGGACCAGGGCGCTGGCCGAGTTCGACCCGTACTGGATCGAGGAGCCCACCAGCCCCGACGACGTCCTCGGCCACGCGGCGATCCGGGAGGCCGTCGCGCCGGTGAAGGTGGCCACCGGCGAGCACGTGCAGAACCGGATCGTGTTCAAGCAGCTGCTGCAGGCCGGCGCCCTCGACGTGGTGCAGATCGACGCGGCCCGCGTCGGCGGGGTCAACGAGAACCTCGCGATCCTGCTGCTCGCCGCCAAGTTCGGCGTGCCGGTCTGCCCGCACGCGGGAGGCGTCGGCCTGTGCGAACTCGTCCAGCACCTGTCCATGTTCGACTACGTGGCGGTCACCGGCACCACCGAGAACCGGGTGATCGAGTACGTCGACCATCTGCACGACCACTTCATCGACCCGGTGGTGATCCGCGAGGGTCACTACAGGGCACCCACCGCGCCCGGCTTCTCGGCCGCCATGCGTCCCGAGTCGATCGCGCGGTACACCTTCCCCGACGGCGATTTCTGGGTCGCCGACCTCGACGCGAAGAAGGGACAGGCGGCATGACCGACTTCGAGGGGCTCAAGGCCCTGGTGACCGGCGGAGCCTCCGGCATCGGACGGGCCACGGCGGAACTCCTCGCCGCTCGCGGCGCCCAGGTCGCCGTCCTCGACCTCGACCCGTCCGCGGTGGACAAGCCGCTGCTCGGGTACCGGGCGGACGTCACCGACGACGCCTCGGTACGAGCGGCGGTGGCGGCCGCGGTCGCCGACCTCGGCGGCCTCGACGTGGTGGTCAACAACGCGGGCATCGGAGCCCAGGGCACCGTCGAGGACAACGACGACGCCGAGTGGCACCGCGTCCTCGACGTCAACGTGGTCGGCATGGTCCGCGTCACCCGCGCGGCCCTGCCGCACCTGCGGGAGTCCCGGCACGCGGCGATCGTCAACACCTGCTCCATCGCGGCGACGGCCGGACTCCCGCAGCGGGCCCTGTACAGCGCCACCAAGGGGGCCGTGTACTCCCTCACCCTCGCCATGGCGGCCGACCACGTCCGCGAGGGCATCCGGGTCAACTGCGTCAATCCCGGCACGGTGGACACCCCGTGGGTCGGCCGCCTGCTGGAGCGGGCCGCCGACCCGGCCGCCGAGCGCGCCGCCCTTCAGGCCCGCCAGCCCACCGGCCGGCTCGTCACGGCCGCCGAGGTCGCCGGTGCCGTCGCCTACCTGGCGAGCCCCCTGTCCGGCGCCACCACCGGCACCTCCCTCGCCGTCGACGGCGGCATGCAGGGCCTGCGCCTGAGGCCGGTGGGGCAGTGAACCGGCTCGGCAGCAGCGACGTCGAGGTCAGCGCCCTGGGCTTCGGATCGGCCGCCATCGGCAACCTGTTCACCGAGGTGAGCGAGGACCAGGCCCACGAGGCGCTGTCCACCGCCTGGCAGCAGGGCATCCGCTACTTCGACACCGCCCCGCACTACGGCCTCGGCCTGTCCGAACGCCGCCTCGGAGCGGCCCTGCGGGAGCGACCGCGCGCGGAGTACACGATCTCCACCAAGGTCGGCCGTCGCCTGGAACCCGTCACGGAGGCCACCGGCGACGACCTGGACAACGGCTTCGCCGTCCCCGCGACGCTGCGCCGCGTCTGGGACTTCAGCGCGGACGGCGTACGACGCACCCTGGAGGCCAGTCTGGAGCGGCTCGGCCTCGACCGCGTCGACGTCGTCTACCTGCACGACCCCGACGACCACGCCGAACAGGCCTTCCGGGAGGGCTACCCGGCGCTGGAGCGGCTCCGCTCCGAGGGCGTGGTCGGGGCGATCGGTGCGGGCATGAACCAGGCGGAGATGCTGACGCGCTTCGTCCGCGACACCGACGTGGACGTGGTGCTGTGCGCCGGCCGCTACACGCTCCTCGACCAGCGGGCGCTCACCGAGCTCCTGCCGGCCGCCGAGGAACGCGGCAGGTCCGTCGTGATCGGGGGCGCCTTCAACTCCGGTCTGCTGGCGGACCCGAGACCGGGCATGACGTACGACTACGCGACCGTGACCCCGGAGGTGCTGGAGCGTGCCCTGCAGCTGAAGGAGATCGCGGAACGCCACGGCACCACGCTGCGCGCCGCCGCCCTGGCCTTCTGCGGAGCCCATCCGGCAGTGGCGAGCGTTCTGGTGGGTGCGCGTTCGGCCGACGAGGTACGGGACGCGGCCGAACAGTTCGCGAGCCCGGTGCCGTCCGCCTTCTGGCACGAACTGCGCGACAAGGCGCTGGTGCCCGCCGACGCCCCCGTACCCGCGGAGGACCTGTCATGAGAGTCGCCCTGCACACCAAGGTCCGCGCGGACCGCGTCGCCGAGTACGAGGCCGCCCACCGCGAGGTCCCGGAGGAACTGACCGACGCCATCCGGGCGGCCGGCGCCACCTCCTGGACCATCTGGCGCAGCGGCACCGACCTCTTCCATGTCCTGGAGTGCGAGGACTACGCCCGCCTCCTCGCCGAGCTGGAGAAACTCCCGGTCAACGTCGCCTGGCAGGCCCGGATGGCGGAGCTCCTCGACGTGGTGCACGACTACTCCGGCGAGGGCGCGGACGCGGGGCTGCCCGTGGTGTGGGAGCTGCCATGACGGTGGACGCCCACCACCACGTCTGGGACCTGTCGGTCCGGGACCAGGACTGGATACCCGAGGACAGTCCGCTGCGCCGCACCTTCACGGTCGCCGACCTCGCCCCCGAGGCACGGGCGGCCGGAGTCGACCGCACGGTCCTGGTCCAGACGGTCACCGTGCCCGAGGAGACCCCGGAGTTCCTGGCCCTCGCCGCCGGCCACGACCTGATCGCCGGCGTCGTCGGCTGGGTCGACCTGACCCGGCCGGACATCGCCGACGAACTCGCCCGCCTGCGCGACGTGCCCGGCGGTGACCACCTCAAGGGCATCCGCCACCAGGTCCAGGGCGAGCCCGACCCCGAGTGGCTCCTGCGCCCGGACGTACGCCGGGGCCTGGCCGCCGTCGCCGCGGCCGGTCTGGTCTACGACCTGGTCGTCCTGCCCCGGCAGCTCCCCGCCTGCGCGCGGGTGGCCGCCGCGCTGCCCGAACTCACCTTCGTCCTCGATCACCTGGGCAAGCCGCCCATCGCCTCGGGCGCCCTCGACCGCTGGTCCGCCGACCTCGGCGCGCTCGCCGCCCTCCCCAACACGGTCGCCAAGCTCTCCGGCCTGGTCACCGAGGCGGACCCCGCCGCCTGGAAGGTCGACGACCTCCGCCCGTACACCCTCACCGCCCTGGACGCCTTCGGCCCGCACCGCCTGATGTTCGGCTCGGACTGGCCGGTGTGCACCCTGGCCGCCACCTACGCCGAAGTCACCGACAGCGCGCGGGAGCTGCTGGGCGGCCTGGGGGAGCAGGAGCGCGCGGAGGTGTTCGCGGGGACGGCGACACGCGTGTACGGTCTGTGACGGGCGGATCGCCCTCACGACCGCTGCGCCGCCCCGGCCAGCCGCGTGGGCGGCAGGTACTCCCGCACGTACGTCCGCTCCCAGCACGCCCCCGTCTCCCGCAGCTCGCGCCAGCTCGTGTACCGGTAGCGGAAGAGGCGGGCCCGGACGAAGCGCGGCGGGGCGTCGGGCGGGAACGGCGAGCGGCGCAGCAGCCGCAGGGTGTCCCGGTCGTTCTCCAGGAGCCGTTCCACCAGGACGCCGAACCAGGGCCCCGCGTAGGAGGGCGAGAGGGCCGCGAACCACATCAGCCAGTCCAGGCGCAGGTGGTACGGCGCGAACTGGCGCGGCCAGCGCCGCGGGTCGCCCGGCTTGCCCCGGAACTCGTACTCCCGCCAGTCGGAGTCCGCGCGCGGTACGGCGTCGTCGGTGCCCTCGATCACCACCTCGTACCGGATGCGGCTGACGCTCCCGAACGCGCCGTAGGTGTTGACCAGGTGCAGGGGGTCGAAGGAGCGGTTCATGATCTGGCGGCGCGAGATCATGTTGCGCACGGGGTGGTAACTGAGCCCGAGGAGCAGCGCGGCGACGGTGAGGACCAGCACCTCGTACCACAGAGGGGTGGCCGGGACCCTGACGGGCGCGTCGGACGGGAGCCGCAGGGCGGACGCGGCCAGCACGATGGTGATCCAGTTCAGCCAGGAGAAGTTGCCCGACAGGACCAGCCAGAGCTGGGTGACGATCATCAGGGACGCGGCGGCCGTGGCGATCGGCTGAGGGGTGAACAGCAGGACGGGGACGGCGAGTTGGGTGACGTGGTTGGCCGCGACCTCCACCCGGTGCGCGGACCTCGGCAGATGGTGGAAGAACCAGCTCAGCGGGCCTGGCATGGGCTGGGTCTCGTGGTGGTAGTCGAGGCAGGTCAGCTTCCGCCAGCACGCGTCGCCCCGCATCTTGATCAGACCGGCGCCGAACTCCACGCGGAAGAGGATCCAGCGCAGCAGGAACAGGACGACGACGGGCGGCGCGACCTCGTCGTTGCCCAGGAACACGGCGAGGAAGCCCACCTCCAGCAGCAGTGACTCCCAGCCGAAGGCGTACCAGGTCTGTCCCACGTTGACGATGGACAGGTACAGCAGCCAGGGGAGCAGCCACAGCGACATCCCCGCCCACAGGGGGAGGCGGGAGTCCAGCCCGGCGGCGAGGGCGGCGGAGACCGCGCAGCCCGTCCAGGCACAGAAGGCGAAGAAGCGGTCCGAGTAGTGGAGTTGGAACAGGCTCGGCGCCTGGCGGAACCGCACCCGCTCGACGTACCGGGCGACGGGCAGCATCCCCCGCTCGCCCATCAGCGCGCGGAACTGCCGGGCCGCCGTCCAGAACGCCACCAGGTACACGCCGGCCAGCGCCCGCTGGAAGACCAGCCGGCTCATCCAGTACCCGGGTGCGGTGAACCAGTCCATGGCCGTGCGCTCCTGTCTCCATTCTCGCGCCGAACCTACGTCACTCTGCGTCTATCCCTGCTCCGCCTGTGTAACCCGGGTGAGTGAAGCAGCCGGAAGTGATCCCCCGTGGCGAAACAATCACGTCACTCCCGGTCGAAGAATCGGCCAAACACTGGCAAGGTGGCTCCATGGTTGATCGGGGAGCGAGCGCCCTGTCACTCCCGGACGACTGGCCCGCCCACCCGGACATCCTGGCGCTCAACCAGATGGGCAGTTTCGACTGGGACCTGGACAGCGGCCTGTTCCACATGGACGCCCAGGCCCACGAGGTCTTCGACCTGCGCCCGGACGAATACGACGGCCACCCCGAGAGCCTCACGAGCCGGGTCCCGCGCGCCGAGGCCCACCGGCTCGACACCCTGATCGCCCAGGCCCTGAAGGACGGCAGCGAGAACTACGGCGCCTACTTCCGCATCAGTCGCCGCGACGGCGTCCTGCGCTGGACCCACACCCAGGGCTACATCCGGCGCGACGAGACCGGCCGCCCGCGCCGCATCATCGGCATCGTCCGCGACGCCACCCGGGAGCTCGGCGAGATCGCCGCCCGCCAGGAGCAGGCCGCACAGGACGCGGCCCGGCGCGAGCAGACCAACGTCGTGCAGCTCACCACGGCCGCCCTCGCCCACGCCCGCACCGTCCAGGACGTCATCGACGTCCTCAAGGACACCCACGGCCTGACGCATCTGGGCGCCACCAGCCTGGTCATGGGCCTGGTCGAGGCCGGCCGGATCCGGCTGATCGCCGAGGGCCCCGAGGGCAGCTTCGTGCCCGGCACCCTGGTCACCCGTATCGACGAGCCCTACCCGATGAGCGAGGTCGTGCGCACCCTCAGCCCGCGCTTCATCGAGTCGCCGGAGGAGTTCGCCGAGGGCTTCCCCGTCCTGTGGCCGCACCTCACCGACCTGAACATCACCTCGGCCGCCTATCTGCCGCTCATCGTCCAGGCCCGGCCGATCGGCGCGATGGGCCTGCTCTACAGCGACCGGCGCGGCTTCTCGCCGGAGGAACGCAACGTGCTGATCGCCCTCGGCAGCAGCATCGCGCAGAGCCTGCAGCGGGCCATGTTCTACGAACAGGAGAAAGACCTCGCCTCCGGCCTCCAGCAGGCCATGCTGCCGCGCACCATCCCCAGCGTGCGCGGCGCCGACGTCGCCGTCCGCTACCGCGCCGGCACCGCCGCGGGCTCCGTCGCCCGGGACATCGGGGGCGACTGGTACGACCTCATCCCGCTGCCCGGCGGCCGGGTCGGCGCGGTCATCGGCGACGTCCAGGGCCACGACACGCACGCGGCCGCCGTCATGGGCCAGTTGCGTATCGTGCTGCGCGCCTACGCCGCCGAGGGCCACACCCCCGCCACCGTGATGGCCCGCGCCTCCGTCTTCCTCCATGAACTCGACACCGACCGCTTCGCGACCTGCCTGTACGCCGAGGCGGACCTCGCGACCGGAGTGGTGCAGGTGGTGCGGGCCGGCCACATCGACCCGCTGGTGCGGGGCGCCGACGGCGGCTGCCGCCGGGTCCCCGTCGAGGGCGGGCTGCCGCTCGGTCTGTCCGCCGAGTTCCGCAGCCTCGAATACCCCGT
The DNA here is from genome assembly GCF_044768275.1 of Streptomyces sp. NPDC101152. Lineage (NCBI taxonomy): Bacteria > Bacillati > Actinomycetota > Actinomycetes > Kitasatosporales > Streptomycetaceae > Streptomyces > Streptomyces sp. NPDC101152. The sequence goes on along the minus strand of NZ_JBIWPO010000006.1, from coordinate 89,962 downwards.
CGGCACCCTCGAGCTCGACCCCGGCAACACCCTCGTCCTGTGCACCGACGGCCTGGTCGAACAGCCCGGCGCCGACCTCGACGACGGCATGCAGGCACTCACCGCCTTGGTCGCCTCCGGCCCCGACGACGTACGCGACCTCGCCGACCGCCTCATCGACGTCGCCGAGGAACGCGGCGGCGACGACGACGCGGCCCTGCTCCTGCTGCGCCGTCGCGGCCTGGAAACCCCGCAGTCCGGCGGCCGGCTCCAGCAGCACGTGGCGCCCGGCGACCCCGAAGCCCTCACCCAGGCCCGGCACATGATCCGGGCCGCGGTCCGGGCGTGGGGCGCACAGGAACGCGCCGACGAGGTCGAACTGGTCGCCGACGAACTGATCACCAACGCCCTGATGCACACCGAGGGCGCCGCCGTCGTCACCCTGAGGGTGCTCACCGGCGGCGGCGAGCGGCGGCTGCGGGTCGAGGTGGAGGACTCCTCCAGCGCCCTGCCGCGTCGCCGCGAGGCCGGGGAGTCGGGTGTCTCCGGGCGCGGGCTGCTCCTGGTCGACCTGCTCACCGACGCGTGGGGCGTGGAGGCGCGGGGCGGCGGCAAGTGCGTGTGGTGCGAGTTCGTGGTGCCGGTGCGGCAGTGAACCCGGTGGCGACGTCGGTGCCCGGTGGCACTCTGGACGTATGCCGGAACTGCCCGAGGTCGAAGCGCTCAAGGACTTCCTGACCGAGAACCTGGTCGGGCACGAGATCGTGCGCGTGCTGCCCGTCGCGATCAGCGTGCTGAAGACGTACGACCCTCCGCTCGCCGCCGTCGAGGGCCGTGAGGTCACCGCCGTGCGCCGGTACGGCAAGTTCCTCGACCTCGCCACCGAGGGCGGCCCGCACCTCGTGACCCATCTGGCCCGCGCGGGCTGGCTCCAGTGGAAGGACAGGCTCCCCGACGGCGCGCCCCGCCCCGGCAAGGGCCCCCTCGCCCTGCGGGTCGCGCTGGAGACGGGTGAGGGCTTCGACCTCACGGAGGCCGGCACCCAGAAGCGGCTCGCGGTGTACGTCGTCCAGGACCCCCAGCAGGTCCCGGGACTCGCCCGCCTCGGCCCGGACCCGCTCGCCGAGGACTTCGACGAACAGGCGTTCGCCGCACTGCTGAAGGACGAGAGACGCCAGATCAAGGGCGCCCTGCGCGACCAGAGCCTGATCGCCGGAGTGGGCAACGCCTACAGCGACGAGATCCTCCACGCGGCGCAGATGTCCCCCTTCAAACTCGCCGCGAGTCTCGGCCCCAAGGAGACGGCCCGGCTGTACGAGGCCCTGCGTACCACCCTCACCGAGGCGGTGGAACGCTCGCGAGGCGTCGCGGCCGGCCGGCTGAAGGCGGAGAAGAAGAGCGGCCTGCGCGTCCACGGCCGTACCGGCGAACCCTGCCCGGTCTGCGGCGACACCGTCCGCGAGGTCTCCTTCAGCGACTCCTCCCTCCAGTACTGCCCCACCTGCCAGACGGGCGGGAAGCCGCTCGCGGACCGCCGGATGTCGCGGCTGCTCAAGTAGCCGCGACCCGGCGGCCCGCGCTCACGCGCCCACCCGCACCAGCCCGCTCTCGTAGGCGAAGACGACCGCCTGCGCCCGGTCACGCAGCCCCAACTTGCCCAGGACACGTCCCAGATGGGTCTTGACGGTGGTCTCGCCCAGGAAGAGCCGCGCGGCGATCTCACCGTTGCTCAGCCCCTGGGCGACCAGCGCCAGGACCTCCCGCTCCCGCCCGGTCAGCAGCTCCAGGCGGGCCTTCTGCCCGGGCGCGGGGGCAGGCAGCACGAAGCGCTCCACGAGTCGGCGCACCACCGAGGGCGCCATCATCACCTCGCCCCGCAGCACCGCCCGGACCGTCACCAGGATCTCCTCGCCGACCGCGTCCTTGACCAGGAACCCGCTCGCGCCCGCGCGCAGGGCGCCGAAGGCGTACTCGTCGAGGTCGAACGTCGTCACGACGAGGATCCTGGGCGCGGCGGGCTGCTCGAGGATGCGCCGGGTCGCCGCCAGACCGTCGACGCCTGGCATCCGTACGTCCATCAGCACCAGGTCCGGCTCCAGTTCGGCACTGCGGGCCACGGCCGTGTCCCCGTCCGCGGCCTCCCCGACGACGGTCAGGTCGGGCTGACTGTCGATGACCATCCGCAACCCCATGCGGATCAGCTCCTGGTCGTCGCAGAGCAGGACGCGGTGCGGGGAGCGGGCGCCGGTCACCGGGGCACCGGCCACAGGGTGGCGTCGACGCGGTATCCGCCGTCGTCCGTGCGGCCGGCGTCGACGGTGCCGCCGTACAGCGCCGCCCGTTCCCGCATGCCGGTCAGACCGCGTCCGGCCGAGGGCAGCGTGGGCGCGGGGGCGGGGGTGCCGCCCGCGGAGTTGTCGACGCGGATGCGGACCCGGCGGCCGGGGCCGGGGGTACCGACGTCGACCCGGACGCGGGCCGTGGCGTCCGGCGAGGCGTGTTTGGCGACGTTGGTGAGGGACTCCTGCACGATCCGGTACGCCTGCGCGGCGACCCCGGGCGGCACCTCCCGCGGGTCCCCCCGCAGGTCGAGCTCGGCGGCCCCCGGAAAGCGGTCGACCAGCGTCCGCAGGTCACCGAGGCCCGCTCGCGGGGCGGCCGGCGGGGGAAGGCCAGGGGGCCTGGTCGGGGGCGGTGGCATCAGGGTGTGCTCGGCCGCGGCGTCCGGCTTCTCGCGGGAGTCGCGGGCACCGGCGGGGGGTTCGGGCGGCGGTGTCGGGCCCCCTTCCGGACCGCGGTCGTCGAGGGTCGCCGGGTCCCGCAGCACGCCCAGCAGTTGGCGCAGTTCGGTGAGGGCCTCGCGGCCGGTGGCGCTGATCGTCCGCAGCGCGCGGTCCACCGCGGCGGGGTCGGTGTGCCGGGCCAGCCTGCCGCCCTCGGCGTTGAGCACCATGACGCTGACGCCGTGCGCGAGCACGTCGTGGATCTCCCGGGCGATCCGGGCCCGCTCCTCGGCCGCCACGCGACGCGTGGACTCGGCGAGGAACGCCCGCCGCTGCCGTACGTAAGCGCCCCACACCCACGCTCCCGCCAGCCACACCGCCACGGTCGACGGAGTCAGCCACGGGCTGGGCCCGGCCCCGGCCGGGTCGGTGGACGCGAGCCATCGCGGCGTCCACAGCACCACCCCCGCGGCGACGCACACCGCCGTCCTCACGGCCGCGCGACGCAGCCCCAGCGTCGCCAGGGTGTACAGGACCGTCGCCACGGCCAGCACTCCGCGTCCGGGCTCGTCTCCCCACACCGCGCCCAGGTACTGGACCCAGAACGCGGCGGTGACGGCCACGGCGACCGCGACGGGCGCCCGCCGGCGCCACCACAGCGGCAGCACCAGCGCCGCGTTCACCACGATCTGCACCCACACCGGCCGCCAGCCGTCCTGCTCACGGATCACCGGAGGCAGCCCCACCAGCGCCATCACCCACAGGTCCAGCAGCCGCGGGTTGCGCCGCAGCCGGCGCGACAGGCCCTCGATCAGTCGAAACACCGGCCCACGGTAGGGGGGGTCCGGCGCCACGCGCGTCGTCCCGCAGGCTGCACCGGGGTCGTACCGCAGGACTACCCGGGCGGCCCCGGCGTACGACGCGCGGCCACCCCGCGGCTGCCGAGCATGGCCGCCGTGTCGATCACCACTCAGTTCCTCAGACGCCCCCTCACGACCGGCGCGGTCGCCGCCAGCTCACGACGGCTGGCCGCGGCCATGACCCGCGACATCGGTCTGGAGGAGGCCCGGCTCGTCGTCGAACTCGGCCCCGGCACCGGCGTGTTCACCGAGGCGGTGCTGCGGCGCATACCGCCCACCGCGCGTCTGGTCGCCATCGAGCTCAACGCCCACCTCGCGGACCGCCTCGCGGCCACCCACCGCGACGAGCGGCTCACCGTCGTGCACGGTTCGGCGGCCGACCTGGCGGGGCTCGTGGACGGCCCCGTGGACGCGGTGGTCTCCGGGCTGCCGTGGACCGTCATGCCGGCGCGGACGCGGGACCACACCCTCGACGCCGTGGCGAAGTCGCTGGCACCGGGCGGCCGGTTCACCACGTTCGCCTACACGCACGCCGCCTGGACCCCACCCGGCCGCGCTCTCGCCGCCGCCCTGCGCGACCGCTTCCCGATCGTCGAGCGCACCCGGACGGTGTGGCCGAACCTCCCGCCGGCCTTCGTCCACCGGGCCCGCGCCGCGTTGCGCCGGCCGTGACCCGGGCTCAGTGCGGCTGCAGCGTCACCAGGTGCTCGCCCTGGGCCGTGCGCACGTCGTAGCGGGCGATCTCCTCGACGTGCATCGACGACGTGCCCCGCATGGTGATCGGGCGGGCGTCGTGGCTGGGCACGGTCCAGCTGGTGAGGATCTGCTCGGAGCCGTCCCGGCCGACGGCGATGAGCCGGCACGAGCGCGGGCCGGCGCCGTCCTTGATCTCGAGCTTCACGTCGCTGCCCGAGTAGTCGTCGGCCGTCGTCACCCGGGCCCACACACCCGACTTCGCGTCGGTCGCGGCGACCCGCATCATGCCGTCGTCGCCGCCCTTGGCCATCATCACCACGCCGGGTCCGGCCGCGGCGACCGCCACCGAGGCGGCCAGGCCGTACAGGAAGCGCCGCCGCGTCGCCTTGTGCCGGGCCGCCACCGCGCCCATCAGCCGGTCGAACAACTGGGGCCCGGGCCGGGTGAGCGGGCTCACGAACCGCGGTGTCGACCGGCGGTACAGCATCATCTGCCGGGTGACGGGACCGAATTCGGTCACGTGTGCCGCGCAGCGCGCGCACTCCATGAGGTGGTCCTCGAAGCGGAAGGCGTCCGCCTCGTCCAGCACGCCGAGCGCGTACGCGGCGACGTCGCGGTGCGTTTCCTGGGACCTCATGCCGAATCCTCGTGCCGTCGGGTGCGGGGTGGGTGACTCTTGCTCCCACCGGTACGCACCAGACCGCCGATTCACTCAAGCCACAGACAGAATCGCAACCAAGGGATTCGTAGCGACGCGGGCCGCGGATTGGTCCGGATCGAAACGAATCTAAAAAAGATGGATGGCGAGGTGGCCGAGGGGCAGGCCGAGTTGCCAGGCCTTCGTCCACACCTTCGGCCCCTCGTCCTCACCGCCCCCCCCGGCGCCGCCCGGCACCGCGTTCAGATCGGGCGCGAGCAACTCGGTCTCCTCCAGCCAGCGCCAGGCCGCCTCGGCCAGATCGAGGTCGGGCGTGGGGCCGCCGGACTCGAGCGCCACGGCGGCCAGATCGGCCATCCGTTCGCCGACCCAGTCCTGCCACGGCTGGTCGTACGCCGTCAGCGACAGCCAGGTCTCCAGCTGGGAGACCACCCGGATCCCGGAGAGTTCGCCGTCCGTGTCCGCGAGGAAGATGGTCAGTGCCAGCGCGTCGCGCCCGGCCCGGAACTCCATGGACGTCGGCGGCATCAGATCGCCCGTCCTGAGCAGCTCGTCGGCGATGTACTCGGCGTACAACCAGGCCATCGGGACGACCAGTTCACCGCCGCCGGTGCCGTCCGTGCTCTCTTGACCTCTGTGCAGCATCCCTTCCTGCCTTCCTCCGGTGCGTTCGCGTCGCCCGGCTCCGGGCCCGGATCCGGACCCCGAGCCCCCCAGTCCGGAACACGGATGAGGACAGCCGATTACTCAACCGGGGTCCTCAGCAAGGCGCTTTACGGAGGTTTGACTCAGCCGTCGGTTTCACCGCAGGTCGGCCGCGTATCCGGGAAGCACCCGGCGCAGGGCGCGCAGCGCGTAGTACGCGCGGGACTTCACCGTACCGGGCGGGATCCCGAGGATCTCCGCGGCCTCCGCCACACTCGTCCCCTGGAAATACACGAGCACCAGGACTTCACGGTGCTCCGGAGTGAGTGTCTTCACAGCCTCGCGCACGTCCAGGGTCGCCGCGGCCCGTTCGGCGTGGTCGCCGATCGCCCGCGCGTTCTCCAGCACCGCGTCCCCGACCTCGGCGGGCCGCGCCTGCCGGGCCCGCCGGGCGTCGATGGCGAGTCGCCGTCCCACGGTCAGCAGCCACGGCCGCACGGACGCGAAGTCGTCGGCGCGCAGCGCCTCGGGGTGCTGCCAGGCGCGGACGAGGGTCTCCTGCATCAGGTCCTCGGCGCGCTGCCGGTCGCCGTCACACAGCCTCAGGAGGAAGGCGAAGAGGGGCCGGCCGTGCTCCCGCTGCACTGCGGCGAGCTCGTGCTCGGCGGTCGTCCCGTTCGTGAGGGTGGTTCCGGCCGTCATGCGCGTATGGCACCGCAGGCCGGCCGTCCGGGACAGGGCCCGTACGGAGATCTGCGGCGGACGGTCGATCGCGTCGGCGAACGGCGCGACGAACGGTTCCGGGCGACCGCCGGACGGGCTAATCGGCGTGCCGAAGTCGGTGGCGGGGCCTCTCACCTTCGTACCGTTTGTCGTTAAATATGACCACTCTGGGGTGAGCTGATGATTGCACGCAGACGACAGGTTGCCCTGGCCCTGACGGCCGTCCTCGCCGGGGGCGCCGCCTGCCAGGCCCAGCACCACCGGGCGACGGTCCACGCCGGGCACCCGGCCCCGCAGGCCGCGCGCGGCTTCACGCTCGTCGCGTCCGGCGACGTGCTCCCGAACAGTTCGATCATCGACCGCGCCCGCTTCGACGGCGGCGGGAACTCCTACGACTTCCGCCCGATGCTCGCCGGCGTCGAACCCGTGGTCTCCCGTGCCGATGTGGCGCTGTGCCACATGGAGAGCACCTTCAAGTCCCCGCCCGAGGTGGCCCGGGCGCTCGCCGCCACCGGTTACGACGGCTGCTCCACCGCCTCCGACCACACCCTCGACGACGGCGCCGAGGGCGTCCGGCGCACCCTCGACGCACTCGACGGCGCGGGCGTACGGCACGCGGGCTCGGCTCGCACCGAGGCCGAGGCGCACACGGTCACCCTCCTGCGCGCGGGCCCGGCCAAGGTGGCGCACCTCGCCTACACCTCGGACACCGACGGCCTGCCGCTGCCGCCGGGCGAGCCGTGGGCCGTCGACCTCATGAACGAGGACCAGATCATCGCCGACGCCCGGGCCGCCCGGCGGGCAGGGGCCGACGTGGTCGTCGTCTCCCTGCACTGGGGCACCGAGTGGCAGGACGCGCCCGACGAGCAGCAACTCGCCCTGGCCCGCCGGCTCACCGCCTCCCGCACCGGCGACCGCCCCGACATCGACCTGATCCTCGGCGCCCACGCCCATGTCCCGCAGGCGTACGAGAAGGTCAACGGCACGTGGGTCGTCTACGGCATGGGCGACCAGATCGCCGGCGAGATGTACGACAACGCGGGCGCACAGGACCCACGCGGCAACCAGTCCACCATCGCCCGATTCACCTTCGCCCAGCCCGCCCGCCCGGGCGGCCGCTGGCAGGTGACCAGGGCCGAGTTCATCCCACAGCTGTTCGACGTCGACGCCGGCCGGGTCGTCAACCTCAACCACGCACTCGAACAGGGCGCCGACGCAGAGGGGGTCCGCGACCGCATCCGCGACGTGGCACTCAGCCGTGGCGCGGCGAAGGACGGCCTGCTGATGGGGGAGTGAGGGCCCGCCCGCGCCGCCCACGCGGTGGGCGTACGCGGCACGCCACCGAGGTGAGCCCTACGGGACCACCGTCACCGGCCAGCGGCCCGTCTTCACCAGGCGGACGGCGACCGAGCCGATGATGCGGTGGCCGGCCTGTTCCGACGCGCCCACCACCACCGCGTCCGCCTTCAGGTCGTCCGCCGCCTTCACCAGGCCGCTGTAGGGGTCGCCGCGGAAGGTGTGGAACTCCCAGCGCACTTCGAATATCCCCTTCAGGCGTTCGGTCGAGTCCCGGATGTAGGCGACCAGTTCCTCGGCGATCTCGTCCGTCGCCTCCGCCACCGGCACCCCCATCGCGGCGCCCGCCGCCATCACCGGCTGGACGTAGACGATGGCGAGGAGCGCGCGCTGGCGGCGGGCCAGGCCGGCGGCGTAGGCCGCCGCGCGGAGCGAGGAGTCGGAGCCGTCCACTCCGACCACGATGACCTTGGGCCCGTCCGTGCCCCGCTCGAACTGGTGCGAGTGCTGTTCCGTCACGGCTGCGAGGCTATCGGAAACCGCAGGTCCCGAGCCTCGGCGGCCCCTCTCGACGGGCGGCTCGGCCGGGCCCTTCCTACAGTCGGAACCATGAGTGCCCCCGCCGACGCCTCCGCGCCCGAGGACAGCGCCGGTCCGGTACGGCCGCCCGGCACCGGACCGCTGAGCCGGGTGCCCGAAGGTTTCGCGACCTTCTTCGGCGCCCTCGGGCTGCTGTGTGCCCTCCTGTCCCTCGTCCCGCCGCTGCGCACCCTGCTCCGCCCCCTCGTACGCTTCCTGGACCTGGTGATCGTCCCCGTCAGCGCCAACCTCGCCTACGCCGTCTTCCTCTTCCTGCTGGCCGCCGCCACCGCCGCCCGCAAGAAGATCGCCTGGTGGCTGGTGGTCGTGTACCTCGGCCTGGTGGTCCTGACCGACGTGCTGGGTGTCCTCCTCGGCCTGTACGCCGAGTCCGTCCCGTCCCTGGTCGTGTGCGGCCTGCTGCTTGTCCTGCTGATCGTGGCCCGCGGCGAGTTCTACGCCGCCTCCCGCCGCGCCGCCGTGCGCCGCGCCGTCGGTGTCCTGCTCGTCGGCCTGGCCGTCGGCATCCTCGCCGGCTGGGGCCTGGTCGAACTGTTCCCCGGCACCCTGCCCGACAGCCAGCACCTGGTCTGGGCCGCCAACCGCGTGTGCGGCGGGCTGGTCTCGCCGCAGACCTTCGGCGGGCGCCCGCCCCACGCCCTGTTCTTCCTCCTCGGCCTCTTCGGGGCCCTCGCCCTGCTCAACGCCGCCGCCACCCTCTTCCGCTCCCAGCGCATGGAATCCGCCCTGCACGGCGACGAGGAGCCCCGCATCCGCGCCCTCCTGGGCGCCTACGGGGAGCAGGACTCCCTCGGCTACTTCGCCACCCGCCGCGACAAGGCCGTCGTCTTCTCGCCCAGCGGCAAGGCCGCCGTCACCTACCGCGTCGAGGCCGGCGTCTGCCTCGCCAGCGGCGACCCCGTGGGTGACCGGGAGGCCTGGCCGCACGCCATCGCCGCCTGGCTGGCCGTGGCCCGCCGGCACGCCTGGGCGCCCGCCGCGATGGGCGCCTCCGAGGACGGCGCCCGGGCCTACGCCCGCGCCGGGCTCGGCGCCCTGCAACTCGGCGACGAGGCGATCCTCAACGTCGCCGCCTTCGACCTCGACGGCCGGGACATGCGCGTCACCCGGCAGGCCGTGCACCGCGTCCGCCGCACCGGCGCCACCACCCGCATCCGCCGCCACGCCTCCCTCACCGACGAGGAGATGGAGGAGGTCATCGACAAGGCCGACGCCTGGCGCGACACCGAGACCGAACGCGGCTTCTCCATGGCCCTGGACCGGCTCGGCGACCCCGCCGACGGAGACTGCCTCCTGGTGGAGGCCATCGGTGCGGACGGCCGCCTGCTCGCCCTGCTCTCCTTCGTCCCCTGGGGCCGCGACGGCATCTCCCTCGACCTGATGCGCCGTGACCGCAGCGCCCCCAACGGCGTGATGGAGTTCATGGTCGCCGAACTGTGCGCCGCCGCCCCCAAGCTGGGGGTGCGCCGGATCTCCCTGAACTTCGCCGTCTTCCGCTCGGCCTTCGAGGAGGGCGCCCGCATCGGCGCCGGCCCGGTCCTGCGCCTGTGGCGGCGCCTGCTGCTGTTCTTCTCCAAGTGGTGGCAACTGGAGGCGCTGTACCGCTCCAACGCCAAGTACCAGCCCGAGTGGTACCCCCGCTTCATCTGCTACGGCGACGCCGGCGCCCTCGCCCGGATCGGCCTGGCCTCCGCGATCGCCGAAGGTTTCGTTTCCGTACCGTCCCTGCGCAAACTCTGGGGAAAGGGGCACCCGAGCGGCGCGGTGAGGCCCGTCACCACCCAGGGCCTGCCGTCGCTGTCGGCGCTCGGCCTCGCCGGAGGGGACGAGGCCGGGCCCGACGACCCCCTGGCCGGCCTGCCCGAACAGGTGCGCGTCCGCCACCACAAGCTCGAGCGGCTGTACGCCGACGGCACCGACCCCTATCCGGTCGGCATCCCACCCCGCACCCACACCCTCGCCGAGGTCCGGCCCGGCGACCAGGTGACCGTGGCCGGGCGGATCATGCTCGTCCGCGACTTCGGCGGCATCGTCTTCGCGGTGCTGCGCGACTGGTCCGGCGACCACCAACTCGCCCTCACCCGGGACGGGTCCGGCCCCGCCCTCGACCGCTTCACCGCCGACACCGACATCGGCGACCACATCACCGCCACCGGCCGGGCGGGCACCAGCGACCGGGGCGAACCCACCGTCTTCGTCACCGACTGGCAGCTGATCGGCAAGTGCCTGCGCCCGCTGCCCGACAAACGCCGGGGGCTCGCCGACCCCGAGGCCAGGGTCCGGATGCGCTACCTCGACCTGGTCTCAAGACCCGGGGCCCGCGAGGTGATCCGGGCCCGCTCCACCGCCGTACAGGCCCTGCGCGAGGGCCTGCTGAGCCGCGGCTACCTCGAGGTCGAGACGCCCATGCTGCAGCAGATCCACGGCGGCGCCAACGCCCGCCCCTTCACCACCCACATCAACGCCTACGACCTCGACCTGTACCTGCGCATCGCCCCCGAGCTGTACCTGAAGCGGCTGTGCGTCGGCGGCCTGGAGAAGGTCTTCGAACTGGGCCGCACCTTCCGCAACGAGGGCGTCTCCTACAAGCACAACCCCGAGTTCACGATGCTGGAGGCCTACCAGGCCTTCGCCGACTACGACGTGATGCTCGACCTCGCCCGCGAACTGATCCAGGGCGCGGCCACCGCCGCCTTCGGCTCACCCGTCGCCCGCAAGGACGGCGAGGAGTACGACATCTCCGGCACCTGGCCGGTCAGGACCGTCCACGGGGCGATCTCCGAGGCCCTGGGGGAGGAGATCGACGCGGACACGGAACTGGACCGACTGCACCGGCTGTGCGACCGCGCCGGGGTGCCGTACACCGCGGACGACGGGCGCGGCGACGTCGTCCTCGAGATGTACGAGCGGCTCGTCGAGGAGCGGACCCGACTGCCCACCTTCTACAAGGACTTCCCGACGGACGTGTCGCCCCTCACCCGCCGGCACCGCACCGACCCGCGCCTCGCCGAACGCTGGGACCTCGTCGCCTTCGGCACCGAGCTCGGCACCGCCTACTCGGAGCTGACCGACCCGGTGGAGCAGCGCCGGCGGCTGACCGCCCAGTCGCTGCTGGCCGCCGGGGGAGACCCCGAGGCGATGGAACTGGACGAGGACTTCCTCGACGCCCTCGAATACGCGATGCCGCCCACCGGAGGCATCGGTATCGGCGTGGACCGCCTGGTCATGTTCCTCACCGGACTGACGATCCGGGAGACCCTGCCGTTCCCGCTGGTCCGCCGCCGCTGACCCGATTGGGCCGAGTGGGTGGTTTCCTGCGCCCGGACCGGTGTCGCCGTGGGGCGTCGGCCCCGTGCCGGGCGACTCATGACTCATGAAGAAGGATCAGTTCCTCACGCGGCGCCGGGCGTTGATCGCCGCGGCCGCCGCCCTGGGCGCGGCCGGCACCGCCGGTGCGGTCGCGCTGGGCGGGGACGACGAGCCGGCCCGGCCCACCGCCGCACCCGTCGCCGGCCCGCAGGCTCGCACCGCGCTCACCCCCTCCGCCTACCGTCTGCAGCCCCTGACCGGTGACGGGCCACCGCACGCCGTCCCCGCCCGGCTGCCCGTGCGGCACGAACCGTTCCTGCGCATGTCCGGACGCGGTCGCACCATGCTGCTGACCTTCGACGACGGACCCGACCCCCGCTACACCCCGCACATCCTCGACACCCTGGCCAAGTACGAGGTCCACGCGACGTTCTTCGTGTGCGGGGAGCAGGCCGACTGGAACCGGGACCTGCTGGCCCGGATGGCCGACGAGGGCCACGTCGTCGGCAACCACACCTGGTCCCACCCCCTGCTGACCACGCTCACCCGCGCGCAGATCCGCTCCGAGCTGCAGCGCACCAGCGACGTCATCGAGGACGCCTACGGCGACAAGCCCCAGTGGTTCCGCGCCCCCTACGGCGCCTGGAACCGGGCCACCTTCCAACTGGAGGCCGAGCTGGGCATGGAACCCCTCGCCTGGACCGTCGACACCGAGGACTGGACCACCCCCGGCACCGGCAGCATCGTCCACGCCGTCGAGCACGGCGCCGCCCCCGGCGTCGTGGTGCTCTCGCACGACGCCGGGGGCGACCGCTCGCAGAGTGTCCAGGCGCTGCGGGAGTATCTGCCCCGACTGCTGGATTCCGGCTACCACATCACCCTGCCGAGGCGCCGGTACGCGTGAGGCGCATTCCGCCCGCCCGGCCGGGGAATCCTCAGCGGACGTCGGCCAGGCGGGCGAAGACGACGACGTTCCCGTCGTATCCGTGCTGCTTGGAGAAACCGCCGCCGCAGGTGATGACACGGAGTTCCGGAGTTCCCTTGGAGGCGTAGACGCGGTCCGAGGGGAAGTTGTCCTTCGCGAAGACCTCGATGCCGTAGATCTCGAAAACGGCCGTCTTGCCGTCCTTCCGGGCGACCTCGACGCGATTTCCCTTCTTCAGGGCTCCGAGTCCGTAGAACACGGCGGGGCCCTGTTTGTTGTCGACGTGGCCGACGACGACCGCGGTGCCCTTCTCGCCGGGCGAGACCGCACCCGTGAACCAGCCCGCCAGGTTCGGGTCCTCCGGTGGCGGCGCCCCGACCCAGCCGTCACTGTCCAGACCGACCGGCGTGACCGGCGCGTCGACCCGGATGGCGGGGATCCGGACCCGGTCGGGCTGGGCGTACGGCAGCGGGTCGACCCTGGTGAAGGTGCTCGGGACCCGGCTGTCCGCCGCGGCGGCCGCGGCGGGCTGCGGCGGCCCCACGTCGAACTCACCCGAACCGTTCCGGATGAGGGCGAGGCCGGTCAGCAGAACAAGCGCTATCACGCCCCAGGGAGCACGCTTCTTCGGCCGCAGCTCCTCCTCGTCGTCGGCCAGCTCGAACGCAGACATTCGACTTCCCCTCTCGACGCGGCCGTCGCCGCGTCATTCGCGCATACGAGAACGCTAAGTCGCGCGCGCGAAAGCGGCGACGGGTGAGGCGCGAACGGGTGCCCCGCGTGTCTTCGGTGCGCCATCCGAGTTGCCGTCCCCTGGAAATTTCTGACGGTGTGTGACCTGCGGCGATATCCGATTGTGCGGTAATCACCCGGCGTTTCCTCTCACCAGGACGGACCAGCGCCGAAATGCGGTCCGTGGCAGGGCAACTGAGGGTTTTTCCGGGAGACGTTTTCTCGCCGATCGACCGGGGACGGGTCCCGGGGCGTCTTCCGCGGAGGATCACATGCGTACCACTCGTGCCCTGGCAGCTGCTGCCGCCGCGGTCGCCGCCCTGGGGATCGCCGCCCCCGCGGCCGACGCCCGGGACGGCATGCACATCAGCCCCAGCAACATCGTCGCCCTGCCCAGCGTCATCGCCCGGGGCGGGCAGCTGACCATCACCGTCAACAACTGCAACGGCCCCGACGCGACCGCCAGTTCCGACGCCTTCCCGACGGTCCGGTTGAGGACGGAGGACCGCAGCGGCCTCGCGACGGGCACCGCGACCGTGAGCCGCGACGCGCGCCAGGGACCGCACAGCATCAGCGTCGTCTGCCGCAACGGCACCGTGATCAACCCCAACGCCTTCACCGTCATCGGCGCCGTCCAGGGCGGTCTCGGCGGCAGCAACTCCAGCGGTGCCACGCCGACCGACGTGGCGATCGGCGGCGGACTGGTCGCCGCGGCCGTCGTCGGCGGCGGGGTCTTCTGGATGCGCCGCAGGGCGGAGCGGCGGATCTGACCCCCGCACCCCTTCCACGGACCACCCGCACGCCGAAACGCCTTGGTCCCGGATCCCTTCCCCGGGAATCCGGGACCGAGGCCTTCGGTCAGACGTCGCGCCGGCGGGAGAAGCGGTAGACCGCCCCGACCGAGCCCGCGACGAGCGCAGCGCCCAGGCCGAGTTCCTTCAGGTCGAACCCTGCGACGCTGCCGCCCTCACCGGCGTGCACGGCCCGGGGTGGACTGACCGGCGTCACCGGCAGCGGGGTCGGGCCCACCGGACGGCCGCCCGCGATGGTCAGCCCCGTCGATCCGCTCACCCCGTCACACGTGAACGTCACCGGGTACACCGTCCCCGGTCTGGCGTCCCGGTCGACCGCCGTCGTTGCCAAGGACAGGCCCCGGGGGATGGTGACCGTGTCGAACACCGCCGAGGTCACGGTCGCCGGTCCCCGGCAGCCGCCGTTCCTGTTCAGCTCCAGCGTGACCTGGCCGCCCGCCGCGACGGTCGACGGCAGGACGCTGAAGCCGAACGGGAAGATGGTGCCTGCCGTGGCGGCGGGCACGGAGCAGGTGAGGGCGCTGACGCCCAGCAGTGCGGCCGAAGCGACGCGTATCGCGCGCATGGTTGATCCTCCGGGTCCCCGAGGAGCAGCTGCGGACCGTTTCCGCTGACGTCGTCGATGCACCTCGATGACCGAAACGCTAGGAACAGGTGTGCGCCTCGCGCGATCGCTGTAGGGCGAATGGGGCATACGTGTGGGCCATCCGGGGGACAGGCGCGGCGTGGCGGGTGTCCCCCGGATGGCCGGTCGGGTGAGAGGCCCTCAGGCCTTGATGTGCGGGAAGAGGTTCAGGAGGGGAGCGGCCGAGGCGGTGATGCCCCGGCTGTAGGGCGCGTCGAAGTCCCAGATGAGGAAGAGCAGGAAGGCGATCAGCGCGGAGAACAGCCCGGCCAGGACCAGTTCGCGCGCCGTGCGCCGGATCTGCAGCGCGAAGATCATGCCGATGGTGACCGCCGCCCCGGTCAGCAGCCCGAACCAGACCACTCCCGGCATGGTCGCCCCGAGCGAGTTCGAGCGGGCGGCGCGGGCCTGGTCGGCCGCGGTGACCTGGTCGACCAGCGGCTGGTAGGCCTGGGCCTCGAAGTCGTTCTTCGGCTGGTAGTCGGTGACGTCCTCGCGGATGCGCTGGAAGAGCGCGTTGCCGCGCGCGGTGACCTTGCCGTGGTCGGACATCGCCTTCCACTCGGCGGTGACGACCTGTCCGACATAGGCGTTGACGTCGTTGCGGATGCGGTCGCGGACGTCGGGCGGGTAGACCCGCACCCGCTGCGAGATCTCGTGCAGCGCGACCGCCTCGGACTGGACGTGGTCCTGGGCCGCGTTGCGGCCCTCCCAGACCCCGGCGATGGCCAGACCGAGGACGATGGCGTAGACGACGCCGATCCACATCGTCATGTACTCGATGACGTCCGGGGTCTCGCTGGTGTCCTCGTCCTCGGGAGCGGCCCGGTTCCGTACGAGGGTCACGATGACGACCACGACGCAGGCGGCCAGCATCGCGAGGGTGAGAACAAGCCAATCCGACAAGAGGTGCCTCCAGAGTCAGCGCGGACGCAGCGCGGCCACGGCGATCGCGGCGGGCGCGGTGATGAGCAGGACGAAGGTGAGCGGCGACGGGCCGTCGTGGGCGGGCCGGTGCGGGGCGGGTGCGCGGTAGAGCGGATAGCTCACGCGGGCCACCGGCGGCCGGGGGGTGGGCTTGGGCGACGGCGTCGGGACGGGCGGCGGCTTGGGCGTCGGTCGGGGCGTCGGGCTCGGAGTGGGAGTCGGTGTCGGCGTCGGGCTCGGGCACGGGGGAGTCGGTGGCGGAGGTGGCGGCGGGGTCGGCGTCCGGCAGGCCGGAGGCATCGGCCAGGAGAGGTCTCCGGCGACCGCCACCGCCTGGATGCCGTCCGGGCCGGTCGACGCGTACGCGCAGGCGTCGGCGGCGGCCGGCGCGGCCGGTGCCCCCACCAGCAGCCAGGTGAGCGTCACCAGCGCCAACGTCCGTGCGACGAGGGCGGTTTGGGTCGGTTCGGGTCCATGCACGAACGAGATCATGAGGCTTCCCGGACCGGGCCACACCGGAGCGCGGAGGGATTGGCCCTAAGGGGGGATTCGGGGCGTACGGGGGTTTATCCGGCTCGCCCGGGAGGAGCCGTCGACAGGCACGCACGTGCGAATCGGGGTGGCGGTGCCACAGGTTCCGAAAAGAAATTTGTGAGGCGGTTGAACACAACCGCAGGTCCCATGCGTACCCATGCTCGTGCGGCGGCGCAGCAGGGCGCTGCAACACCCTTGTGAGTATGGGGAGTTGTTGACGATGAAGACCTCCTGGCGGAGCGCGTCCATGGTGGTGGGCGCCGCGGCCATCCTGGCTCTGACGACCGCGTGCGGCCAGGGAAGCGGTGCCTCCTCGGTGGGCAGCCAGAACGTGGGCGCCACGGCGCCGGCCGGCGGTTACGGCAGCGTCGGTGCCGGCACGGGCGCCAGTGCCAGTCCCAGCAACGGATACGGCGCCGACGGTCAGCAGGGCTCCGCGACCCAGACCTCGCCCGCCGGCCAGCTCAACGTGGCGTCCAACGCCGAGCTCGGCAAGGTGCTCACCGACAGCGCCGGCCTGACCCTCTACCGCTTCGACGAGGACACGGCCCAGCCGCCCAAGTCGAACTGCGAGGGCGCCTGCGCCAAGGCCTGGCCGCCCGTCCCCGCGAACGACGCCTCGGCCGGTGCCGGTATCGACAAGTCCCTGCTCGGCGAGGTCACCCGCGCCGACGGCACCAAGCAGCTGACCATCGGCGGCTGGCCGGCGTACCGGTACGCGAAGGACACCAAGGCCGGCGACATCGCCGGTCAGGGCGTGGGCGGCAAGTGGTTCGCGCTGGCCCCCACCGGCAAGAAGGCCACCCTCGCCAGCCTGCCGGGCCTGTCCGTGCGCAAGGACCCCAAGCTCGGCGACATCGTCGTCGACAAGAACGGCATGACGGTCTACCGGTTCATCAAGGACCAGGCCTGGCCGAAGGTGATCTCCAACTGCACCGGTTCCTGCCTGCAGAAGTGGCCCGCCGTCGCCCCCGTCGACCCGAACGACACCAAGGGCATCGCGAAGAAGGGCCTGATGGGCTTCACCCGGCCCGACGGCGTCAAGCAGATGACCGTCGACTGCTGGCCGGCGTACACCTTCTCCGGCGACACCAAGCCCGGGGACACCAACGGCCAGGGTGTCGGGGGCACCTGGTACGTCATGGCGCCCTCCGGAAAGCCGATCGGCGCGCCGAAGAAGTAGGCGTCACCTCCCCAGGGTTGACCGCTCCGGACGCGCTGATCGCAGGTCCGCCCCCTCCGCACCGCACGGAGGGGGCGGACCGCTTTCCGCGTTCCGGCGCCCGCCGTTTTGCCGCTTTTCTACGGGCGAATGCGGCACGTGCCGCAGGCAGTGACCGGGAACGGACGGTCAATTTCCGTTTCGACTCGCCCCGTTGGCGGGCGATCAGTAGCCTCAGCTCGAACACCGGATCGCCTACGCCTTGGAGAGATAGATGGAGCGTCCCGCCTGGGCCCCCCGGAGCATCGACATCTCGGTGCCCAGCGTTTCGCGCATCTACGACTTCTACCTGGGCGGCTCGCACAACTTCGAGGTCGACCGGGAAGCGGCCCGCAGGGCCATGGAGTTCATGCCGGGCCTGCCGAAGATCATGCAGGCGAACCGGGCGTTCATGCGCCGCGCCGTGCGCTTCGCGGTGGACGAGGGCATCGACCAGTTCCTGGACATCGGCTCCGGCATCCCCACCTTCGGTAACGTCCACGAGGTGGCCCAGTCCGCCCGCCCCGGCGCACGGGTGGTGTACGTCGACCACGACCCGGTCGCCGTGGCGCACAGCCAGGCGGTCCTCGAGGGCAACGAGGACGCGGGCGTGGTCGCCGCCGACCTCCGCAAGCCCCAGGAGCTCCTCGCGACTTCCGAAGTGGAGCGGCTGATCGACCTGAACCGGCCAGTGGCGCTGCTTCTCGTTGCCATACTGCACTTCGTGGAAGACGCGGACGACCCGTACCAGGCGGTGGCCGAGCTGCGCGACGCGCTCGCGCCCGGCAGCCTGCTGGTGCTCACGCACGCCTCGTACGACGGGATCCCGCTGCCGCCGGAGCGGGCGGAGGGCGCGGTGGACGTGTACAAGGACATTCGCAACCCGCTGATCATGCGCTCGCGCGACGACATCGCGCGGTTCTTCGAGGGGTACGACATGGTGGAACCGGGACTGGTGGCGCCGCCGTTGTGGCGGCCGCAGGAGGCGCCCGAGGACGAGGACCCCTATGCCTTCTCCGGGTTCGCCGGCGTGGGGCGTACGGCGTGAGCGCGGAGCCGGACGGGCCGGAGGACAGACTGCGCCGGTTCGCGACGATCTGGAGCCGGGCCGTGTTCCCGGTGACCTCGACGTCCCTGACCCGGCCGGAGTTCGAGGAGCAGCTCCTGCCGCTGGCCCGGCGGTTGAGTCAGGCCCTGCACGCCCGCACGTTCGACGCGGACCAGGGCAGGGCGGTGGGCGCGGCCCTGGTCACCGCGCACTGCACCGACCCGGAGGCGCTCAGCCGCTCCCTGGACTGCGTCGACGCCTACCTCGTGCTGTACTGCGGCGAGGACGGCGACCAGGAGGAACTGCGGGCGCGCAGCGCGCGGTTGCAGCACGCCATGGCCGCCGGGTTCGCGCAGGCGCTGCGCGAGCGGACGCTGGCCGAGCAGGAGGCCATCTCCGTCGCCGCGCTGCAGGCCCAGGGCGTGGTGGCGCAGGCGCTGCACGCCACCGAGGCCCGCTTCCGCGCGGTGTTCGAGGGCGCGGCGATAGGGATCGGCATGGCCGACCTGGACGGCAACATCCTCCAGGTCAACGGCGCCCTGCTGCGGATGTTCGGCCTGACCGAGCAGCACCTGCGGGCCCGTAACGTCAAGGAGTGGACCCACCCCGAGGACGCCCCGCAGACCTGGACCCTCTACGAGGAACTCGTCCGCGGCGAGCGCGAGCACTACCACCTCGAGAAGGCGTTCTACCGCCCTGACGGAACGGTCCTGTGGACCAACCTCACGGTCTCCCTGCTGCGGGACGCGGACGGCAACCCGCAGTACCAGCTCGCGCTGATGGAGGACACCACCGAACGCCGGCTGCTCAACCTCCGGCTGCGCTACGAGGCCACGCACGACGCGCTGACCGGCCTGCCCAACCGCACCTTCTTCTTCGAGCGCCTGGAGAAGGCGCTCGGCGCCGGCGAGGGCCAGCGCTTCGGCCTGTGCTACCTCGACCTGGACGGCTTCAAGACCGTCAACGACAGCCTCGGCCACGCTGCCGGTGACCGGCTGCTCGTGGAGGTCGCCGACCGCCTGCAGTCCTGCACCACGGCGCCCGGCGAGATGGTCGCCCGGCTCGGCGGTGACGAGTTCGTGGCGCTGACCACCGGCTCGAACACCCAGCGCGAGGTCGACGAGCTCGCCGACCGGATCATGAACGTCCTCATCGCCCCGATCAGCATCGACGGCCGCGAGCTGACGGTGCGCGGCAGCATCGGCATCGTCGAGGGACCGGCGGGGGAGCGCAGCCCGGCGGAGGTGCTGCGCAGCGCCGACATCACCATGTACCGGGCCAAGTCGGCGGGCGGCAACCGCTACGAGCTGGCCGATCCGGAGGCGGACGCCCGCGCCATCACCCGGCACGGGCTGACCACCGCGCTGCCCGCCGCGCTGGAGCGGGGCGAGTTCTTCATCGAGTACCAGCCGCTGGTCCACCTCGGCGATGGCAGCGTGCGCGGCGCCGAGGCCCTGGTGCGCTGGCTGCACCCACAGCACGGCGTGCTCGGCCCGGACCGGTTCATCCCGCTCGCCGAACACACCGGTCTGATCGTCCCGCTCGGCCGCTGGGTGCTGGAACAGTCCGTGCGCCAGGCCCGTGAATGGCGAGAACGGTACGACGATGCGGGGCCCCTCCGCATCAACGTCAACCTCTCGCCCTGCCAGCTCACCCACCCCGGCCTGGTCCAGGACACCGTCGAGATCCTGGAACGCGCGGGTGTCGAGCCCGACGTCCTGTGCCTGGAGGTCACCGAGTCGGCCCTCATCGGAGCCGACGACGACCTGCTCAAACCCCTGCGGCGACTGGCCGAGATGGGCGTCGACATCGCCCTGGACGACTTCGGCACCGGCTACTCGAACCTGGCGAACCTGCGCCGGCTGCCGGTCAGCATCCTCAAGCTGGACCGCTCCTTCACCCAGAGCATGCAGCAGTTCCCGGCCGACCCAGTCGACCTCAAGATCGTCGACGGGATCGTCTCCCTCGCCCACAGTCTCGACCTCGCCGTCACGGTCGAGGGAGTGGAGACCGGCGCCCAGGCCGAGCAGTTGCGGATACTGGGCTGCGACACGGCCCAGGGCTGGTACTACGCCCGCCCGGGCCCACCGGACCGCCTCCACGAGCTGGCCCTGGTGGACGCGACGGGCTGAAGCACCGGGCCCGCTGCCGGGGCGGCGGATTCGGGCGCGGCCAGGCGCCGGGTGCGCGACGACGTGCGCGGCAGCGCACCCGGGACCGATCCTCACCGCTCCAGCAGCATCCGCTGCAGCTCCCGTGCCGCCCGCGGTGGAGCCACGTCGCTGCGGTGCGCCAGTGCGATGGTGCGGTGCAGACCGGGCCGGGCGAGCGGGGTGACCCGCAGCCCCCGCCCCGACCGGGTCGCGACCATGCGGGGTACGACGGCCACGCCGAGCCCGGCCCGGACGAAGCCCAGCACCGCGTCCATCTCCCCGCCCTCCACCGCGAACACCGGCTCGAAGCCCTCGGCGCGGCAGGCGGCCACGGTGAGTTCGCGCAGGTCGTAGCCGTGCCGGAACATCACAAGACGCTCGCCCTCCAGGTCGCCCACGCGCACGGTACGACGGCCCGGGCCGCCCGGCGCGGGGGCCTCCGGCGAGGAGACCACGACGAGGTCCTCGCGCAGCAGCTCGACGGTGGTCAGGGCGGGGGAGGGCGTCGGCAGGGGCAGCACCACCAGGGCGAGGTCCAGGGCGCCCCGGGCGAGCTGCCGAACCAGGTCGTGGGAGCCGCCCTCCTCGATCAGCAGCCGGATACCGGGGTAGCGGTCGTGGAAGGTGTGCAGCACATCGGGCAGCAGGCCGGTGCACAGACTGGGCGTCGCGCCCAACCGCACGCGCCCACCGCGGAGTTGGACCAGCTCCTGCACCTCGTGCCGGGCCGTGTCCGCGTCGGCCAGGATGCGCCGGGCCAGCGGCAGCAGCGCCTCGCCCGCGTCGGTGAGCGTGATGTTGCCCCGCGCCCGCTGGAACAGGTCGGCCCCCAGCTCCCGCTCCAGCGCCTTGATCTGCTGGGACAGCGAGGGCTGGGCGACGTGCACCGTCTCCGCGGCCCGGGTGAAGTGCCGGGTCTCGGCGACCGCCACGAAGTACTGGAGCTGCTGGAACTGCACCCCACCATCATAGGCTCCCGCTATCGAAACGAGCCGGACCATGTCTTGGACCGATGGGGCCGGTCGGCCCTAGCGTCTTGAGGCATGGCTCTGGTAACGCGGACGGACCGACGGCCGTCCATGGCACGCACCGTGTGGGACTCCTCCGTCGGCAAGAAGGCCGTCATGGCGGTCAGCGGCCTCATCATGCTGCTGTACCTGGTCGTCCACATGATCGGCAACCTGAAGATCTTCTTCGGGGCGGGCGAGTTCAACCACTACGCGCGCTGGCTGCGCACCATCGGCGAACCGTTCATGCACTACGAGTGGACGCTCTGGCTGATCCGCGTCGTCCTCGTGGCCGCCGTCGTCGCGCACGCCGTCTCCGCCTACCAGCTCAGCCGCCGCGACCTCAGGGCGCGGCCCAGCAAGTACGTGCACAGGAAGCCGAAGGCCAGTTACGCGACGCGTACCATGCGCTGGGGCGGGATCATCCTCGGCCTGTTCATCGTC
The DNA here is from genome assembly GCF_044768275.1 of Streptomyces sp. NPDC101152. Lineage (NCBI taxonomy): Bacteria > Bacillati > Actinomycetota > Actinomycetes > Kitasatosporales > Streptomycetaceae > Streptomyces > Streptomyces sp. NPDC101152. Next base: position 68,065 of record NZ_JBIWPO010000006.1, on the reverse strand, counting down.
TGGCACATCCTCGACCTGACCACCGGCACCGTGCACTCCGGCGGCTTCCAGCCGGGGCACCCGTACCAGAACGTCGTGGACACCTTCTCCACCTGGTACGGCGACGTCATCTACATCGTCGCGATGCTCGCGCTCGGCCTGCACGTGCGGCACGGCTTCTGGAGCGCCGCCCAGACCCTGGGCGCCGGCAGCCGCACCCGCGACCGCGCCCTGAAGACCGTCGCGAACGTCCTCGCGCTGCTGCTCACGGCCGGCTTCGTCGCCGTACCCGTGGGCGTCATGACCGGAGTGGTGAGCTGACATGACCTACACCGACTACGTCACCGGCGAACCCGTCGCCGACACCAAGGCGCCCTCCGGGCCGATCGACGAGCGCTGGGACAAGCGCCGTTTCGAGGCCAAGCTGGTCAACCCGGCCAACCGGCGGGGGCACACGGTGATCGTGGTGGGCACCGGCCTCGCGGGCGGCTCCGCAGGGGCCACGCTCGCCGAACAGGGCTACCACGTCCTCCAGTTCTGCTACCAGGACTCCCCGCGCCGCGCCCACTCGATCGCCGCGCAGGGCGGCATCAACGCGGCGAAGAACTACCGCAACGACGGCGACTCCGTGCACCGCCTGTTCTACGACACCGTCAAGGGCGGCGACTTCCGGGCCCGCGAGTCCAACGTCCACCGCCTCGCGCAGATCTCGGTGGAGATCATCGACCAGTGCGTGGCGCAGGGCGTGCCCTTCGCCCGCGAGTACGGCGGTCTGCTCGACACCCGATCCTTCGGCGGCGTCCAGGTCTCGCGCACCTTCTACGCCCGTGGCCAGACGGGCCAGCAGCTGCTGCTCGGCGCCTACCAGGCCCTCAGCCGGCAGATCGCCGCGGGCAACGTCGAACTGCACCCGCGCACCGAGATGCTCGACCTGATCGTCGTCGACGGACGGGCGCGCGGGATCGTCGCCCGGGACCTGATCACCGGGAGGATCTCCACGTACTTCGCGGACGCCGTCGTCCTCGCCAGCGGCGGCTACGGCAACGTCTTCTATCTGTCGACGAACGCCATGAACTCCAACGCGACGGCCATCTGGCGGGCCCACCGCCGCGGCGCCCTCTTCGCCAACCCCTGCTTCACGCAGATCCACCCGACCTGCATCCCGCGCACCGGCGACCACCAGTCCAAGCTGACGCTGATGAGCGAGTCGCTGCGCAACGACGGACGCATCTGGGTGCCGAAGGCCAAGGGCGACGACCGTCCGCCGGGCAGGATCCCCGAGGACGAGCGCGACTACTACCTGGAGCGCATCTACCCCTCCTTCGGCAACCTGGTCCCGCGTGACATCGCCTCCCGCGCCGCGAAGAACGTCTGCGACGAGGGACGCGGAGTCGGCCCCGGCGGACAGGGCGTCTACCTGGACTTCGCCGACGCCATCAAGCGCATGGGCCGGGGGGCCGTCGAGGCCAAGTACGGCAACCTCTTCGACATGTACCAGCGGATCACCGACGAGGATCCGTACCAGGTGCCGATGCGCATCTACCCGGCGGTGCACTACACGATGGGCGGACTGTGGGTCGACTACGACCTGCAGACCACCATCCCCGGCCTGTTCGCGATCGGCGAGGCCAACTTCTCCGACCACGGCGCGAACCGCCTGGGCGCCTCGGCGCTGATGCAGGGCCTGGCCGACGGCTACTTCGTCCTCCCGGCCACCATCAACGACTACCTCGCCCGCAACCCCCACCAGGGCGCGGTCACCGGCGAACACCCGGTCGTGCAGGAGGCGTTGGCGGAAACCGAGGACCGGCTCAACCTGCTGCTGTCCGTCGACGGCGACCGTACGCCCGACTCCTTCCACCGCGAAGTCGGCGAACTCATGTGGGAGTTCTGCGGCATGGCCCGCACGGACGCGGGGCTGCGCAAGGCCCTGGAACGCATCCCGCAGATCCGCGAGGAGTTCTGGCGGCGCATCAAGGTGCCCGGCACCGGCGAGGAGTTCAACCAGTCGCTGGAGAAGGCCAACCGGGTCGTCGACTACCTGGAGCTCGCCGAGCTGATGTGCCTCGACGCGCTGCACCGCGCCGAGTCCTGCGGCGGCCACTTCCGCGAGGAGTCGCAGACGCCGGACGGCGAGGCGGCCCGCCGGGACGACGAGTTCACCTACGCGGCCGCCTGGGAGTTCACCGGCACCGGCGAGGCTCCCGTCCTGCACAGGGAAGACCTGGTCTTCGAGTACGTCCACCCCACCCAGCGGAGCTACGCATGAAGCTCACCCTGCGCGTCTGGCGGCAGCAGAACGCCGACGCCGAGGGCGCCATGTCCACGTACGAAGTGGACGGCATCTCCTCCGACATGTCCTTCCTGGAGATGCTCGACGTCCTCAACGAACAGCTCATCCTCTCCGGCGAGGACCCGGTCGCCTTCGACCACGACTGCCGCGAGGGCATCTGCGGTGCCTGCTCGCTCGTCATCGACGGTGACGCGCACGGTCCCGAGCGCACCACGACCTGCCAGTTGCACATGCGGTCCTTCAAGGACGGCGACACCATCGACATCGAGCCGTGGCGGGCGTCCGCGTTCCCGGTGATCAAGGACCTGGTGGTGGACCGGTCGGCGTTCGACCGGATCATCCAGGCCGGTGGGTACATCACCGCGCCGACCGGTTCCGCCCCGGAGGCGCACGCCACGCCGGTGCCCAAGCCCGACGCCGACTTCGCCTTCGAGCACGCCGAGTGCATCGGCTGCGGGGCCTGCGTGGCCGCCTGCCCGAACGGCGCGGCGATGCTGTTCACCTCCGCCAAGGTCAACCATCTGGGCGTCCTGCCCCAGGGGGCGCCCGAGCGGGAGACGCGGGTGCTGGACATGGTGGCGCAGATGGACGAGGAGGGCTTCGGCGGCTGCACGCTGACCGGGGAGTGCGCCACGGCCTGCCCCAAGGGCATCCCGCTCGTGTCCATCACGAGCATGAACAAGGAGTGGCTGCGGGCCACGCGCAAGGTGGCCAAGAGGTAGGCCACACCGGGGGAAAGCGTTCGCCGAGGGTGCGGACGGGCGGGGCCGGGAGGGTGCTCCCCGGCCCCGTTTCGCACAGGCGGCGTCGGTAGGGTGCCCACATGATCTTCGGGCGCAAGGGGAGAGAGCGGTTTCTCGAAGCCGTCGCCGGTTTCGAGGCCGCGGTGCGCGAGCGGGACGCGAGCCGCTCGCAGCAGCTGATGCAGGAGATACAACGGCGCTACGGCGACGCGGGGGACTGGGAGTTCCCGCAGGCCGGCCCGCGGCTGGCGGCCCTGCTCGCCGAAGTGCCGCCCGGGCCCCGCGCGCAGGTCGCCGTGCTGGTCGGCGCGTGCGTCGAGCGCGGTGCGGACGCCCGGGACTGCGCCCCGTACATCTTCCACGGGCTGGCCGAAGCACTCGGCGGGGCAGACGAGTTCTGCCGGCGCTGGGAAGCCACCGGCGGTGGAGAGATGCCCGCCCCGGACTCGGTCGACGAGGCGGCCTTCGAACGGGTCGGCCAGGAAGCCGCCGTCGGCTGGGGGACGCTCCCGCAGTGGGAGATGGCGTCCGTGGCCATGCTCAACCACCCTGCCGTCCGCACCGGAGTCGCCCCCGACCGGCGCACACGCCTCCTGGAGGCGCTGAGGCCGGTCCAGGAAGCATCCGGCCACGACTTCACGTGCCTGCACCACGCTCTGCTCGTCCTCGACGACGAGCCGCTGATCGCGCTGCACCGCCCCACCGGCACCGGCTACGCCCTGCGCATGACCGGCATAGGCGACAACTTCCAGCTGCACACCCTGCTCGCCGACACTCTCGTCGGCGGCGGCCACGTTCCCGGCCACGCGCCCTCCGCGCAGGAGGCCGCCGTGTGCCGTGACGCGCCGGGCCAGGTGCCGACCACCGGCTCCTTCAACCTCGTCACCCCGGCCGGGGAGTGGGTGTGGAACGAGGGCACGCCCTCCGACATCCCCGTCGTCGACGGCGTACGACTCCTCGTCCTGGACCCGCCGCCGTACCAGCGCGGCTGGCCCGCCGGCCGGTTCTTCCCCGGCATGACCGGCGAGCTCGTACTGGAGCGCGTCCTCGACCCGGCGGAGACCGGCAGATGGCTGGCGCACTGCGCGCCGGCGAACTGACCGGTACCGACCGAGCCGTTCAACAACCCCACATCGACGCTCTCCGCGGCTGTCACGCGTAGGTCAGCCGGCATCGGAAGAACAGGGGCGGCAGATCGCACGCCACGGGTCTGCTCCCCGCTGGGCCGACCCGGCCCGTGACCAGGAGAGAGCCATGACCGGCGTATCGACGCTCGACCGTCCCCCACAGCCCACGGCCCCCACCCGCTACACCGTCTCCCTGGCCCGCGACGAGGCCGACGTACGCGCCGCGCAGCGGCTGCGGTACGAGGTGTTCGCCGCGGAGCTGGGCGCCCTGCTGGCCACCCCGCTGCCGGGGCACGACATCGACGCCTTCGACTCCTACTGCGACCACCTGCTGGTCCGGGAGGAGACCACCGGGCAGGTCGTCGGCACCTACCGGCTGCTGCCGCCCGAGCGGGCCGCGGTCGCCGGACGGCTGTACTCCGAGGGCGAGTTCGACCTCTCCCCCCTCGACGCGATACGCCCGGGTCTGGTCGAGGTCGGCCGCTCCTGCGTCCATCCCGGCCACCGCGACGGCGCCGTGATCGGCCTCATCTGGGCCGGCATCGCCCGCTACATGGTCGACCGCGGCCACGAGTGGCTGGCCGGCTGCTGCTCCCTCCCGCTCGCCGACGGCGGCGCACTCGCCTCCGCCACCTGGGACCGCGTGCGGGCCAAGCACCTCGCCCCGCAGGAGTACCGGGTACGCCCGCTGCTGCCCTGGGTCCCGAACGCCACCCCTCCGGCCGCCCCCGCCGAACTCCCCGCCCTCCTGCGCGGCTACCTGCGCCTCGGCGCGTGGGTGTGCGCCGAGCCCGCCCACGACCCGGACTTCGGCGTCGCCGACCTGTACGTGCTGCTGTCGATGCGCCGGGTCGACCCGCGCTATCTGCGGCACTTCCTGTCCCTCGTGCCCGCCTGATGAGCGTCTGGCAGCCCAGCGCGCCCTGCACCCCCCGGGCGTGCATCGCAGTGACGGCGTCCGCCACGGCCGTACCCCGTGCCGTGCTGCGGCTCGCGGCGGTCACGGCCCTGGTGCTCACCGGGGTCGTGCTGACGCCGCTCGGCGGGAGGATCCCCGCCGAGTGGGTCAGGCGGTGGTGCCGGTGGATCGTACGGGCCGCAGGGGTCCGGGTACGGATCACCGGCACCACCGCGCCCACCGGCGGACTCCTGCTGGTCGCCAACCACATCTCCTGGATGGACATACCGCTGCTCGCCGCCGTCCGGCCGGCCAGGATGGTCGCCAAGTCCGACATCCGGGACTGGCCGGTCGCCGGCCCGGTGGCCGCGCGCGGTGGCGTCTTGTTCATCGACCGCCACCGGCTGCGTGCCCTGCCCGGCACGGTCGCCCGCATCGCGGACGCGCTGCGCGCCGGGCAGGCCGTCGGGGTCTTTCCCGAGGGCAGCACCTGGTGCGGGCGCGCCCAGGGCACCTTCCGGCGGGCCGTCTTCCAGGCCGCCCTCGACGCGGACGTCCCCGTCCAGCCCGTCCACCTGCGCTACCGGCTCGCCGAAGGCTCGGTCAGCACGGCCCCCGCCTTCATCGGCGACGACTCCCTGCTGGCCTCGGTGTGGCGGGTGGTGACGACGCGCGGCCTGATCGCCGAGGTGGAGGTACGCCGGCTCATTCCACCCGGCAGCCACCCCGACCGCCGCACGCTGGCCCGCGCGGCCCAGCCCGGCCCGACGGCCCAACCCGCCTGGACCCACACGGCGCTGGTGGCCTGAGGCGCCGCAAGGGTCCGGTCGGCCGACACGCCCGACCAGGTGAGGAAGGGGCTGCCGCGCCGTCGGAGACCCGATGATCGAACCCCGTCACCGGCGTTCCCGGGCTGCTCGCACGGGGACGGCGATGACTTCCGCCCGGGCGCGGAGTCGTCCATGGGAGACGAAGGAGATCCGCCATGCCCACACCTGGCTCCGCCCAGCACCCCACGACCGAGCTCGACCCCCGCTACAGCTCCGCGCTCAACTCCCGTCCGGGTGCCGCGGACGTCACCGCCACCGCGTGGGCCGAGGCCCAGTGGCACCTGGAAGCCGCCGAGATCTTCTGGGTGTCCACCGTGCGGCCCGACGGCCGGCTGCACGTCACGCCCGTGATCGCCGTCTGGCACGAGGGAGTGCTGTACTTCTCCACCGGGCCGCGTGAGCAGAAGGCGAGGAACCTCGCCCACGACGCGCACTGCGCGCTGACCACCGGGGGCGACGCCCTCAGCGAAGGGCTCGATCTCGTCGTCGAGGGAACGGCGCAGCAGGTGTCCGCCCCGGCGCTGCTGGAGGACGTCATCGCGGCGTACGAGGCGAAGTACGGCTCGCACATCACCTCGCCCGAGGGCACCTTCCACGGCATCGGGGACGCGTTCCGCAAGGGGGACGCCCTGGTCTTCGGGGTGGCCCCCGCCACCGCGTACGGCTTCGGCCGTACCGACGGGGTGTACACCCATACGCGCTGGGCGTTCTGACGCGAGGCGCCCCGCGCGGAAAACCCCCGGCGGCCTCGGCGCCCCGCTGCTAACGTTCCGTGCATGGACGTCACCAGGCGAACCCGCACCGCAGCCGCGCGAGCGACCAGCTCACCGGCTGCCGACGCCTGACCCCACACTCATCCCGGCGGCCGGAAACGGACCGCCGGGCTTCGTCGTACGCCCACCGTCTCCTGTCCTCGCGCGGTTCTTTCCGGTCCCCCGACCCGAAGGAACACCGCCATGCACACGGACCAGGTCGTCCGGACCTTCACCGACTTCTACCGCGAACGGGGACACCAGCTCATCACCGGCGGCACGCTGCTGCCGCCGCCCTCCGACCCGGTGCTGTTCACCACCTCCGGCATGCACCCCCTCACGCCGTACCTCCTGGGCCGCCCGCATCCCCAGGGGCGGCGCCTGGTCAACCTCCAGCGCTGTCTGCGCACCACCGACCTGGACGAGGTCGGCGATCCGACGCATCTGACGGTGTTCGAGATGCTCGGCTCCTGGTCACTCGGTGACTACGGCCACTCGCAGAGCCTGCGATGGGGCTACGAACTGCTGCGCGACGGCTTCGGCATCCCGGGGGAGCGGCTGTACGTCACCGTCTTCGGCGGCGACGACCAGGTGGGCCCGGACCATCATTCGCTCCGGACCTGGCGGCAGTTGGGGGTTCCCGTCGAGCCGACCGGCGAGGACAACTGGTGGTCCAACGGGCCCGCCGGACCGTGCGGCCCCGACTCGGAGATCTTCGTGTGGACCGGCGGGCCCGGTATCCCGCCGCAGGGCACGCCGACCACCGATCCTCGCTGGGTGGAGATCTGGAACCACGTCCACATGCGCTACCTCCGCCGCGAGGACGGCACCCTTCAGCCGCTGCGGCAGCCCGGCATCGACACGGGCATGGGCCTGGAACGGCTCGTCACCGTCCTGCAGGAGCGCGACTCGGTCTACGAGACCGACCTGCTCGAACCGTGGACGCGGACGGTGCCCTCGCTGTGGCACCTGGACGACGAGCCGTCGCTCCGCCTCGTCTGCGACCACCTGCGCTCGGCCGTCGTCGTCCTCGGTGACGGCGTACGGCCCTCCAACACCGGCCGCGGCTACGTGCTGCGACGGCTGATCCGCCGCCTGCTCACCACCCTGCGGCGCGAGGACCCCTCCCGTACCCTCGCCGACCTGCCCGAGGAACCGGTCGGCCACACGCTGGACCACTTCCGCCAGTCCGCCGGCAGCGGACCGGTGCGGGAACAACTCCTCGACGAGGAACGCAGGTTCACCCTGCTCCTCGAACGCGGGCGGCGCGTGGTCTCCCGTCCGGAGTTCCGACGGCCGCTGACCGACGAGGACTACCGCTACCTCCACGACACCCACGGCCTGCCCCGCGACCTCGTCGCCGGGCTGCTCACCACGGGATGACGTCTGCGGGACGGCGTCCGGGACGGCGGGTGCGTGTACCGTCCCGGACGCCGGTCCGGTCAGCGCCGGGTGTAGATGAAGCCGACCTTGTCGACCTCGTCGCCGGAGCGCCCGTGGAAGCCGGCGATCTGCCAGCCGGCGGGCGCGGTGCGGGTCACGCAGTCGGAGGTCGTGGTGCCGCCGGCCAGGGTGCGGCCCAGGCTGGTGGTGAACTTGGCGGAGAAAATGCGGGTGTGCCCGTTGTAACTGCCCTGGCAGAGGGTGGCGTCGGTGACGTACTCGCCGCTGCCCAGGGCGAGGGAGGACGCGGTCCCGCCGGTCCCGCCGTGGGTGAGGGTGGTGCCGCCGGCCAGCGTGAGGCTCAGCTGGTCGACACGGGAGCCCGAGCGCAGACCGATGGCGGTGGCACGGGCGCCGGCCGGCACGCTGTCGATGTCGTCGTAGTAGTCGCCGTGCGGTCCGCCGAACTGGTCGCTGAACTGGTAGGCGGGGTTGCGCGACCAGGTGAAGCCGACGGCGATCGGGTCGTGGTCGGAGAGCATGAGTCCGGCGTCGGTGAGGAACTTGGCGTGTTCGTTGCTGTACGACGTCGCGTTCAACGAGAGCAGCTTGCTGCCCCGGTAGAGGACCTTGTCCACCACCTCGCAGGTGTTGGGCACGGTGGCCCCGGACTGGTCGCAGACCAGCGCGTCACTGCCCTTGGCGGGCGGCGTGCCCCCGCGGATCAGCTGCACCCAGGCGTCGGTCAGGCCGTTGGCCGCGCCGAACTCGGCGATGGTGTCGGCGGCGCGGGTGTAGCGGGTGTTGGTGTCGCCCATGACCACGACGGCGTTTCCGGCCGAGTGGGTCTTGATGAAGGCGGTGAGCTGGTTGAGGTTGTCGGCGCGGGAGGCCTCGTCGCCGTCGTTGGTGCCGGCGTTGGTGTGCAGGTTGTAGAAGTCGACGTACACGCCCTCGGCGAGCCGCTCCCGCATGAACGTGAAGCCCTTGGGGGTCAGGCAGTCACCGGAGTCGACCTGGCAGGAGTTCCACTTCACCCGCTCGAAGTCGTCGGCGTCGTAGGGGATCTTCGAGAGCGTGTTGAGCCCGCTGCCGATGCCGGCGCCGCCGCTGGTCGGCGTCCGGTAGGCGTGGGCCGTGTCCCCGGCGTAGAGGTAGGAGTGGTAGTTGAAGTCCTCCTCGACGTGCACGACGTCGTACGGCGCGATCCGCTGGCCGATCGTCGTGGTGCTGGACTGACGGGGCGTCGGCGCGCTGGAGATGCCTTCGGGCAGGCCCGCCACGTTGTAGGTGAGCACGCTGAAGCTGCCGGAGTCGGCGGCGGCCGCGGAGGGGGCCGCCAGGGTGAGCCCGCCGAGGGAGGCGGCTGCCGCCGCCAGGCAGGCGAGGAGTCTGCGCATGAGGGGGTGTCTCCCGGGGGTGAAAGCGGTTGCGGTAGATCCGGGGTTGAAGTTACCGCTGGTTACCCCAGTCTGTCGCGACCCTGACAGGAAATCGTCGGGTGAACGCGAACCGTCTCCTCGCCGCGTCGAAACGCGGTGGACAACGGGCGGGGTGTCGACAGACTGACCCCATGACCATCGCACCTGATCCCAAGGCCGACCTCCGCTTCTACCTCCAGAACGCCCGCGACGCCTTGCTGTGGAAGCTCGAAGGGCTCTCCGAGTACGACATCCGCCGCCCGGCGACGCCGACCGGCACCAATCTGCTGGGGCTGGTCAAGCACGCCACCTACGTCGAACTCGGGTATCTGGGCGACACGTTCGGGCGGCCCTGCGATCTGCCCAAGCCCGCCTTCGGGGAGGGTGCGGACGCCAACGCCGACATGTGGGCCAGGGCCGACGAGTCGCGCGAGGACATCGTCGCCGGGTACCGCAAGGCGTGGGCGCACGCCGACGAGACGATCGAGCGACTGGAGCTGGACACCGTCGGCAGGGTGCCCTGGTGGCCCGCCCACGCCGACGAGGTGACCCTGCACCACGCGCTGGTGCGTGTCATCGCCGACACGCACCGGCACGCGGGCCACGCCGACATCATCCGCGAACTCGCCGACGGAGCCGTCGGTATGAACGCGAACAACACCAGCCTGCCGTCCACGGATCCGGCCTGGTGGGAGGAGTACCGGCAGCGGCTGGAGAGCGTGGCGCGGGAGGCGTCCGCCGAGGAGTGAGGGCCCGTCAGCCCGCGGCGAGCAGTTCGAGGGTGTCGACCACCCGGTTCGAGAAGCCCCACTCGTTGTCGTACCAGGCGACCACCTTGACATGCCGGCCGTCGACGCGGGTGAGGGCCGAGTCGAAGATCGACGAGGCCGGGTTGCCCGTGATGTCGGAGGAGACCAGCGGGTCCTCGGAGTACTCCAGGACCCCGGCGAGCGGCCCCTCGGCGGCCTTGCGGTACGCCTCCAGCACCTCCTCTCGGGTCACGTCACGGGCGACGGTGGTGTTCAGCTCGACGATCGAACCCACCGGCACCGGCACGCGGATCGCGTCGCCCGACAGCTTGCCGTCGAGGCCCGGCAGCACCAGGCCGATCGCCTTGGCGGCACCGGTCGTGGTCGGCACGATGTTGACCCCGGCGGCCCGGGCGCGGCGGGCGTCGCGGTGCGGGCCGTCCTGGAGGTTCTGCTCCTGCGTGTAGGCGTGGACGGTCGTCATGAAGCCGTGCTCGATGCCGGCGAGCTCGTCGAGCACGCCGGCCAGCGGTGCCAGCGCGTTCGTCGTGCAGGAGGCGTTGGAGACGATGGTGTGCAGCCGAGGGTCGTAGGCGTCGGTGTTGACGCCGTACGCGAGCGTCACGTCCGCGCCGTCCGAGGGCGCGCTGACCAGCACCTTGCGCGCCCCGGCGTCGAGGTGGGCGCGGGCGGCCTTGGCCGAGGTGAAGCGGCCGGTCGCCTCCAGCACGAGGTCGACGCCGAGTTCGGCCCAGGGCAGCTGCGCCGGCTCGCGCTCGGCGAGCACCCGGATGCGGCGGCCGTCGACGACGAGGGTGTCCCCGTCGACGGTGACCGGGCGGCCGAGCCGGCCGGCCGTGCTGTCGTAGGCCAGGAGTCGGGCGAGGGTGGCGGGCTCGGTGAGGTCGTTGACGGCGACGATCTCGAGGGCGCTGTCGCGTTCGAGCAGGGCGCGCAGCACATTGCGTCCGATGCGGCCGAATCCGTTGATGGCGATGCGCGTCATGAGGGGTGATCCACCTTCTGAAGTCGTCCCTTGGGTTCCCCACCAGGGTCGCGTCCGGCCTTCGCCGGTGACAGCGGCGAGAACGCCATGGTTCAAAAGGATCCCGCCAGCCGGGCCGGTCACTCGCCGGGCGCGAACGTGTGCCGGTACTCGCTGGGGGTCGTGCCGAGGATGCGCTGGAAGTGCAGCCGCAGATTCGCGCCGGTGCCGAGCCCGACGTCGGCGGCGATCTGCTCGACGCCGCGCTGCGAACGTTCCAGCAGCTCACGGGCCCGGTCGACGCGGGCCCGCATCACCCACTGCATCGGCGTGTACCCCGTGTCCTCGACGAAGCGCCGCGACAGGGTGCGCGCCGACACTCCCGCGTGCCGGGCGAGCACGTCGAGGGTCAGGTGCTCGGCGAGCCGGTGCAGCGCCCACTCGCGGGTGGCGGCGAACCGCTCGCCCAGCGGTTCGGGCACGCTGCGCGGCACGTACTGCGCCTGGCCGCCGCTGCGGTAGGGGGCCGCGACCAGGCGCCGCGCTGCGTGGTTGGAGGCGGCCACGCCCAGGTCCCCGCGCAGGATGTGCAGGCACAGGTCGATGCCGGAGGCGGCGCCGGCCGAGGTGAGCACACTGCCCTCGTCGACGAAGAGCACGTTCTCGTCGACCCTGACCCGGGGATGGCGGGCCGCGAGTGTCCGTGTGTAGTGCCAGTGCGTCGTGGCGCGTCTGCCGTCCAGCAGCCCGGTGGCCGCGAGCGCGAAGGCGCCCGTGGAGATGGCCGCGAGCCGTGCGCCCCGCTCGTGGGCGGCGATCAACGCGTCGACGACGGCGGGCGGCGGGTCCTCGCGGTCCGGGAACCGGTAGCCGGGGAGGAACACGATGTCCGCCCAGTCCAGCGCGTCGAGACCGTCGGCGACGAGGTAGGACAGCCCGTCCCCGCCGGTGACGGGCCCCGGGGCCGCCCCGCACACCCGCACCTCGTACGGCATGCTCGCCCGGGTCGTGAACACCTGCGCCGGGATGCCCACGTCGAGCGGCTTGGCGCCCTCGAGCACGAGGACGGCGACACGGTGGAGGCGGGACGCTGACACGGGAACAGGCTACGAGGCTGGGGCCCTTCTGGCGGATCTCCGGGCGTCGCGACGCCCGGCACGCACTCCCCCCCACTCTCGGCTGCGCTCGAGCGGGAGGGGCCCCCACGACGCCGCTCCTTCCTCCGCGGAGAACCGCCAGAAGGGCCCCGGCTCGGCACACCCGGGCCGGGCGGACCGGGCGCGGGTCAGTCGTCCCGGCCCTGCCAGGTGGTCACGCAGACCTCGTTCCCCTCCAGGTCGCACAGGATCCAGAACGCGGGGGCGCGGGTCGCGGACACGAGTCGGCCCCCGGCCGCGAGCGCCGCCTCGATCCGCCGGGGCGCCTCGTCGTGGGGGACACAGATGTCGAGGTGGAGGCGGTTGCGCTGCGGACGTGGCCGGTCCATCCGCTGGAACCAGACGGCCGGTCCGAGCCCGGCCGGGTCGACCAGCGGATCCTCCGGTCCACCCCGGTCCGGCTCGTCGACGTAGCCCAGGACGGCCTTCCAGAACGGCCGGATCTGGGCGATGTCCAGCGCGTCGACCGCGACCTCCACCAACTGGACCGAGCGCGAAGCCTGGTCCCCGGTTCCCGGGTCCGTCCGCAGCCCGCTCTCCCGCACGGCCGCCGAGATCCGCCGCGCGAGCTCGACGTCGCGGGCGGTGACCGCCGCGTGCTGAGTCGACTGCAGAGCGAACAGGACCAGTCCAGGCCGGACGTCGACCTGGAGATGCCGATCGGCGTCCTCACCGCACACCGCGACCACCGTCGACGCCAGCGCGACTCCCCGCGCCAGCGACCCGACCGGGACGGACGTCCGTAGCGTGCCCAGCAGGTAGCGCCAGCCGTGGTCGTGCACCGCCGCGGACGCCTCCGGCCGGCTCACTGGTTGCCCCATCCCGCCATCCTCGCAGCCCGGGGACATGCTCAGGACCGGCCGGCGAAGATCCCGGCCAGTCGGCGGTACGAGTCCACCAGCGCCGTCCTGTCGTACGTGCTGGTCGTCACCAGCACCTCCTGCGCGCCGGTCTCCTTCAGCACCGTCTCGAGCTCATGCGCGACCTGCTCCTCGGTGCCGGCGATGTGCCCGGCGAGCCCGGTCTCGTAGAAGCCGCGTTCCTTGGCGGTCATGGTCAGCGCCTCCACGCGCTCGGCCGGGGCGAGGGGCGGGAAGGTGCCGTGCGTGCGGGAGTACGCCATGGACCAGGCCTCCGGGACCAGCAGCCGCCGCGCCTCCCACGGTGTGGCGGCCACCGCGATCGTGCCGGAGATGACCACGTACGGCTCCTCGGCCCAGGCGGACGGCCGGAACCGGGCGCGGTAGTGGTCGATGCCGCGCAGCATCTTCTCCCTGTTGCGCAGATCGCCGATGACCATCGGCAGACCGGCGCGGGCGGCGATGGCGGCGCCCTCGCCCATCGCCAGCACGAAGGGCGGCACGGTCAGCCCCTCGGCGGGACGTGCGTGGACGCCCGTGGGGGACGTCCCGGTGAACCAGCCGAGCAGTTCCCCCAGTTGCCCGGCGAAGTCCTCGGCGTCCTCCTTGTCGCGGCCCAGCGCCCTGCGCACGCCCTCGGTGAAGCCCACGGACCGCCCGAGCCCCATGTCGATCCGCCCGGGGAAGAGCGACTCCAGCACCCCGAACTGCTCGGCCACCACCAGGGGCCGGTGGTTCGGCAGCATCACGCCACCGGTGCCGACCCGGATCGTCCGCGTCGCGCCGGCCACGGCGGCGGCCAGCACGGTCGGCGCGGAACCGGCGACCCCGGGCACCCCGTGGTGCTCCGAGACCCAGAACCGGTGGTACCCGAGCCCCTCCACCTCCCGCGCCAGCCGCACGGTGTCCCGCAGGGCCTCGGCGTTCGCGTGGCCCTCGCGGATGCGGGAGCGGTCGAGGACGGAGAAACGCGTCTGCGCGATCACGGAGCTCATGCGGGGTTCAACGCCGTACGGCCGCCAGGATTCCGCGCGCAAGCCGGGTCACCGGCGGCCGCGTACCCGGGCGTCCCGGGGCGGCCGGATGAACTGCAGCTCCAGTGTCGCCGGCGGCTCGGCCACGCCGGGCCCGCCCGCCGCCGCCCAGTCGACGAGTTCCTCGGTGCTGTCGTCGTCCGTCGCGAAGCCGATCCACGTCGCCCGGCCGCCGGCCCGGCGCCCCGCGGCCGAGGGCTGGACGACGATGACGTTGGCCTGGTCGCAGGGGCCCAGGCAGTCGGTCGTACGGACCTGGAAACCGGACTCGGCGGCCGCGGCGCGCAGGCGCTCCAACTGCCAGGCGTGGTCGGCGCCGGGGAGCTTGCGCGGATCGCCGCAGCAGCAGCCCCGGCACACGACGAGCGTGCAGGGACGCTGCTGCGCGGCGCCGATCAGGGTCGTACGGGGGGCGGGGAACCGGGATCGCATGGGACAAGCATGATCCATGCGCCCGCGCTGCCCTGCCACCGGGGCCGACGGGTCACCGGCGACGTCGGATCACTCCGGCTGGGCCAGGGCGTCCTTCTGCAGTTGCACCGCCGCCACCAGGGACAGTCCCGGCTCCGCCTGGCGCAGCGCCTTCACCGCCGCGACCGAGGCGACGTCCCCGGTGAAGCCGACGGCGGCCAGCCGGGAGCGGACCCAGCGCCCGCGCACCTCGGACCCGGTGGCGGCGGCGGTGGACTCGGCGAGTTCGACGGCGCGTTCCAGACCCGCGCGCTCCTGCGGCGGGGCGTCCGCCAGCGCCTGGCGCAGGGCGGCCGCGATCACGCCCGCGTCGCGCAGGAGGATGGTGGCGTCTTTGGACGGTCCCAGGATTCCCATGAGGGCCAGGCTGGTGGCCATGTGCCCTGCTTGCCAAGCCACTTGAGCATTTCCAGAGGCTAGGGCGGGGCGCTCCACGAGGTTCAGCGGCGGCGCAGCGACGGGTCGAGCAGCGCGGGCGGGGTGTCGTGCTTCTCGTGCGGGGCCAGGTCGGTGCCGGGGGCGACGATCGCGTCGATGGCGTCCAGTACGTCGGCGGAGAGCACCGTGTCCGCCGCGGCGAGCTGCGTGTGCAGATGGTCCAGGGTGCGCGGGCCGATCAGGGCGCTGGTCACGGCGGGGTGCGCGGTCACGAAGCCGAGCGCGAGCTGGATCATCGTCAGGCCGGCCTGGTCGGCGACCTCCGCCAGCCGTTCCACGGCGTCGAGGCGGGCCTGGTTGTACGGCAGGGTGGTGTCGAAGCGGTCCGGCATGAACGCCGAGCGGCTCGTGGAGACGTCCCGGCCCGCGCGGACGGCACCGGAGAGCCAGCCCGAGGCCAGCGGGCTCCAGGCGAGCACGCCGAGCCCGTACTCCTCGGTCACCGGCAGGACATGGCTCTCGACACCGCGCTGCAGGATCGAGTAGCTGGGCTGCTCGGTGACGTAGCGGCCCAGGTGGTGCTCGCGGGCGGCCCACTGGGCCTGCACGATGCGGTACGCGGGGAAGGTCGAGGAGCCGAAGTAGCGGATCTTTCCCGCGCGTTGGAGGTCGGTGAGGGCGGACAGCGTCTCCTCGTCGTCGGTGGTCGGGTCCCAGCGGTGGATCTGGTAGAGGTCGACGTGGTCCACACCGAGGCGGCGCAGGCTGTCGTCCAGGGCCGTGACCAGCCAACGGCGTGAACTGCCCCGGTGGTTGCGCTCGTCGCCCATCGGCATGGTGGCCTTGGTGGCCAGCACGACGTCGTCGCGGCGGCCGGCGAGGGCCTTGCCGACCATCTCCTCCGACTCGCCGTCGCTGTACATGTCGGCGGTGTCGACGAGGTTGATCCCGGCCTCCAGGGCCGCGTCGACAAGGGCGGTGGCCTCGTCCTGGGTGGTGCGGCCGATCCGGCCGAAGTTCATCGCGCCGAGTGCGAGGGAGCTGACCTGCACGCCGGTGCGGCCCAAGGTGCGGTACTGCATGACTGGGGTCCTCCGTCGGGATGAGAGGGCGTGGCTTGGTGGCGGGTCCGCGCTCTGGCATCATGGGAGAAGTAAGCGGAACCCTGTTCCGGAACAGTACGGAACGGTGTTCCGTTTTGGCAAGCGCGAGGTGGAGGGAGCGGCACGGTGAGCGGCGGTGACGAGGGCGCGGAACCTGCGGCCCGGTCCGGGCGCAAGGACGCCCGGCGCAACAAGGAGGCGCTGCTCGACGCGGCCGCCTCGGCCTTCGTCGCGTCCGGCGTGGAGGCGCCGGTGCGGGACATCGCGGCCCGGGCCGGCGTCGGAGTGGGCACCATCTACCGGCACTTCCCGACCCGGGCGGACCTGATCATCGCCGTCTACCGGCACCAGGTCGACGCCTGCGCCGAGGCGGGGCCGGCACTGCTGGCGAGCAGTGCGACGCCGTACACCGCGTTGCGGGAGTGGATCGACCTCTTCGTCGGCTTCCTCGTCACCAAGCACGGGCTCGCCGGGGCGCTGCAGTCCGACAACGCCGGGTTCGAGACGCTGCACGCCTACTTCCTCGACCGGCTGCTGCCCGTCTGCACCGAACTCCTGGACGCGGCGTCGGCCGCCGGTGAGATCCAGGCGGGCCTCAAGGCCTACGAGCTCCTGCGCGGCGTCGGCAACCTCTGCATCGGCGCCGACAACGACCCCCGCTACGACCCCCGCCGCCTGGTCGACCTCCTCGTCGCGGGCCTGCGGCGACGCGACTGACCGAGGCCCGCCTGAGGGGTCGTTGCACTATGCCCGCCCGGGTCGCGCGGCCTGATCGGACGTTCATAGCGCTACGACCCCTAAGGTGGGGGCGTGACCGACAGTGCCGCGCGGCCCCTCGCCGTCTTCGACCTGGACAACACGCTCGCCGACACGGCCCACCGCCAGCGGTTTCTGGAGCGCAGGCCGCGCGACTGGGACGCCTTCTTCGCCGCCGCGCCCCACGACCCGCCGATCGCCGAGGGCATCGCGATGGTGCGGGAGAACGCCGAGGAGTGCGCCGTCGTCTATCTGACCGGGCGGCCCGAGCGCTGCCGGCGCTCCACGCTCACCTGGCTCGACACGCACGGGCTGCCCGAGGGGCGGCTGTACATGCGGCGCGACGACGACCGCCGGCCCGCCCGCCGCACCAAGCTGGAGATCCTGCGCCGGCTCGCCCGCACCCGCCGGATCCGGGTGTTCGTGGACGACGACGAACTGGTCTGCCTGGACGCGGAACGGGCCGGCTTCAGGGTCGTGCGGGCGCGCTGGAGCGCCCCGTCCGCCGCGCTGAAGGCGGCGCAGGAGGGGGAGGGGCGTACCTGAGGCCGGTCGGGATCGCCCGAAGGGGCCGTCAGTCCGACTCGTCGAGCCGGAAACCCACCTTCAGGCCGACCTGCCAGTGGGCGATCTCCCCCTCCTCGATCTGCCCCCTGACCTGGACCACCTCGAACCAGTCCAGGTTCCGCAGCGTCTGCGTCGCGCGGCTGATGCCGTTGCGGATGGCCTGGTCGACGCCGTCGGGCGAGGTGCCGACGATCTCGGTGACCCGGTAGGTGTGGTTCGTCATGCGGGTGCTCCTCTCCGTACGCCCGTGTTGACCGGAGCGTCACGTGTGTCACGCGTCACTCCACCGTGCCCCAAGCTGCGGCGGAGCGCGAGACGTCGGCCCGCGCTCCCGGCGCCTCTTGACGCCGCGTATTGGTCCATACCAAACTCCGGCACACCCGTAAGAGCCCTCCGCTCGCCCCCCACGCCGGGCCCCTTCCCTGTCCGTCAGACAGAACAGGACCGACCGTGAGACGCCGCAGCCTCCTCGCCCTCGCCTCCCTCGGTCCGCTCGCCGGGTGCGGACTCGTGCCCGGCGGAGGGGGCCGGCGCACTGTCACCGTGTGGCTGATGAAGGACAGCGCGTCCACGGACTTCCTGCGCCGGTTCACCGAGGCTTTCGAGCGCGAGCACACGGCCTACCGCCTGGACGTCCGCATCCAGCAGTGGACCGGCATCGGCCCCAAGGTCCGGCACGCGCTCGACGCCGACTCAGGGGACGGGCCCGACGTCATCGAGGTCGGCAACACCCAGGTCCCGCAGTACGTCGAACGCGACCAACTGCTCGACCTGACACTGGAGTCGGCCCTGCGCTGGGGCGGCGACGACTGGCTGCCCGGCCTCGCCCAGCCCGGACAGCTGATGTCCCACCAGTACGGCATCCCGTGGTACGCGGCCAACCGCGTCGTCATCTACCGCAAGGACCTCTTCGCGCAGGCCGGCATCACCGCTCCGCCCCGCCCGCGCGACGAGTGGCTCACCGTCACCGAGCGCCTGAACCGCGGGGGCACCCAGGGCATCTACCTCGCCGGCCAGGACTGGTACACGCTCGCCGGCTTCATCTGGGAGGAGGGCGGCGAACTGGCCGACGACGGCGGGGGCGACGGCGTCGGCTGGCGCGGCGCGCTGGACACCCCGGCCGCGCTGCGCGGCATGGACTTCTACCGGCGGCTGCAGGCGCTCGGCCACGGACCGACCGGCTCGGACGAGGAACACCCCCCGCAGGCAGGGGTGTTCGCCCACGGAAGGGTCGCGCAGATCGTGGCCGTACCGGGTCTCGCCCGGACCGTCGTCCAGCAGAACCCGGACCTGAAGGGCAGATTGGGTTTCTTCCCCGTGCCCGGCAGGGTCGCCGGCCGGCCCGGTGCCGTCTTCACCGGCGGTTCCGACCTCGTCGTACCGAACAACACTAACGAGCACGACGGCGCGGTGGCCGTCGTCGCCGCGCTCACCGGCGCGAGGTGGGACACCGAACTGGCCCGCACCATGAACTACGTCCCCAACAAGAGGTCGCTCGCCCGGGCCGTCGCCGGTCAGGAGGGGGTCGCGGCCATGGCGGCCGGCGCCGCCCGGGGCCGGGCCACCCCGGCCACGCCGCAGTGGGGCGCGGTCGAGGCGGACAACCCGATCAAGCAGTACATGACCAGGGTGCTCACCGGCTCCGACCCGGCGACCGAGGCCCACCGGGCCTCGCGGCGCATCACCCGGGCACTGAACGCCCTGGGGTGAGCGGCGCCCTCAGGCCTCCGGCCGGGTCAGCGCACCACACTCAGGGACAGCGCGAAGCGGCTCGCGCTGTCCGTCCACCAGTGAGCCAACTCCAGCCCCGCGGACGCCAGTTCGGCGCGCACTCCCTCCTTGCGGAACTTCGCCGACACCTCGGTGCGCAGCTCCTCGCCCTCCGCGAAGTCGACGGCCAGGTCCAGCGCCGGGATCTTCACCGTCTGGGTGACACGGGAACGCAGCCGCATCTCGATCCACTCGTTGTCGGCGTCCCACAGCGCCACGTGGTCGAAGGCCTCGGGCTCGAAGTCGGCGTGGAGTTCGCGGTTGACGACGGCCAGGACGTTCTTGTTGAAGGCCGCCGTCACCCCCGCCACGTCGTCGTACGCCCGTACCAGCACCTGCTCGTCCTTGACCAGGTCCGTGCCGAGCAGCAGCGCGTCGCCGGGGGAGAGCAGGGAGCGGACCGCGGCGAAGAACGCGGCCCGTTCGACCGGCAGCAGGTTGCCGATCGTGCCGCCGAGGAAGGCGATCAGCCGCGGTCCGGGCGTCTCGGGAAGGGTCAGGCCGGCCGTGAAGTCGGCGATGAGGGCGTGGACCTCGAGGCCCGGGCGTTCGGCGATGAGCGCGTGCCCGGCCTGGGTGAGGGCGCTCTCACTGACGTCCACGGGGACGTACGTGCGCAGCTCGCCGAGCGCGTCGATGACGTACCGGGTCTTCTCCGAGGAGCCGGAGCCGAGTTCGACGAGCGTGCGGGCCCCGGTCGCGGCCGCGATGTCGCCGGCCCGGGCGACCAGGATCTCGCGTTCGGCGCGGGTGGGGTAGTACTCGGGCAGTTCGGTGATCTGCTCGAACAGCTCGCTGCCGTGGGCGTCGTAGAACCACTTCGGCGGGAGCGTCTTGGGCGTGCCGGTGAGGCCCTGGAGGACGTCCGCGCGCAGGGCGGCGTCGGTGGCGTCCTCGGGCAGGGTGCGGGTGAGAAGGAACGGACTCACGTACGGGGCTCCTTCGTCGGTACGGGGGCCGAGGTCTCGCTCGGCTCCTTGAGGGGGGTGAGCAGCACGTCGGTGCGGCTCGCCGCGAGCAGGGTGCGGTCGGGCACCTCGTGCCAGTGCGGATCGTCGTCGTAGGGCTCGGAGGCCACGACGGTGCCGCGGCCGGGGGTGCTGAGGTACCAGAGGGTGTCGCCCCAGGCGGTCGCGGTGATCGTCTCGCCGTTGGTGAGCAGCAGGTTGAGCCGGGAGGAGGGAGCCGCCTCGGCGACCTCGAGCACGGTGTCGGCCAGCGCCTGCCCCTCGTCGTCACCGGCCCGCAGCCTCGCCAGGACCAGCGCCCACACGAGCGCCGAGTCGTTGCGGGCCTCCAGCGACAGCACGTCGACGGCGGACAGGCGCTCCACGAGCGGGGCGAGCGACTGCGGCCAGCCCCGCACGGCACCGTTGTGGCTGAACAGCCACGGCCCGGTCGCGAAGGGGGCCGCCGCGGCCTCCGCGTCCGCCCCCGACAGGGTCGCGTCGCGTACGGCGGCCAGCAGCGCCCCGGTGCGCACCACCCGCGCCAGGTCGGCGAAGGACAGGTCCGCCCAGATGGGCCCGGCGCGGCGGTACCGCGCCGGCACCGGGTCGCCGTCGGCGTACCAACCCACCCCGAAACCGTCGGCGTTGACCGTCCCGTACCGCTGCCGTCTGGGCGCCCAGGACTGGCGGTGGAGACTGTGCGCGGGCTCCACCAGCACCCGGCCGAGCGGCTCCTCGGGCCCCAGATAGGCGAGGTGACGGCACATCAGACGCCTTCCGCGGACCGGGCGGTACGGAATCCGGAGAAGATCTGCCGGCGGATCGGATAGTCCCAGTTGCGGAACGTGCCCCGGCAGGCCACCGGGTCCACGGCGAACGAACCGCCGCGCAGCACCTTGTACTCCGGTCCGAAGAACACCTCCGAGTACTCCTTGTAGGGGAAGGCCTCGAAACCCGGGTACGGCAGGAAGTCGCTGGCCGTCCACTCCCACACGTCGCCGATCAACTGCCGTACGCCGAGCGGCGACTCGCCGGCCGGGTAGCTGCCGGCCGGGGCCGGGCGCAGATGCCGCTGGCCGAGGTTGGCGTCCTCGGGCGCCGGGTCGGCGTCGCCCCACGGGTAACGCGTCGAGCGGTCGCCGGCCGGGTCGTGCCGGGCGGCCTTCTCCCACTCGGCCTCGGTGGGCAGCCGCCGCCCGGCCCAGCGCGCGTACGCGTCGGCCTCGTACCAGCACACGTGCAGCACGGGCTCGTCGGGCGGCACCACCTCGGTGACGCCGAAGCGGCGCCGCAGCCACTGCTTGCCGTCACGGTGCCAGAACAGCGGCGCGGTGATGGAGTGGCCCCGGACGTGCGCCCAGCCGTCCGCCGTCCACCAGCGTTCGTTCTCGTAGCCGCCGTCGTCGATGAACGCCTGGTAGGCGCCGTTGGTGACCGGCGTGGTGTCGATGAAGAAGGGCGCCACCTCGCGCCGGTGCGCGGGCCGCTCGTTGTCCAGCGCCCACGGCTCGGTCGAGGTGCCCATGGTGAACGGGCCGCCCGGGACGAGGACTTCGGCCGGTCCGGTGAACAGCTGTACCGGGTCCGGGTCCGGGGCGGTCAGCGCCTGGGGCCCCTCGCGGAGCTGATGGGTGATCAGCATCGTCTCGTCGTGCTGCTGTTCGTGCTGGGCGATCATCCCGAAGGCGAATCCGGCCTCCGTGAGCCGGGTCGTGCCGTGGAAGCGGGCGCTCTCCAGCACGTCCATCACCCGCCCGCGCACCTCGGCCGCGTACGCGCGGGCCTCGGCCGGCGGCAGCAGCGGCAGCGAGGGGCGCTCGGAGCGAGGGTGCTCGAAGGCGTCGTAGAGGCCGTCGATCTCGGGGCGCATCGCCTCCCGGCCGGCGACGGCCCGCAGCAGCCACAGCTCCTCCTGGTTGCCGATGTGGGCGAGGTCCCACACCAGCGGGGACATCAGCGGCGAGTGCTGGGCGGTGAGGTCGGGCTCCTCGACACAGCTGGTCAGGAGCGTGGTGCGGGCACGCGCGGTGGTCAGGGTGGTCAGGGCCCGCTCACGGAGCGTCTCGGCGTCGATGGCGGGGTCGGTCATGTGCGGAGGTCCTTCCCATGGGTGCGCCCGGCCATGCCGTCCACATGGTCGAGCAGCTCGTCGGCCGGGGTGCGGCCCTGAGCGACATAGCGGTCCCGGTACGCCGTGACGGCGGCCGTGACCTCGGGGGTGGCGCCGATCCGGGGCAGCGCCTCGATCGCGGCGGCGAAACAGGTGACGGCCGCCTCGTGCAGCTCGGGGTCGGCGAGGGCCGAGCGGGCCGCGTCCAGCCACAGCGGATTGTGCGGCGCCGGCAGCGCCATGGCCCGCTCCGCCAGGGGCTTCACCGTGCGGTAGGCCCTCTCGGCGGCCTCCGGGTCGTCGAAGAGCGCCGTGGTCACGGCGAGCGGGACGATCCAGCCGTCCTCGCCGGGCTGCGCGTCGATCATGCGCAGTTCCAGGAAGCCGCGCGGCCTGACCGGCGGGAACAGGGTCGTGATGTGGTAGTCGAGGTCGGCGCGGGTCGGCGGCCAGGGCGCCCCCGACCTGGCCCACTCCCGGAAGGTCAGCCCCTCCGGAACGTCCCAGGACACGCCGTCGCGCCGTACGCACATCACCGGCGAGTCCAGTACGTGCCGGGCCCAGGCGGCACGGGGGTCGCCCTCCAGCGGGGGCCCACCCGCGCGGCCGGTGCCGATCTCCATCCAGGCGAGCTGCCGGGTGGAGCGCCAGCCGGTGGGCTCGTGGTCGGCCAGCGGGGAGTTGGCGAAGGCGGCCACCAGGACCGCGCCCAGCTGGTGCGCCAGCCACCAGCGCCGTCCGTGGCCGAGGGGGCCGGGCTCCTCGTACCCGGCGTCCAGGCAGACCTGAACGGAGGCCGAGGTGCACATCATGCGGCGGCCGGCCGGGCCGGTGCGGTCCAGGCACGTCTCCATGGCGTCGTAGCGCGGCTCGTGCAGGAACCGGCGCGGGGAGTGCCAGGGGTCGTTGCCGATGCCGGCGAGGCCGAGCCCGTGCCCGGCGAGCGCCGTGCGGACGGCGTCCAGGTCGGCGGAGACGGTGCCGACGCACTCCATCAGGGAGGCGGCGGGCGGCGAGCTCAGCTCCAGCTGGCCGCCGGGCTCGACGGTGAGCGCCGACCTCAGGGACACGGTCCGCAGAGCGGCGTAGGCCGCTCGGAGTCGTTCGTGTGTGACGGGGAGCCGCGGATCGCGCAGCTCGTGGACGAGCCATTCCAGTTCGACCCCGACACCTCGGGGCGGGCCGGTCTTGAAACAGATGCCCCGGACCAGAGCCTCCACCTCGGCTTCGGTGAGGGCGGTGCGAGGCTCCGTACAGTCGCTGCAGTCGGTCGCTGAATCGGACATGTCGGGATCCCTTCTGAGGTTCCTCCATGCCGCCGGCCGGGACCGCCAGGTGCCCGAACGGCGACACCCGTCCCACCCAAAACCCTCGTGCCGATTCGCACAAGGGTGCGTGGCGGCGCGTTCCGACTCGGTCATCTCCTCGTTCCGGGCGTTCCCTGCGGCTTTCCTGGGTGTTCACGGACGCGGAAAACTCTGTTGCACCAGATGTCCAGCATCACCCACGATGCCTGCATGAGCACGACGGGGGAGCGCGCGGGGCGCGCGAGCACGGCGCCGACGGGGGTGGCGCCGTGAGCGCGCGCCTGCGCGGCATCGCGCGCCAGACGGAAGAGATCGTGGCCGCGGGGGCCTATCGCGCGCCGGACGGACACGAGGTGTCCATCGGTACGGCCGTGCGGGCCGCCCGGGCCGGTACGCGCATGTACGGGCCCGGGCCGGTGCCGGTACCCCGATCCGTCCCCGCCGACACGGTGATCGAGGTCACGGGCGAGAGCAGCCTGGAGGCGGCCCGCCGGGTCGGCGGCGAGGTCGCGGTGCTGAACTTCGCCTCCGCCCGCAACCCCGGCGGCGGTTTCCTGAACGGCGCCCAGGCGCAGGAGGAGGCCCTGTGCCGCGCCTCCGCGCTGTACACGTGCCTGCTGGAGGCTCCGGAGTTCTACGACCACCACCGCGCCCACCGCGACCCGTTCTACACGGACCGTGTCATCCACTCACCGGCCGTCCCCGTCTTCCGCGACGACCGCGGCCGCCTGCTGGACGAGCCGTACACCGCGGGCTTCCTCACCGCGGCGGCCCCGAACGCGGGCGTCGTCCGCCGTACGGCGCTCGAGCGGGCCGGTGAACTGCCGGACGCCCTCGCGACCCGCGCCGAGCGGGTGCTGGAGACGGCCGCGGCCCACGGCTACCGCCGCCTGGTGCTGGGCGCCTGGGGCTGCGGTGTCTTCCAGAACGAGCCCGCGCAGGTGGCCGCCGCCTTCCGGGCCCTGCTCGGACCGGACGGCCGCTTCGCCCGGACCTTCGAGCACATCACGTTCGGCGTCCTGGACCGCACGACGGGCCAGAAGGTCCTCGAAAGCTTCGAACGCGGGCTTCGAACGCCGGCGAGGCCCCCGCAGACGGGGGATGCTGCGGGGGCCTCACACAGGTAGACGGACGAAGGGCGGGCCGCGTTCCCGAGCCGGCGAGATTGTTCAGCGCGCCCGGCCGATCCGCATGCCGGGGCGGCGGCGGTGCACGGTCATATAGGCGAGACCCTCGTCGCCCGCCGTGATGCCACGGGTCGAGCCGTGGGGCAGCCAGAGCAGGGCGCCCGACGTGAGGGGCCGCTCCTCGCCGTCCGTGCCGGCGTGCAGGATGCCGGCGCCCGAGACGACCAGTACCAGCACGTCGAGGTCGGGTTCCGTGTGCGCGGCGATATGCCGGCCCGGGGTCAACCGCACCAGGTTGGCGTCGAGTTGGCGGCCGCTCTCGGCGAGCTTCCACAGCACGCCGGCGGCGTCCGGTGCCTCGTCGAGCACGGCGGCCGTGTCGCACAGCACGCGCGGTGCCGGCTCTTCCTCGTGAACCTGTGCCATCGGTTCCTCTCCGCTCTCGGCGCCCTCCTGGATCCGCCGGATCCGCGCTCAATTATGACAGGTAATATTTGGAGTAATTCTGCCGCCGACGCTGCTTCCGGGAGAGGGGGGCCGGTATGACCGCCAGGCGTACGAGTCCGCGCCGCGGCGAGGTGCTCGCCGTGCTGCGGGCCGCCGCGGCTCCGCTCGGTGTCGCCGAGACGGCCGAGCGCGTCGGCGTCCACCCCAACACCGTGCGCTTCCACCTGGACGCGCTGGTCGCCGACGGGCTCGTGGAGCGGCACCCGCAGGAGCCCGCCGGACGAGGGCGTCCGCGTACCGTCTACGCCCCGCGGCCCGGCATGGACCGCGGCGGAAGCCGGGGCTACGAACTGCTCGCCCGGATGCTGCTCAGCCGGCTCGCCGCCACCGGGCCCGGGGCGACGGCCGCCGCCAGGGAGGCGGGCCGCGAATGGGGCCGTTTCCTGGTCGGGCCGCCGCCCCCGTTCCGGCGGCCCGCGCCCGAGGAGTCGGCGGCCCGGCTGGTCGGCCTGCTGGACGACCTCGGCTTCGCGCCGGACCCGGAGGACGGCCCCGTACCGTCACGGATCCGGCTGCGGCACTGCCCCTTCCTCGAACTCGCCGAGGAGTACGGCCAGTTGGTCTGCCCCCTCCATCTCGCACTGATGCAGGGCGCGTTGGACGAACTCGGGGCCCCGCTGACCGCGACCGACCTGGAACCCTTCGCCGAACCCGACGCGTGCCTCGCCCACTTGGCGCCCGCGCCCCGCACTCTCTAGAAAGGCAGACTTGATGTACCCCACGTGGGCCGCGACAGCGGTCGCCGTCACCTTCGTGTGGCTCGGGATGGTGCTGGCGATCTCGTTCCTGGAGGCGCCGCTGAAGTTCCGTGCCCCGGGCGTGACCCTCCCCATCGGGCTGGGCATCGGGCGGCTGGTCTTCCGGGCCCTCAACGCGGTGGAGGCCGTCCTCGCGGTGGTCGTGGTCGCCACGGTCGCCGCGGGCCATCCGACGGCCCGCGTCGTGGCACCCATCGCCGCCGCGGCCGTCCTCCTCCTCGCCCAACTCCTCGTCGTGCGCCCCCGCCTCAACCGCAGGTCGGACCGTGTCCTCGCGGGCGAGGACCTGCCCCGCTCACGAGAACACCTGTACTACATCGCCCTCGAGGTCGCCAAGATCACCGCCCTGATCGTGCTGGGCGTGGGGCTGCTCACCCTCACCTGACAACCCACCGCAGCGGCCGAGCAGTTCACGCGGCGCGCACTCAGCTCCACCCGTACCGCTCGGCCAACCGCTGCCGCACCAGGTTGAACCGTCCCCGGTCCAGTGCGCAGGCCTCCCGGCGCATGCCGTCCTCGTGCAACCGCAGCACCCGGTCGACGTCGACCCACGAGTCGCGGCCCGACCGGTCCCACGGGCCGCTGCCGATCGCCACCCACTCCCGGTCGCCGTCGTGCCGCTTGCTGGACAGCCGGACGGCGAGCAGGGTGCCGGCGGTCTCGCGGGCCACGACCAGGACCGGACGGTCCTTGCCCCGGCCGTCGTTCTCCTCGAACGGCACCCAGGTCCACACGATCTCACCGGGGTCGGGGTCGCCGTCGTGCGCGGGGGAGTACTCGGTGCGCACCCTGCCGATCTGGTGCGGGTCGGCCTCGGTGGTGGCGCCGGGGCCGAAACGGCCGGGGACGTTCTCATCGGTAAACGCAGTCACGCAGGCACCTTAGAGGACCGGTCGCCCGGGGCGGCCTGCGCGCTGTTCACCAGCTGATCCGGGCCGCCACGGGCAGATGGTCGCTGCCGGTGGCGGGCAGCACCCACGAGCTCCGCGGCTGCACCCCCCTGACCAGGATCTGGTCGATCCGCTCCACCGGGAACGCGGCAGGCCAGCTGAAGCCGAAGCCGTCCCCGGCCACGTCCTGGGCCGAGCGGAAATGTGACGTGAGGCCGTCGAAGGCGCGGTCCTCCAGGGTTCCGTTCAGGTCGCCGAGCAGCACCGTCCGCCGCTCGGGCTCGGCGGCGACGGCCTTGCCGAGCGCCACCGCACCCCGGTCCCGCGAGTCCGTCCAGAAGCCCACCCGGGGATTCACCCGGACCGACCCCAGGTGGGCCACGTACACCGCCAGCGGTCCGTGCTCGGTGGCGACGGTGGTGCGCAGCGCACGGTTGTAGACCAGCTTCACGGCGGCGGGCTTGGTCGCCCCCAGCGGCCCGTAGTCCATCGCGGTGTCGACCGGCCGGGTGTCCGACAGCGGCAGCCTGCTCCACACCCCGACCGTGCCGAGCACCGCGTGGTAGCGATAGGCCTTGGCAAGTGCCCGCTCGTACACCGGCTTCGCCTGCGCGGTGATCTCCTCCAGCGCCAGCACGTCCGCACCGGAGGCTGCCAGGTCGCGGGCGGTGCCGGCCGGGTCGGAGTTGTCGGCGCTGACGTTGTGGGTGGCGATCATGAGGTCACCGCCCGCGCGGGACCTGTCGATCAGCTGCCCGCCGAAGAGGGTCAGCCACGCCGTGACCGGCAGCAGCAGCGCGAGCAGGGCCGAGGCGGACCGGCGCCACAGCGCGAGGGCCAGCAGCACCGGGACGAACAGGCCGAACCATGGCAAAAAGGTCTCCACCAGACTGCCCAGGTGGCCGATCCGGTTCGGCACGGCCGCGTGCAGCAGCAGGAGCAGGCCGAGCAGCAGCGCGGACGCGGCGACCACCGGGCCGCGCTTCCAGGGCTCCGGCCGGCGGGCGCCCCTGATCGTCCGTCGGACGCGTGCCCGCCAGGAACCCGGGCCGGGGTCCGGGCGGCCCGCGCCGCCCTGCCCGGTCTCCGCCGCATCCACCCCTGCCTTCGTCCTGCCGGGGAACGCCGGCCGCTGTTGACGTAGAACGCGACCCCGTGGGCCTCGCCCAGCGCGCCCCGGTGCGCTCCGCGACGAGCCTGGGCGAGGAAAGCCGTCGAGTCGGGCACGGAGGACGTCGCCGGCGACGAGGAGCCACCGCATCCGGTGGGTCGTCGTCCGTGCCGAGGGCGGGAGGAGATGCATGCCGCCAGTCAAGGCAGCGCGGTGTTGCCGGCCCGTATGCGGTTTTCGATACGCCGACGATATGCGCCCCCTCGTAGCATCGACGGCATGCGTGTGCTGATCGTCGAGGACGAGCCCTATCTGGCGGAGGCCATCCGCGACGGCCTCCGCCTGGCAGCGATCGCGGCCGACATCGCCGGCGACGGAGACACCGCTCTGGAACTGCTGGGCGTCAACGCCTACGACATCGCCGTCCTCGACCGCGACATCCCCGGGCCCTCCGGTGACGAGATCGCCCGGCGCATCGTCGCCTGCGGCAGCGGCATGCCGATCCTCATGCTCACCGCGGCCGACCGGCTCGACGATAAGGCCTCCGGATTCGAACTCGGCGCCGACGACTACCTCACGAAACCCTTCGAACTCCAGGAACTCGCGCTCAGGCTCAGGGCCTTGGACCGCCGCCGCGCCCACAGCAGGCCTCCCGTGCGGGAGATGGCCGGGCTGCGCCTTGACCCCTTCCGCAGAGAGGTCTACCGGGACGGCCGCTACGTCGCCCTGACCAGGAAGCAGTTCTCGGTGCTCGAAGTCCTCGTCGCCGCCGAGGGGGGTGTGGTCAGCGGCGAGGAACTCCTGGAGCGGGCGTGGGACGAGAACGCCGACCCGTTCACCAACGCCGTGCGCATCACCGTCTCGGCGCTGCGCAAGCGTCTCGGCGAGCCCTGGATCATCGCCACCGTGCCCGGTGTCGGCTACCGCATCGACGCACGAGCCGGCGCCGCGCACGAGGGAGCGGACAGTGGATAGGGCCCCCGGGCTGAGCGTCCGCGTCAAACTCACCCTCAGCTACGCCGGGTTCCTCATGCTGGCCGGCGGTCTGCTGCTCGCGGCGGTGTGGATGTTCCTCCTGCGGTACGTGCCCAACCGGGCGATGCTCATCAACCCCGACGACAGGCTCTCGGCAGGGGTCTTCCCCATCCGCAACAGCCTCCTGCGCGTCTTCGCCCCGAGGGCGGCCGAAGTGCTCGCGCTGCTGCTGGTCTTCGGTCTGGTGGGAGGGTGGATCCTCGCCGGCCGCATGCTCGCCCCCCTGTCCCGCATCGCCGACGCCACCCGAACGGCCACCTCCGGTTCGCTCTCGCACCGGATCCGGCTGCCGGGCCGCAGGGACGAGTTCCGCGAACTTGCCGACGCCTTCGACGCGATGCTCGAACGGCTCGAGTCGCACGTCGCCGAACAGCGGAGATTCGCCGCCAACGCCTCGCACGAGCTGCGCACCCCGCTGGCGATCTCGAAGGCGCTCCTCGACGTGGCCCGCACCGACCCGACGCGCGACACCGGCGAGCTCATCGACCGGCTGCACGCCGTCAACACGCGGGCGATCGGCCTCACCGAGGCCCTGCTCCTGCTCAGCCGCGCCGACCAGCGGTCCTTCACCGAAGAACACGTCGACCTGTCCCTGCTGGCGGAGGAGGCCACCGAAACCCTCCTGCCGCTCGCGGAGAAGCACGGCGTGACGGTGGAGACGTACGGCGACATCACCCCCACGGACGGATCGCCGGCGCTCCTGCTGCAGCTGACCACGAACCTCGTGCACAACGCGATCGTCCACAACCTGCCGAAGGGGGGCACCGTGTGGGTCAGCACCCGTGCCCGCCCCGGGACAGTGACACTGACCGTCGAGAACACCGGCGAGGACATCGGCCCGGAGCTGGCCTCGACCCTCACCGAACCGTTCCGGCGTGGCACCGAACGCATCCACGCCGACCACGCGGGGGTGGGCCTGGGCCTCGCCATCGTGAAGACCATCGCCCACGCCCACGACGGAACACTCACCCTGACACCGTGCTCCGCCGGCGGGCTCCGGGTAACCGTGGAACTACCCACCACGGCCCCGCCCGCCGACGGATGACGCCCCCGACAGCCCGGCCTATCCCTCCTTCTCCACCGGCACCTTCTGCGACGGCGGTGCCGCGATCCCGTTGAGGGACGGCGAAGTCCCGTTCGCCGCCTGGCCGTTCTGGTTCATCGAGGCCAGCAGCTGGCGGGCGAGTCCCAGACCCGTGCCGCCCATGGTGAGCGCCTTGGCGAGCATGTCGGCCATGCCGTCCGCCCCGTTGAGCACCACCATGTTGTCGACGCTGCCGAAGGCGGACGCGCCGGCCTTGACGATCTCCGGCCAGTTCTCGGCGAGTTGCTGCGCGACGACGGCCTCCTGGTTCTCGGCGAGGGCCGCGGCCCGCGCCTTGATGGCCTCCGCCTCGGCGAGCCCCTTGGCCTTGGTCGCCTCGGCGTCCGCGAGACCCCTGGCCTGCGCTGCCGCCGCCTCGGCCTCACCGGTGGCCCGGGTCGCGGCCGCCGTGGCGGCACCCCGGGTCTTGGTCGCCTCGGCCTCGGCGCCCGCGGCCGTCTTGACCCGGGTCGCCTCGGCCGCCGCCGCGAGCTCCGTCTCCTTCGCCTTGGCCTCGGCGGCCGAGATCCGCGCGTCACGTTCGGCCTCGGCCAGCGTGCGCTTCTCGTAGGCCTGGGCGTCCGCCGGCTTGCGGACGTCCGCCTGCAACTGCTGTTCACGCCGGTGCGCCTCGAGTTCGGCGACCCGTGTCTCCTGGACGACGACCTCCTGCCGGGCCGCGGCGTCGGCGAGCGGACCGGCCTGCCGCGCCTTCGCGGCCGCCTTGTCCCGCTCGGCCTGGTAGCCGGCCTGCAGGATCTCACTGTCCCGCGTCGCCTCGGCCATCCGCGCGAACGACTGCTGCTCGGCCTCGGTGGCCAGCCGGTTCGCCTCCGCCTGCGCGATGCGCGCGTCCCGCTGGACGGCCGCCGCGTGCGGCATCGCCAGGTTCTGGATGTACCCGGTCGGATCCTCGATCTCGTGGATCTGCAGGGAGTCGACGATGAGCCCCAGCTTCTCCATCTCCGTGCCGCAGGCGGCCCGGGTCTGCGCGGTGAGCTTCTCCCGGTCGCGGATCATGTCCTCGACCGTCAACCCTCCGACGATGGACCGCAGATGACCGGCGAACACGTTGTGCACCCGCTCGGCCATCAGCTTCTGCTGGTCCAGGAACCGGCGGCTCGCGTTGGCGATCGACACGAAGTCGTCGCCCACCTTGAAGATGACCACGCCCCGCACCTTCAGCGGAATGCCCTGGTGGGTCACGCAGTCCACGTGCAGTTCGGTCTCGTTCAGGTCGAGCGACAGCTTGCGCACCGCCTGCACCCCGGGCAGCACCAGCGTGCCGCGCCCGGTGACGATACGGAATCCCATGCCCTCCTCCAAGCCCTCCGTACGGTGCTTGGAGCCGGAGATGACCAGCGCCTCGTTGGGTTCCGCGACGCGCCACATCGCCTTGAACAGACCGATCAGAGCGAGAACGGCGACGACCACCACTCCCGCAACGACGCCGACGATCATCGGCATACGCCCCCTTTTGATGGTGCCCTCTCGGCACCGAACGAAGGGAGTGTGCTCCCGCGCGGCGCCGGCGTGAAGACGCCGGCGAATCCTTGTCGTTTTCTTGACGGACGCCCCCTTGCGGCGGCTCTCACCTGCGCGGAAGCGGGCTCACGTGTCGGCCGCGGGACGGCTCAACCGTCGTACGCCTCGGTCACGTACACCGTCCGCGGGGGCAGGTACTCCACCACCATCACGACCGTGCCCCGCTCGATCCGCGCGGTCCCGGTGGCCGGATAGGCGAGGAAGTGCTCGGCGCCGCCGCGCACCCGCACGATCACCTCGCCGACGAGCCCGGGCCCGACCGTGCCGGTGACCCGCCCCATGAGCCCGACCATCGACGCATCGTCCATGGCCACAGGGTACGGACCCACTCCGCCTACGTCGCCGGTGAGTCCGTGACGGCCTCGACGGGCGGCCACGCCTCGTGCCAGCGCAACTCCGCCTCCAGTTGCGCGGCGAGGGAGATCAGCAGCGGTTCGCTGCCCTCGGGCCCGAGGAGTTGGGCACCGACGGGCAGTGAGTCCCCGACGAACCCGGCCGGGACGTTGACGCCCGGCCAGCCCAGCACGTTCCACGGCCAGGCATAGGGGCAGGCGGCGATCATCGCCCGGTCGGTGGCGAGACCGCCCAGCCGCAGCATCGCGCCGACGCGGGGCGGGGGAGCGGCCGTGGTGGGCGCGAGGACGACGTCGTACGACGTGAAGAACGCGCCGATACGACGGTGCAGCACCGCCTCCGCGCGCCGTGCCGCCTGCAGGGGCGCCCCGCCGAGCAGCCGCCCCAGCCGGGCGGCGTCCCGCGTGCGGCGGTCGAGGAGCGCGGGGAAGGGCGCCTCGCTTACGCGTTCGGCGAGACCCGCGGTCGCGCGGGGGACGAAGGTCAGCCCGATCCGGCCGTAGGGCGGGTCGGCCTCCTCGACCACGTGCCCCAACCGGGCGACCCGCTCGGCTAGTTGGAGCACCCGCTCGCGCACCTCCGGACCGAGGCGGGCGGGCAGGGCGGTGAACGGAGGCTTCAGCGCGAGCGCGACGCGCAGCCGGCCGGGGTCGCGGCCGACCGCGTCCAAGGCGTCGACCCGGGCCGGCCGGTGCGGGTCGAGGTCGTGGTTGCCGCTCGCCGCGTCCAGCATCAGGGCGGCGTCCGCGACCGTACGGGCGAGGGTGCCGTTGACGGTGATGCCTTGGAAGGACTCGCCGCGGGGCCAGGTGGAGATGCGGCCGCGCTGGGGCTTGATGCCGACGAGGTGGGTCCAGGAGGCGGGGATGCGGACGGAGCCGGCGCCGTCGGAGCCGAGCGCGGCGGGCACGAGACCGGCGGCGACGGCGGCGGCCGACCCGCCGGAGGAGCCTCCGGGGGTGTGTTCGGGGTTCCAGGGGTTGCGGGTGACGCCGAAGGCGGGCCCCTCGGTGAAGGGCCACTGCCCGAACTCGCAGGTGTTGGTCTTGCCGATGACGACGGCTCCGGCCGCCCGCAACCTCCGTACCGCCTCCCCGTCCCGGGTGACGGGCGGGAATTCCCCCTCGCAGCCGAACGCGGTCGGTTCGCCGGCCACGTCCATGTCGTCCTTGACGGCGACGGGCACGCCGAGCAGCGGTGCGCGGCGGCCGGCCGCGAGGTCCCGGTCCGCGGCGTCGGCCTCGGCGAGGGCGGCCTCGGCCCGGACGACCCGGAAGGCGTTGAGGGTGGGCTGAGTCGCCTCGATCCGCGCCAGTGCCCTCTCGACGAGCGCACGCGAGGTCACCTCACCGGCGGCCAGCGCCCGCGCGGACTCCACCAGACCCGCGGCACGGTCGAACGTCATGGGCACCTCCGGGAACGCTCTGACTACTGCACAGTAACCTCCACCGGCGGCGGCGGCGAGCGCCCTCGGCGGACGGGGGCCGGAGTCGGCCAGTCGTCGCGCGTGCCCGGGGCTCCGGCATCCGGCTGCGGCCGCGCGGGCTCGGCCATAGAGTCGGCACGGGCGAGAGGCCCCGCTCCCGTGCCTCCGTTTCGGCGGAACCGCAGACGACGATCGGAAGGGGAGGGCCCATGGCGGAAGACGCCCCGGCACCGACTCCGCAGCTGGTTCTCTCACCGCTCACCAGCGCGGCGATCTTCCTGGTCGCCACGATCGACCCCGGCGGAGAGGCGGTCACCCGGGACGTGCTGTCCCAGGTGAGCTCCCTGCAGCGCGCCGTCGGCTTCCGCGCCGAGCCGGACGGCAGGCTCAGCTGCGTCACCGGAATCGGCTCGCAGGCGTGGGACCGCCTGTTCACCGGACCCCGTCCGGCCCAACTGCACCCCTTCCGCGCGCTGGAAGGACCGGTGCACCGCGCCGTGTCGACAGCCGGCGACCTGCTCTTCCACATCCGCGCCGCGCGTCTGGACCTGTGCTTCGCGCTCGCCACGGAGATCATGGCCCGGCTCGGCGGGGCGGTGACCGTACGCGACGAGGTGCACGGCTTCCAGTACCTCGACAAACGCGACCTGCTCGGCTTCGTCGACGGCACGGAAAACCCCACCGGGCCCGGGGCGAGCGCCGCCGTCCTGGTGGGGGACGAGGACCCGGAGTTCGCCGGCGGGAGCTACGTCATCGTGCAGAAGTACGTGCACGACCTCGACGCGTGGAACGCCCTCCCGGTCGAGACGCAGGAGAAGATCATCGGCAGGACGAAGCTGAACGACATCGAACTGGACGACGACGTCAAACCGGCGGACTCCCACATCGCCCTCACCAGCCTGACCGACGCCGACGGCACGGAACACGAGATCCTGCGCGACAACATGCCCTTCGGCACCGTCGGCCGGGGCGAGTTCGGAACGTACTTCATCGGTTACGCCCGCACCCCCGCGGTCACGGAGACGATGCTGGAGCGCATGTTCCTGGGCGCCCCGGGAGCGGCGCACGACCGGATCCTCGACTTCTCCACTCCGCTCACCGGATGCCTCTTCCACGTCCCCACGGTGGACTTCCTGGAGAACCTGGGCTGAGGAGGTTACGCCCACGGGAGTACGCCCGATGACGACTCACGGTGGATGATCTCCGTACCCGAAGCGGCGATGCTGTACGGAGGGGCGAACAGAAGGGGAACTCGCGTGGATGCCGACCTCCAGGCCGGGCCGATCGAACCGCCGGCGGTGGATTCCGACGCCGGGCCCGGCGCACCGCCACGGCGCCGTTCGCGGCTCGGGCGGTGGTGGCGACGCGCGGTGCTGGTCGGTACGGTCCTGCTCCTGGTCGTCACCACGACGTCCCTGACGTACAACGCGGTCACCGCCGGGCGTGCAGCGCCGCCCAAGGGGCTGCGGTACGTGCAGGCGGCCGACATCCGCACCCGCTACCGGACCTGGGGCCGGGCCGGGTCGCCCGTCGTCCTCGTCCACGGCGCCTTCGAGCAGGCGGACACCTGGTCGCGGGTCGGCCCGCTCCTCGCCCCCGACCACCGCGTCTACGCGCTGGACCTCACCGGAGACGGCTACAGCCAACGCCGCGGCCCCTACACCGTCGACCACTTCACCCGACAGCTGTTGGGCTTCCTCAGCGCCCTGCACCTCGACGGCCCCGGTGAACGCCCGCTGTTGGTGGGCCACTCCAGCGGAGCCGCGGTCGTCGCGGAGGCCGCCCTGCGCGCCCCGGGACGGATCGGAAGCGTGATGCTGCTGGACGGGGACGCCCTGGACACCGGCGCCGGTCCGCCGTCGGCCCTCAAGTACGTCCTGATCGACCCGTACCGCACCAGCCTGCTGCGCCTCGGTCTCGGCGTCGACGGGCTCATCCGCTCGTTCTACGGCGCCCAGTGCGGACCTGCCTGCCCACGTCTGGACGCCGCCGGACTGGACGAGTGGCGTCGGCCGCTGCGGGTGCCCGGTGCCGAGACCGCGCTGTGGAGCATGCTCGGCGAGGGCGTGCCCGGCCTGCCGGCGGCCGAGGTCGCCCGGCTCGCCACGGTGCGCATCCCGAAGGCGGTCGTCTTCGGCGCGCAGGACGACGTGTTCAGCGAGCAGACCCCGCGGCAGACCGCCCGGCGCATCGGCGCACCTCCCCCCACCCTCATCCCCCGCGCCCGCCATCTGACCATGATCTCCAGCCCGCACGAGGTCGCGGCAGCCGTGGAGGCCCTGGCGGGCGCCCGTCCCGTGCCGTAGCGAGGCCCGGCCCGGTCCAAGTCGCCTGGCTTCGGAAGGCTGTTGACGCCGACTAGATACTGAGTGTAGATACTGAGGTATGACCGTTCCTCTGGCACTCCTCGGACTCCTCGAAAGGGAGTCGAGCCACGGCTATGACCTCAAGCGCGACTACGACACGTACTTCGGCCGGGGCAAGCCGCTGCCGCCCGGCCAGGTCTACTCGACCCTGGGCCGCCTCGCCCGGGACGGAAAGGTCGAGGTCGGCGAGACCGAGGCTGGCGCCGGACCGGACCGCAAGCGGTACGTGATCACCGAGTTGGGGGTCACCCAGGTCGAGACCTGGCTGACCGAGCCGGTGGCCGCCGAACCGCACCTGCAGACTGTCCTGTTCACCAAGGTCGTCCTCGCCCTGTTGCTGGAGCGCGACCCCCGCGTGTACCTCGACATCCAGCGCGCCGCGCACATGGAGCGGATGCGGGAGCTGACCGAACTGCGGCAGACCGGCAGCACGATCGACTCGCTGCTCGCCGACCACGGCGTGTTCCACCTGGAGGCCGATCTGCGGTGGATGGACCTCACCGCGGCACGGCTCGGCGCCCTGACGACGGAGGTGCGCTCATGAGCGCGGACGAGGGCTTCCTCGTGGAAGCGCGGGACGCCCGCCTGTCGTTCGGGCAGACACCCGCGTTGCAGGGCGCGAACCTGCGCGCCGCCGCCGGTGAGATCCTCGCGGTCACCGGACCGAGCGGATCGGGCAAGTCCACGCTGCTGCACTGCCTGGCCGGGATCCTCGCCCCCGACTCCGGTGAGATCCGGTTCGACGGCCGCCGTATCGACACCCTGGGCGAGCCCGAACGCAGCGCCCTGCGCCGGGACCAGTTCGGCTTCGTCTTCCAGTTCGGTCAGCTCGTCCCCGAGCTGACCGCCGAGGAGAACGTCGCGCTGCCACTGCTGCTCGCCAAGTCCCGCCGGGCGGGCGCGCTGGCCGAGGCCCGCTCCTGGTTCGGGCGGCTCGGCCTGGACGGTCTCGAGGGCCGCCGGTCCGGTGAACTGTCCGGCGGACAGGCCCAGCGGGTCGCCCTGGCCCGCGCCCTGGTCTCCCGACCCAGGGTGCTGTTCGCCGACGAGCCCACCGGCTCGCTCGACTCCCTCACGGGTGAGCACGTGATGGAACTGCTGGTCGCCTCCGTACGCGCGGAGGGCACTACCGTCGTCCTCGTCACCCACGAGCCGCGGGTGGCCGCCTACGCGAAGCGCGAAGTCGTCGTCCGCGACGGCAAGGTGACGCCGCTGTCCGTGGAACGGCTCGCCTCGTGATCCGCTTCGGCCTGCGCCTCACCCTGACCGGGGGCAGGGAGGCCGCCGCCCGTCTCGCCGTCATCGCCTCCGCGGTCGCGCTCGGCGTCGGCCTGCTGCTGAGCATCCTGGCGGCGATCAACGCCACGTCCACCCAGAACGGCCGGAACGCCTGGCTCAACACCGGCACCGGCACGAGCACGTCGAGCCGGTCGGCGGCGAAGGCGGACACGGACCCGCTGTGGTGGCGGCTGCGGCCCGACCACTTCGACGGCAAGCTCATCGGCCGCGTCGACGTCGCCGCCACCGGTCCGAACTCCCCGGTCCCACCGGGCCTTTCGCACCTTCCCGGGCCGGGCGAGTACTACGCCTCACCGGCCCTGAGCAAGCTCCTGGGCTCCACCCCGGCCGCCCAACTCTCCGCCCGCTACCCCGGCCACGAGGTCGGCACGGTCGGCAAGGCGGCGCTCCCGGGCCCCGACTCCCTGGTCATCGTCATCGGCCACCGCCCCGACGAGCTCGCGCAGCAGCACGACGCGAGCAAGGTCACCTCGATCACCACGGTCACCCCGAGTTCCTGCAACGGCAGGAACTGCACGGTCAGGGCGGGCATCGACAGCAGGGGCATCAAGCTCATCCTCTCCGTCGTGGGGACCGCCCTGATCTTCCCGGTGCTCATCCTCATCGGCACGGCCTCCCGGCTGGCGGCCGCCCGCCGCGAGCAGCGCTTCGCCGCGATGCGGCTGGTGGGCGCCACCCCGCGGCAGATCTCGATGCTCGCCGCCGTCGAGTCGACGGCCGCCGCGGTCCTCGGAACGGCCGTCGGTTTCGGCCTCTTCTACCTGTTGCGCACCCAACTGGCGGCGGTCAATCTCACGCGTACGCCCTTCTTCGCGAGCGACCTCACGCTCGGGGCCGGCGACATCCTGCTCGTCGCCCTCGGCGTCCCGGTGGCCGCCGCGATCGCGGCCAGGATCGCCCTGCGCCGCGTGCAGGTCTCCCCGCTCGGGGTCACCCGGCGTGTACGGCCCCGCCCGCCGCGGGCGTACCGGCTGATCCCGCTGCTCGCCGGGATCGCCGAACTGACGTACAGCATCGGCCGGGTGCCCAGGAGCGCGAACGGACAGATCGCGATCTTCGTGCCCGGAGTCCTGCTCGTCC
Organism: Streptomyces sp. NPDC101152; assembly: GCF_044768275.1. Taxonomy (NCBI): domain Bacteria; kingdom Bacillati; phylum Actinomycetota; class Actinomycetes; order Kitasatosporales; family Streptomycetaceae; genus Streptomyces; species Streptomyces sp. NPDC101152. The sequence goes on along the minus strand of NZ_JBIWPO010000006.1, from coordinate 29,860 downwards.
TCATCGGTCTCGTCATCGCCGGACCGTGGCTGACCATGGCCGGGGCCCGCGTCGTGGCCCGGTTCACCAGCCGGCCCGCCCTGCTCGTCGCGGGGCGGCGGCTCGCGGACGACCCGAAGGCCGGCTTCCGCGCGGTCAGCGGGCTGGTCGTCGCGCTGTGCGTGACCAGCACGGCCGTCGGGGTCATCGGCTCGCTGAACGCCGAGCGCGGTGTACCGGCGGCCGGCCCGGCGGTCTCCGGCGCCCTGGTGGCGGACTACGTTCGGGGCGCGGAGCACTCCTCGGGCGCGCTGATCGGCAGTGTGCCCCCGCTCTCGACGGCGGTGCTCGGCGAGTTGAACGCCGTACCAGGTGTCAAAGGCGTGCTGAGCGTCCACACCAACCCCCTGGGCACCACGGACCCCTCCGTCGTCGACCCCCGGGGCGACGCCCGGCCCGTGGCCGGTCTGGCCTCGTGCGCGGAGCTCGCGAAGATGCCGGCCCACGGCACGTGTGCCGCCGGAGCCGAGGTCGCGTCGGTCACCCAGGACTACGGCACCTTCGGCACGTACCCCTGGGAACACTGGCCGTCGACCTGGCCCGCCGCCGCCATTTCGGCCCAGCGGCTCGCCGGCCTCCCGGTCCAGCACATCGTCGTGGCCACGAACGGTTCGACGTCGGCGATCGAACGCGCGCGCACCATCCTCGCGAACGCCTATCCCGATCAGGACCTCCCGTACACCGTCCGCGAGGAGCACGCCGAGACGGGCTCACAACTCGCCGGGTACCAGCAACTGTCCGACGTGGTCGTCCTGGTGAGCTTCCCCATCGCCGGCTGCAGCCTGGCGGTGAGTGTCGCCGGGGGGCTCCGCGACCGCAAACGGCCCTTCAGCCTGCTGCGGCTGACCGGCACCCAGCTCGGGGTGCTCCGGCGGGTGGTGCTGCTGGAGAGCGCGGTCCCGCTCCTGGTGGTCGCGGCGGTGGCGATCGGGATGGGCTTCCTGGCCGCCCAGCTGTTCGTGCGAGCACAGTTCCACTACTCGATCAGGGCACCGGGGATCCAGTACTACGCGATCGTGCTAGCCGGCCTGGTCGCCTCACTGGGTGTCATCGCGTCCACGATGCCGCTGCTCAGGCGGATCACGGGCCCCGAAACAGCACGCAACGAGTAGCCGACGCCCGGCCGGCCCCCGGACCGCCCCACCAAACCCGGGCGGCCCAGGCCCAGCCGCTCCGATTATCCCTGCAGCTGGGGGCTGAGGGGCTGGGGTTTGGGGGCTTGCGGTTCGGGCCGCGCGGCCGACGATTCCCAGGTGGTGGCAGCGGGTCGCGGCTGGGGGCTCGCGGGTTGTGGCTGGCGGTGCGCGGCCGGCGGTCACGGTGGTGGCTGGGGCTGGGGCTGGGGCTGGGGCTGGGGCTGGGGGTGGGGGTGGGGGTGGGGCCGCGGTGCGATAGAGCCGTCGGTCCACGTCCCCCTCGTCGTCGGCGGCGACGCCCCGCGCGTCGCCCGCGGCAACGTCCCGCGTGCACGTCCCGGGCCCTCGCCCAGGCCGGCTGCGGCTTGACGTGCCCGTGGCGGCAGCCCTGCCGACGGGGTGCGGGGGCCTCCCAGGAGGGTTCGCGGTCACGCGTGCTCGTACACCCCGCAGTTCGCGTCACCGGCCCAGGCCCGCCGCACTGTCCGGCAGGGCTGCCAGGAGGGGGAGTCACCCGCCTGCGGCGGTTCCAAACCCCCGACGACCGATCTCCTCACGGCGCCGGAGCCGGGGCGGGTCGCCCGGTGCCGTGCTCGGACAGCGGCCCCACCCGGAGTCCCGCCTCGCGGCAGTCGTTGACGAGGGCGGGCAGGGCGCCGAGCGCGGAGCGCCAGGCACCCGGGGCCGAGGCCCGGTCGGAGTCGTGCAGCAGGACGGTGCCTCCGCCGCGCAGATCCGCGCCCACCAGCGCCCGCACGGAGGCGGCGGTGGCGTCGGCCGTCCAGTCCCTGCCCCAGGCCGTCCACAGAACGGGCCGCACCCCGGCACGCCGGGCGGCGATCCACCGGCCCGAGGTGAGGATCCCGTACGGCGGCCGGTACCACCGCGGCCGAAAGCCGGTCGCCTCGACCACGGCGTGCACGGAGCGACGGATCTCCGCGGCGTCGCGGCGAGGGGACGGGCGCCACGGGCGGCTGTGGGTCCAGCCGTGCACCGCGAGTTCATGTCCGCGCCGGGCGACCTCACCGGCCAGCGCCGGGTACGCGGTAACGCTCTCGCCCAGCATGAAGAAGGTCGCCCGGACCCCGAGCCCGTCCAGCACCTCCAGGAAGCGTGGCGTGGAGGAGGGGTCCGGGCCGTCGTCGAAGGTGAGGGCGATGTGGTTCCAGCGGCCGGTGCCGGACAGCCGGGGGAACAGCAGGCGGCGCACGCTCGGCAGCCAGGTGACCGCCGGGGTGATGTGCACGGCGGCGACGGCGGCCACCGGAACCAGCGTGGTCGCCGCCACCCGTCCCGGTCGTCGTGGAGTCATGACGCCCCCTGCCCTGTCACGCCGGTCGCCTCCGAGCGGTCCTCGGGCCCGGTGTCCCAGCCGCCGCCCAGCGACGGGGCACGGGCCAGCCCGATACTGCCCGCCCCGATCAGGGCGACACCGACCACCTCGGGCACGATGCGCACACCCAGCCCGATGTGCTCCTCGAACAGCACCCACCCCAGGGCGACACTCGTCATGGCGTCGCCGAGAGTGAGCGCAGGCTGCGAGGCCGCCAGCGACCCGGCACGGAAGGCGGCCTGCAACAGCAGGAAGCTGACCAGGCCGACGACCGCCGTGGCGTACGGCGACCAGTGGGTGAACACGCCGGCCGCACCGTCGCCGAGCCTGCCCATGACCTCCTTGAGCACGGCGGCCGTCGCGGCGAAACTCACGGCGGAGGCGAGGCCGAGCAGTGCTGCCCGCGACGCACCGGTCACCCGCCGCGCGGTCACCACCACGGCAGCAACCCCGCAGCCCACCACGACACCCGTCCAAAGCCAGGTCACGGACGGTGCGGTGGACCGGCCGGCGGACGGCGCCGCGGCGCCCAGGAACAGCGCCAGCCCCAGGGCCTGGGCCGCGAACGCCAGCCAGGTGCGCCGGTCGGGACGGTGCCGGAAGACGAGGCTGCCCACCACGAGCGTGAACAGCAGCTCGGTGGTCAGCACCGGCTGCACCACCGCCAGACTGCCCACCGCCAGCGCCCAGGCCTGGAACACGGTGGACAACAGCAGCATCCCGGCACCCGCCAGCCAGTACGGCCGCCGCAGCACCCGCCCGAGCCACCGCACGGCGTGCCAGGCACCGCTGCGGCTGTCCGACTCGTCCGTCGCGGCACGGCGCTGCAGCACGGAGGCCGACGCGTTGGTCAGGGCCGCCGACAGGGCGAGGACGACGGTGAGGACGCTCACTACCGGTCATCCGAACTGGGCCGCGAGCCGCCGGTACAGCCCCGGCGCGGCGCCCCGCACCCGGGCGGGCAGACGCAGCCAGCCGGGCACGTAGACCTCGTCCCGGCCCCGCCGTACCGCGCTCCACACGGCGTCCGCGACCCGCTCCGGCGGCACCGGCCGGGGCATCGACCGCTGGTAGGAGACGCCGCGGCGGTCGAAGAACGGGGTGTCCACCACTCCCGGAACCACGTGACTGACACCCACGCCACTGCCCCGCAGCTCGTACCGCAGGGCGTCGGCGAAGGCGGCCAGCGCGGCCTTGGCCGCCGAGTAGACCGCCTCCCCGCGCACCCCGACACTGCCGGCCACGGAACCGATGAGCACGATCCGTCCGGAGCCGGCCGCGACCATGTGCGGCAGCAGCAGCCGGACCAGGTGCAGAGTGGCCAGCAGGTCGGTGTTGACGACCTCGTCGACGGCGGTCGCCGGCATGCGCGCGAAGTCACCGGCCCAGCCGACACCGGCGCCCGCCACCAGCAGGTCCACCGTGCCGAGCCGGTCCAGCACGAACCCGGCCAGCCGCCGATCCGCGCCGGGCCGGGTCAGATCCGCCGGGAACGCCGTGGCCGACGCCTCGGCCGCCACGCTCTCGAGCCGTGTCGCGTCCCGTCCGTTCAGCACGAGCCGCCAGCCCTCGGCGGCCAGCCGGCGGGTCACCGCCGCGCCGATGCCCGAGGACGCGCCCGTCACGAGTGCCGTGCCGACGACCACCGTACTGCCGACCGTGAGCCGCACGGGACGACCCGCGGTCCGGTGGGCTGTCACCGGCCGGGGGGAAGAGGCTGTCGATCCGGTACCGAAGAGGGCGTGGAGCATGATGGCTGACCTCGCTGCGACGTGGCGGAGGCGGGAAGCAAGGAGCCCGGTAGGACCGCTCCCGTCCCCCATCGGTCGGGCACCCCCGGAGTATCCAGACCGTCAGGTGACGAAACGCCGGGCTCGTCCGGAGGGGCGGGACGCGCCGTTTGGGCACCGAGGCCGCGGGTCACTCCCCTGGACGGCGGAGGGGACTCGTCCGAGGGAGAGTGGATCGGGTGTACGGAGGCGGTGATCACCGGCGCCGGGAACCGCGGCGGCCAGACCTCGCGGAGCGTCCCGGGACGACGGACGGCTCCCGCCGGATCGTCGTCCTCAGCGCCGGCATGGGCGCCGGGCACGACACGGTGGCCGGGGAACTCGCGCGGCGCCTTGGGGAGGACGGGCACGAGGTGCGTGTCGTCGATGTCCTCACCCTGCTGCCGTGCGGCCTCGGCAGCGGCCTGCGTGGCTTCTACCGGTCCTCGGTGCGGTACTTCCCATGGTCCTACGCCGCCCTGTACCGGGCGTTCCTCCAGCCGGGCGCCGGTCGCCGTCCCAGCGGCCTCCCCCTGGCCCGCCTCGCCGGCGACCGACTGACCGACCTCGTGGACCACGCCCGCGCGGACCTGGTGGTGCCAGTCTTCCATCTCGCCGCCCAGCTGACCGGCCACCTCCGGGCCCGGGGCGGGCTGCGGGTGCCCAGCGCCGTCTTCCTGATCGACTTCGCCGTGCACCGCCAATGGCTCCACCCCGGCAACGACGGGTACTTCTGCCTCACCGAGGGCGCGGCTCGGGAGGTGCGCCGGGACACCGGAAGCCGCACGGAGACGACCGGACCGCTCGTGGCCCCCGCCTTCTTCCGCCCGGCTCCCACGGCCACCGACTGGGGCGAGCGTTTCGCCCGCCTCGCCGCAGGACGGCCTCCGGTGATCCTCTCCACGGGCGAGTGGGGAGTCGGCAACCGCCTCGCCGCGACGGCCACGGCCCTGGTCGGGCACGGATTCCTGCCGGTCGCGCTGTGCGGCCGTAACGACGGCCTACGGAGGCGCCTGGGGGAGCTCCCCGGGGTGCTCGCCCTGGGCTGGGTCACCGACATGCCCGGGCTGATGCAGGCGTCCGGCGCGCTGGTGGACAACGCCGCCGGCCAGACCGCCGTACAGGCCCTGGCCGCGGGTCTGCCGGTGGTGGGGCACCGGCCGCTGCCGGGCCATGGCGCGCACGGCGTCCGTGAGATGGCCGCGCTCGGCCTCGCGGACCTCGCGGCCACCCCGTCCGAACTCGTCGCAGCCCTGTACCGCCTCACCACCTCCGGGCCCACCCGTGACCGGCGCGTCGCCCACGCGCGCACGGTATTCCGGACCGACGTCCCGAGCCGTCTGCTGGCCTTCCTGGACCCGGCCGGCCGGACGGCATGAGTCATCGAACCGGTTCGAGAAGCTAGCACCGGCGGGGCTGGCCAGCAATCCCTTCGACCGTAGCTTCCCCAGGCCGCCCGCCTGCCGGAAGAAGTGGCGCGAAGGGTGTTGACAGGTGTGCGGGCAGTTCCTACCTTCACTTCACGCGAACCGGTTCGACGAAGGAGTCCGAGTGAACATCGGTGAGATCGCCCGCCGGGCCGGTGTCTCGCGCAGCACCGTGTCCTACGCGCTGAGCGGCAAGCGCCCGGTCTCGGACGGCACCCGGCGTAAGATCCAGCAGGTCATCGACGAGCTGGGCTACCAGCCCAACGCCAGCGCCCGCGCCCTGGCCAACGGACGCACCAGCACCATCGGCCTGGTCTTCCCGCCCGCCGGCAACCACTACACCGGCATGCAGCTGGACTTCATCGGCAGCGTGGTGGAGGCCGCGGCGGCCTACGACTACGACGTCCTGCTCTCACCGAGCGGCGTGGACAGCGACCGTTCCTTCCAGCGCCTGCTGGGGGAGCGGCGGGTCGACGGGGCCATCCTCATGGAGATCAGGCTGGAGGACGACCGGGTCGACCACCTGGCCGCCCTCGGCTTCCCCTGCGTCGCCATCGGCCGCACCGCCCGTCCGGAGGGCGGCTGGTGGGTGGGCCTGGACCACACCGCGCTCGCGGCGGCCTGCGTGCACCACCTGGCCGACCTGGGCCACCGCCGGGTCGCCTTCGTCAACCGCCCCCAGCAACTGCTGCGGGCCGGATACGAGTCCGCCCACCGCGGCCTGGACGGCTTCACCAAGGCCGCCGCCGAACGCGGGCTGACCGTGCGCACCTACTGCTGCGGGGACGACGCCGCCTCCGGCCAGGCCTGCCTGGAGCAGATCCTGCACGACGACCCGGGGACCACCGCCCTGGTCACGCTGAACGAGGCCGCCCTGGGCGGCCTGTACCGGGGGCTCGGCGAGGCCGGCCGCCATGTGCCGCGCGACTTCTCCGTCACCGGGGTCGTGGCCGGCCGCTGGGCGGAGACGGTGACCCCGCAGCTCACCGCGGCCGACGTGCCGGCGGAGGAGATGGGCCGCCGCGCCGTCGACCTGCTCGTGGAACGCCTCGACAACCCCGAGGCGCCGCCCCGGCACCACCTCCTCACCCCCCCGATCTCCCTGCGGGCCAGCACCGGACCCGCGGGAACCCCGACGACGCCCTGACCGCCCCGCGCGGACCACCGAAGCCCCCTTCACCTCACCGGACACCCGAACCGCTCCACAGCGCCGTTCGCCGTGCCCGCCTCCTCTCGTCGTCCCGTGCCTCATCACCCCGTGCCTCGGCACCCGCATGCCCGAAACAAAGGACTCCCGCGATGAACAGCTCCTCCAGACACCGCCGTCTGACCGCCGCCGCCCTCACCGCCCTCGCCGTCACCGTCACGGCCACCGCCTGTTCCTCCGGCTCGGGCAGCACCGACACCAAGGGCGCCGGCGGCGGCTCGTACACCATCTGGGACCCCTACCCGCAGTTCGACAAGACCTCGGACTGGGCGAAGCTGCTCGACCAGTGCGGCGCCAAGGCAGGCGTCAAGGTCAAGCGGACCGCGTTCGACACGAGCGACCTGGGCAACAAGACGCTCCTCGCCGCCCAGCAGGGCAACTCCCCGGACGTCCTCATCGTCGACAACCCGGTCGTGTCCACCCTGGCGGAGGCGGGCGTGCTCACCACCACCGCCGACACCAAGCTGGACACCTCGAAGGTCGACCCCAACCTGCTGGCGGCCGGACAGTCCGGCGGGAAGACCTACGGCACACCCATCGGCGCCAACACCCTCGCCCTCTACTACAACAAGAAGGTCCTGAAGGCGGCCGGCGTAGACATCGCCTCCGTCAAGGACTGGGCCTCGCTGACGGCGGCCCTGGCGAAGGTCAAGCAGGCGGGCAAGAAGGGCATCACGTTCTCCGCGATCGGTACCGAGGAGGGCAGCTTCCAGTTCCTGCCCTGGTTGTGGGGCTCGGGTGCCAAGCTCACCCAACTCGACTCCGCCCAGGCCGTGTCCGCGCTGACCCTGTGGAAGGACTGGCTGAAGAACGGCTACGCCCCGAACTCGGTCCTCAACAACACCCAGACCACCAGCTGGCAGGAGTTCGCCACCGGCGACTACGCGTTCAGCGAGAACGGCACCTGGCAGCTCGGCAACGCCAAGAAGGCCGGCCTCGACTACGGTGTCCTGCCCATCCCGGCCGCCACGGGCGGCACCGCCGCGGCCCCGACCGGCGGCGAGTTCGTGACCGTCCCCGTGCAGAAGGACACCGGCCGTTACGCCACCTCCCAGAAGCTGGCGACCTGCCTCACCAGCACCGCCAACCTCTACACCACCGACACCACGCTGTCCTACGTGGCCCCGACCAGTGAGGTCCAGGACAAGCAGGTCACCGCGAACCCCGAACTCAAGCCGTGGGTCGCCGCGGTCAAGTCGGCCAAGGGCCGCACCAGCGACGACCTGGGCACCAAGTACCCCAAGATCTCCGAGCAGATGTGGAAGGCCGTCCAGTCCGCCCTCAGCGGCTCCAAGTCGCCCAAGGACGCGCTGACGTCGGCGCAGGCCGCGGCCAAGTGACATGAGCCCTGTGAAGCAGATGAAGCAGACGACCCGTCCGCCGGACCACCGGTCCGTGCCCGGCCAGGGCGGGGCGGTCACCGCCCCGCCCCCCGCCCGCGGCCCGACGGGCCGGCGGCCCACCTCCACCCAGTGGGCCGCCTGGGGATTCCTGGCCCCGGTGACCGTCTATCTCGCCCTCTTCTATGCCTATCCGCTGTACCGCAACCTCGATCTGAGCCTGCGCGACTACACCGTGCGCTCCTTCGTCCAGGGCGACGCCCCCTTCACGGGCCTGGCCAACTACCGCAAGGTCTTCGACGACCCGACCTTCGCCCCGGCCCTGCTGCACACCGCCCTCTTCACCGCCGTGTGCCTGGTCTTCCAGTACGCCATCGGGCTCGCCCTCGCCGTCTTCTTCAACCAGAACTTCCGGTTGTCGCCCACCCTGCGCGCCCTGTTCCTCGTCCCGTGGCTGCTGCCACTGATCGTGTCGGCGTCCACCTGGTCGTGGATGCTCAACAGCGAGTCGGGTGTGGTCAACGCCGTTCTGCACGCGGTGGGCATCAGCCCGGTCAACTGGCTGACCTCACCCTCCTGGTCGCTCCCCTCGGTGATCATCGCGAACATCTGGATCGGCGTCCCGTTCAACCTGGTCGTGCTGTACAGCGGGCTGCAGTCCATCCCGGCCGGACTGTACGAGGCCGCGGCCCTGGACGGGGCGGGAGCCTGGCGCCGCTTCTGGAGCATCACCTTCCCGCTGCTGCGCCCGGTCTCCGCGATCACCCTGCTCCTCGGGCTGGTCTACACACTGAAGGTCTTCGACATCATCTGGATCATGACCAAGGGCGGCCCGGCCGACTCCTCCACCACCTTCGCCACCTGGTCCTACCGGCTCGGCTTCGGCAACCTGCTCCCCGCCTTCGGCCCGGGCGCGGCCGTCGGCAACCTGCTCGTCGTCGCCGCCCTGGTCTTCGGCCTGGTGTACGTCCGGGTGCAGAGAAAGCAGGCCCTGTCATGAAGGCTCGCTGGAAGACGGCCGTCGGCGTCCTCCTCACCGCGGTCATGCTCTTCCCCGTCTACTGGATGATCAACGTCTCCCTCACCCGCGACCAGGACATGCGCAAGAGCCCCCCGGACCTGCTGCCCCTGCACGGCACCCTGACCGGCTACCGCACCGTGCTGCACGAGCAGTTGCCCTACCTCGGCACCAGCCTCGTCATCGGTCTGGGCACCGTCGTCCTGACCGTCGCCCTGTCCGCGCCGGCCGGCTACGCGCTGGCCAAGCTGCGCCCGCGCGGCGGCGGCGTCCTGAGCTTCGTCCTGCTGGCCGCCCAGATGATCCCCGGCATCATCATGGCGATGGGCTTCTACGCCATCTACCTCCAACTCGGCCTGCTCCAGTCCGTCCCCGGCCTGATCGTCGCCGACTCGACCCTGGCCGTGCCGTTCGCGGTCCTGATCTTCACGGCGTTCATGTCCGGCATCCCGGGCGAGTTGCTCCAGGCCGCGCAGGTCGACGGGGCACGGACCCTGCGCACCTTCTGGTCGGTCGTCCTGCCCATGAGCCGCAACGCCGTGGTCACCGTGTCCCTGTTCGCGTTCCTGTGGTCCTGGTCCGACTTCGTCTTCGCCAGCACCCTCGACGGCGGCGGCGCCCACGAGCCGATCACGCTCGGCATCTACCACTACATCGGCAACAACAACCAGCAGTGGAACGCCATCATGGCCACCGCCGTGGTCGCCTCCCTGCCCGCCGCGGTGATCCTCGTCCTGGCCCAGCGCTACGTCGCCGCCGGCGTGGCCGCCGGTGCGGTGAAGGACTGAGCAGTCGTCACGTCTCTGCCCCCCTGGAGAGCGATGCCCTTCCCCTGACCTGGCCCGCGCCGCCTGTTGTCGTCCCCTGCTCCAGAAACGAGTCACGCCCCATGACCGCCGCCCCTGCCGGCCCGGCCTTCTCCGTCCGCGACATACCCTTCAGCACCTGCGGCTCCTGGTTCGACCTCTCGCCCGTGGTGGCGGAGAAGACGTACGCCGACGACCTCCACCTCGTCTCCCACCAGAACGGCATGCACGGCGTCCTGCGCCTGGTCCCCCTCGACGCGGCGACGGGCGACCGCGCCGAGACCCGGGTCGAGGCGACACCGGGCCTGCTCAGCTGGGCCGGCGAGAGCGGGCGGGTCGACCTCGCGTACGAGTCGCCGGACACGGTGCGGCTGCGGGGGAGCGGCCTGGGCTTCGGAATCTTCGCCGCCGCACGTGCCCTCACCCCGTTCAGCGGTACCTACTTCTTCCACGACCCGGCGGCGGGCGCGCACGTGTTCACGTCGTACGAGACCGGACGCCGCTACCGCGTCACCGTGGTGTCCGGCACTCTCGCCGAGGCGGTCGGTGACCAGGCCCTGGGCAGCGCGGACCGGGGTGTCGCCGTGACGGCGGACGGCACCTGGGAGCTCGCGGTCGAGGAACTCGACACCGCCCGCCCACCGTTCGCACCCCGGTGGTCCTTCGACGAGGTCGTGGAGAGCGCGCGGCGCGCGTTCGCCGGCTTCGTCGACGCGGTCGCCCCCTGGCGTTCGCCGGCCACCCCGGCGGCCGAACTCGCCGCCTACGTCGTCTGGTCGGCGACCGTACGCCCGGCGGGCCTGGTCACCCGGCCCGCCGTACTGATGTCCAAGCACTGGATGGACAAGGTCTGGAGCTGGGACCACTGCTTCAACGCCCTCGCCCTGGCGCCGGGTTCGGCGGAGCTGGCGATGGACCAGTTCCACGTGCCCTTCGACCACCAGGACGCCGCCGGCGCCCTGCCCGACTCGGTGACCCACTCCGAGGTCCTGTACAACTTCGTCAAACCACCCATTCACGGCTGGGCCTTCGGCCACCTGCGCCGCCGCCTGCCCACGCCGCCCGACAGGGGCCAACTGGCCGAGGCCTACGACCGTTTGACCCGCTGGACCGAGTTCTGGCTCACCGCGCGACGCGCCCCGGGCGCCGGACTGCCCCACTACCAGCACGGCAACGACAGCGGCTGGGACAACGCCACCACCTTCGACCCCGAGCGGGTCGTCGTCACCGCCGACCTCGCCGCCTTCCTCATCCTCCAGATGCGCGAACTCGCGAACCTGGCAACCGAGTTGGGAAGAACGGCGGAGGCGGACCGGTGGGCCTCCTCCGCCACCGAGACCCAGACGGCGCTGCTCGACCAGCTCTGGACCGGAGACCGGTTCGTCGCCCGGTCGGCGGCCACCGGGGACACCTGGAGCAGCGCGAGCCTCCTCGACCTGATGCCCGTCGTGCTGGGCGAGCACCTGCCCGGCGAGGTCAGCAGCGCGCTGGCCGACCACATCAAGGCCCACCTCACCCCGTACGGCCTGGCCACCGAACTGACCACCTCACCCCACTACCTCGCCGACGGCTACTGGCGCGGCCCGATCTGGGCCCCCGCCACCGTCCTCGTCGAGGACGGCCTGCGCCGCGCCGGTCACCACCGGCTGGCCGACGACATCAGCGCCCGCTTCCGCGCCCTGTGCGAGACCCACGGCTTCGCCGAGAACTTCGACGCCCTCACCGGAACGGGCCTGCGCGACCGCGCCTACACCTGGACCGCCAGCAGCTACCTCCTCCTCGCCGAAGCACACGCCCACCGAGAAGGCAGCTGACCTGCCGCCTCCCCCCCCACAGCCCCGGGACCGTTGAAGTCCCGGTCCGATCCCCCCCGTTCAGGAGCCGCACATGAACCTGCGCAGCACACTGCCCAGACCAGGAACACCCACCGGACGCAAGACGGTCGCATCCCTCGCCGTCCTCCTGGCCGCCGTGGCCACGACCCTGGTGCCCGCCGGCCCGTCGCAGGCCGCGGACACGAGCGTCACCGTCGACTTCGCCACCGCCGGAGGAGCCCCGACCTACCGCGCCTCGGGCATGATCTACGGCATGACGCCGGACGGCTCACTGCCGCAGGACCACTTCTTCAAGGACATCAAGTGGCACTTCATGCGGGCCGGCGGCGCGCAGCTCAACAGCGGCGGCTACGCCACCAGCCTCGCCGACTACCAGACCCGCTGGAACTCCACCCTGGCCCAGTACAAGCGCACCGTCGCCCTCGGCGGCACCTTCGTCATCCTGCCGCACGACCTGTGGGGCGCCGATGGCACCACCAGCCAGGCCTTCCCCGGCGACAACGGTGACTGGACGCTCTTCGACAACTTCGTCAAGCAGCTCTTCTCCGACGTCAAGGCCAACAACATGACGGTGGAGTGGGACCTGTGGAACGAGCCGGACGGCAGCGGCTTCTGGGCTCGGTCCCAGAGTCAGTACCTGCAGATGTGGTCGCGGTTCTACGCCGCGGTGCGGGCCAACTTCCCCGGCCAGCTCATCGTCGGGCCCAGCATGGCCGGCCAGCCCACCTCCTCCAACAGTTGGTGGACCACCTACCTCAACTACGTCAAGGCCAACAACGTCGCCCCTGACATCTACAGCTGGCACGACGAACCCGCAGACCCGGTCCCGGGCGTTTCGAGCGCCAACTCCACACTCGCGGCCGCGGGCCTGACCAACACCCGCCCGTACCAGATCAACGAGTACGGCGCGCTGTCGCAGCAGAACCCCGGCGGCGGCGCCTGGTTCATCGGCCGCCTGGAGCGGGCCGGCGCCGACGGCCTGCGCGGCAACTGGGCCATGGGCACCGCCCTGCACGACGACGAGGCCAACCTGCTCACCAAGAACAGCTCCGGCCAGTACCTGCCGCTGGGGGAGTGGTTCATGTACCGCTACTACGGCTCCCAGACCGGCAACATCGTCAACTACATCCCCGGCGCCGGCACCGACGGCCTCGCCACCAAGGACAACACCGCCAAGAACGCCAAGGTCCTGATCGGCAGCAACGGCAACACCGGCAACGTCACCGTCAACCTCACCGGCCTGAACACCACCTCGGTCGTGGAGAACGGCCGGGTCCGCGCCGTCGTCCAGCGCATCCCCTACAACAGCGGCGGCGCCGTCACCGGTCCCACCACCGTCTCCGACACCACGCTGACCGTCAGCAACAACGCCGCCTCGGTGACCATCCCCTACACCAACGCCAAGGACGGCTACACCGTCACCCTGCTCCCGCCCTCCAACACGACCGTCTCCACGGTCGCGGTGAGCGAGAACAGCGGCCAGTGCCTGGACGACACCAACCTCAGCACCACCGACGGCACGCAGTATCAGCAGTACTACTGCGAGGGCGGCTACCAGCAGATGCTGGACTTCAAGCCGGTCGCCGGCCGGACGAACACCTACACCGTCGTCAACGAGCTCAGCGGCAAGTGCCTGGACGTCAAGGGTGCCTCCACGGCCGACGACGCCGCCGTCATCCAGTACACCTGCAACGGCCAGCCCAACCAGATGTTCACCCTCAACCCCGTCACCGCGCTCGGCAACAGCCAGGACTACCAGCTCGTCGCCGTCCACAGCGGCAAGTGCGTCGACGTCAGCAACGTCTCCACCGCACCGGGCGCCCTGATCCACCAGTGGACCTGCGATCCGGCGAGCGCGCTCGCCACCAAGAAGAACCAGATCTGGCGCCTCACCGGGAAGGGCTGAGCAGGACAGCGGTCCCTCGCGTCGCCTCGCGCGACCGGTGTGCGAGTCTGGCAGCCGGTGCAGGCGGCTGAGAACGGGACGGTGAGGACCGGTGCGCGAGGCGTATCAGAAGGAGCTCGACGCGATCAGCGAGGCGCTCGTGGAGATGGCGAACCTGGTCGGCTCGGCCATGGGCCGCGCCACGGGCGCCCTGCTCGACACGGACCTCCCGGCGGCCGAGAGCGTCATCACCGCCGAGGGCCAGGTCGAGGAGTTGCAGCGGGACCTGGAGGAACGGGCGGTCGCGGTGCTGGCACGGCAGCAGCCGGTCGCGACGGACCTGCGGGTCGTGGTCACCTCACTGCGGATGAGCGCGGACCTCGAGCGCTGCGCCGTGCTGGCCGAGCACGTGGCGAAGCTGGCCCGGCGCCGCCATCCCGCGCACGCCGTGCCCCGGGACCTGCGCCGCACGATCCTGGAGATGGGCCAGCTCGCGCAGCGTCTGATGGCCCAAGCGGCGGAGGTCCTGATCACCCACGACGTGGATGCCGCCCTGCAGATGGAGCAGGACGACGACCGCATGGACGAGCTGCACCGCATGATCTTCCAGCATCTGATGGACGACCGCTGGCACCACGGGGTGGAGACGGCGGTCGACGTCACGCTGGTCGGCCGCTACTACGAGCGTTTCGCCGACCACGCGGTCTCCATCGCCCGTCGCGTGGTCTACCTCGTCACCGGGGAACACGCGGACGACGCCCCGCGTTTGTCATGATCGATCGGCGGTCATGCGCAGCGCCGGCGCCCCGCGGAGCCTGAAGAACGTGACGAACAGCGCGACGGCCTGCAGGACGGCGCAGCCCAGCACCACCCTGCCGAGGTGGGGCGGCGGAGTGAGCGCGACGAGCACGCCGGCGGCCGGGAAGGGCAGCAGCAACAGCAGCATGGTCAGCGACAGCGTGGCACCGAGCGCGTTGGCCGGGATGACGACCGAGCGCACGGTGCGCAGTACGACCGTGAGACCGCCGTCACCCGCCATGAAGATCGCGACCAGGAGGGTGTAGGAGACGTAGGACGGCGCCTGGGGCAGGGCCAGGCAGGCCGCGGCGGCGAGCGTCGCGGACACCACGCCCACCGCCCACAGGTCGACACGGCTCAGCGCGAGCCGACAGCACGTGATCGCCAGGAGGGTGGCCACCGCGGCGGCGGACCACATGGTGCCGACGCTCGCGGGCGAGCGCCCGAGGTTCTCCACCACGATCACGGGGCTCGCGGACTGGAGCAGACCGAGGGCGAGGTTGGAGCAGGTCAGGCCCGCCACCAGCCAGCCGAGGGCGGGCAGCTTCAGCAGCGTACGCAGGCCCTTGCGCAGTCCGCTGCCCGTGCCCATGCCGTCCGCGGCGGCGGCCCGCAACGGGGTCGGCGGGGTCTGCAGCCCGAGCACGGCCGCGAACAGGGACACCGCGCTGAGAAACCCCAGCATCCACGCCGGTCCCGCCAGCAGGAGGAAGCCGGCGACCAGGGGTCCGACGACCGTGGCCGTCTGGTCGATGCCGACCAGGACCGCCTGTATCCCGTGGGGCCGGGCCTCCTTGCGCCGGGTGATCACCGCCCCCACGGCCTCGTTGGCGACGAACCCGAACTGGGACAGCGTCCCGGTCACCGCCGCCAGCACCAGAACGACCGCGGTCTCGGTGGTGCCTCGGGGCAGCATGGTCAGGGCCACCGCCGAGACCCCCACCACCACGGACCGTCCGAGGGAGGCGAGGAAGCACACGATCGCCGCGCCGCGCCGGTCCACCACATTGCCGGCGAGGACGAACGCCGCGATGCGGGGGGTCCACTCCAACGCGAACGCAAGCCCCGTCAAGGACGCGGAACTGGTGAGGGTCAGGACCAGGAGCGGCATGGCGTACGTGGAGATGGAGAACGCCAGCGCGTCACTCGCGCGCGGAGCATAGATTCGCCGAAAGAGACTGCCGGACGGAATGGCGGCATGCCGACCGGCAGGCCGGTCCTCGTACACGGTGAGGGCCACGAACAGGAGGCTTTCGGTGAGGTCGTGAGGGGAGAGGGAAAAGCGGGAGAACTCACCTGCGCGCACTGGCAGTTGACGGCTGAACTATACCGCCCTGTCAATCGCCGCTGACGTGGCGAAGGCCGGACGACCGCCCCTTCAGTTCTGCCGTTCTCCGGCGCGGACCAGACCCGTCTCGTAGGCGATGACGACGAGTTGGGCACGGTCGCGGGCGCCGAGTTTGGCCATGGCCCGGTTGGCGTGGGTCTTGACGGTGACCGGGGCGACGAAGAGCCGTTCGGCGATCTCGTCGTTGGACAGGCCCGTGGCCACCAGGGTCATCACCTCGCGCTCCCGCGGGGTGAGCGTGGCGAGGCGGCCGGGATCGACGAGGTCGCCCGCCGCGGGCTGGGCGACGACGCGGGCGATGAGGCCCTTCGTCGCCGCGGGCGACAACAGCGCCTCGCCCGTGGCCACCAGGCGGATGGCGTCGAGGAGTTGGGCCGGTTCGACGCCCTTGCCGAGGAAGCCGCTCGCGCCCGCCCGCAGCGCCTCGATGACGAACTCGTCCACCTCGAAGGTCGTCAGGACGAGGACCTTCACCCCGGCGAGATCCTCGTCCCGGCCGATGAGGCGGGTGGCCTCGATGCCGTCGACCTCGGGCATGCGGATGTCCATCACCACCACGTCGGCCCGCTCGGACCGGGCCAGGTGCACCGCGTCGCGGCCGTCGGCGGCCTCCGCGACGACCTCCATGTCCGGCTGGGCGTCGACGAGCAGCCGGAAGGTGCCGCGCAGCAGAGCCTGGTCGTCGGCGAGCAGCACGCGAATGGTCATGGGCGGAGTGTCCTCGTGGGGTGCGTCAGACGGTGGCGGGGGCGAGCGAGAGCGGCAGTTCGGCGACGACCTGGAAGCCGCCGTCGGGGTGCGGACCGGCGGTGACGGTGCCCCCGAGGGCCGTGGCGCGCTCCCGCATGCCGATCAGTCCGTGGCCGGTGCCGGGGCCCTGGGGCGCCCGCGGACGGCCGTCGTCCGTGACGACGACCCGCAGGGTCGCCACACCGTACTCCAGGGCCACCACGGCGTGGCTTGCCGAGGCGTGCTTGTGGGTGTTGGTGAGGGACTCCTGGATGATGCGGTAGGCCGTCAGACCGGTCGCCGGGGGCACGGGCCGGGGCAGGCCGGTGCGGGTCACCGTCACGGGCAGACCGCCGGCGCGGATGCCGCCGAGAAGGGTGTCGAGGTCGGCCAGTCCGGGCAGCGGTGCCCGGGAGTCGGCCGCGTCGTCCGGCTGGCGCAACAGACCGACGGTGGCCCGCAGTTCGTCGAGCGCGGCGCGGCTGGTCTCCTTGATGTGGGCCAGGGCCTCGTACGCCCGGTCGGGGTCGGTGCGCAGGAGGTGGTGGGCCACTCCGGCCTGCGCGTTGACCAGGGTGATGTGGTGGGCCACGACGTCGTGCAGATCGCGTGCGATGCGCACCCGTTCCTCGGTGACGCGGCGCCTGGCCTCCTCCTCCCGGGTGCGTTCGGCGAGTTCCACCCGCGCTCTGGCCTCGGCGAGGTGGTCGCGGCGGCTGCGGACGGCGCGGCCCAGCGCGGTGGCCGCGATCGCGAGGTCGAGCCGCACCAGGCTGCTGGCCCCCAGCACGGCGTCCGGGTGGGAGGCGGAGTACACCCCGGTGATCGCCACGGAGGCGGCGACGCCGACGATCCACGCGGTACGCCGACTCCCGCGGACGGCGAGTGTGTACAGGGCGACGAGGCTCGCCGCCGGAGTCAGGGCGATGTACGGGGCGAAGGACATGAGCGCGAGGTCGAGGGCCAGGGTGACGAGGGCGACACCCAGCGGCCGGCGACTGCGGAAGACCAGCGGAAGGCAGGACAGCGCCGTCCACACCGCCTCGGCCCAACGCGGCTCGTGCCAGCCGGACTCGCCGACGGCGGTCGCGGCCACGGCGACCAGGGTCACCGGTACCGTGGGGAGCACGTCCCGGATCCGCTCATGACGGGCCAGCCACCGCCGCCACACCACTCTCACGTCCATTCCCTCACTGTATGGAGCGCTGCGAGGAGCACG
This sequence comes from Streptomyces sp. NPDC101152, assembly GCF_044768275.1. Taxonomy (NCBI): domain Bacteria; kingdom Bacillati; phylum Actinomycetota; class Actinomycetes; order Kitasatosporales; family Streptomycetaceae; genus Streptomyces; species Streptomyces sp. NPDC101152. The sequence continues at coordinate 11,971 of NZ_JBIWPO010000006.1, read as the reverse complement.
GGCCGTCCGCGGCTCAGTCGGTCAGGCCGGCGGTCTGCGGCTCCCGTGCCGCGTGGGGCGGCACGACCGGCTCCGGCGGCGGCCCTTCCACGGACACACGCGGCAGGGCCTGGTCGAGCCGGCGCGGCAGCCACCAGTTCGCCCGTCCGCACAGATGCATGAGCGCCGGTACGACCACCATCCGGATCAGCAGCGCGTCGAGGGCGACGGCCACCGCGAGGCTCAGCCCGAACTCGGAGATCACCCGCATGCCGCCGAACACGAAGGAGCCGAAGACGCAGAACATGATCGTGGCGGCGACGGCGATCACCTTGCCGGTCTCCGCCTGGCCCACGCGGACCGCCCGGTGGCTGTCGCCGGTGTGCGCCCACTCCTCCCGCATCCGGCTGACCAGGAAGACCTGGTAGTCCATGGACAGGCCGAACATGATGCCGACCACCAGGATCGGCACGAACGACTCGATCGGTCCGGCGGCGCCGAGTCCGAGGAGCGAGGCGCCGAAGCCGTACTGGAAGACGACGACGATGGCACCGAAGGCGACCCCGATGCTGAGGATGTTCAGCACGGCGCCCACGGCGGGGATGAGCAGGCTGCGGAAGGCGACGGTCAGCAGCAGGAACCCGAGCGCCGCGATCACCAGCACGAACAGGGGGAGCTTGCCCATCAGGACCGACGCGAAGTCGTCGTTGCTGGCGGTGAGCCCGCCGACGTACACCTTCAGCGACGTGCCCTGCTGCGCCCGGGGGATGACGTCGCCGCGCAGCCGGCCGATCAGGTCGGAGGTGGCCGCGGACTGCGGGGACGTCGTCGGCACGACGGAGATCACACCGACGGTCTGCCCCTCCTTCATGGGGGCGGCGGTGGCGCCGGCGACGCCGTCGACCTGCCGCAGGCTGGTGACCAGGTGCGCCGCGGCGGCCCGGTCGGTGGCGGTCGGGGCCTGGACGGCGAGGACGAGGGGGCCGTTGAAGCCGGGCCCGAAACCGTCCGCGATCATGTCGTACGCCTGCCGGTTGGTCGACGTCGTGGGCAGGTTGCCGTCGTCGGACGCGCCCAGGCGCAGCGACAGGGTCGGCAACGCGAGCGCCGCCACCACGACCAGCCCGAGCAGACCGAGGGCCTTGGGCCGGGCCTGCACCCGCGCCGCCCACCGATCCCACAGCCCGGCCCCGCCCTGGGGAGTGACCGCACCACCGGCGAGTTCGCGGCGCTCGCGTCGGCCGAGGACCCGCACCCCGATCAGGCCGAGCAGCGCCGGCAGCAGGGTGACGGCGGCCAGGACCGTCAGTACGACGGTGACGGCCGCGCCGACGGCCATGCCGTTGAGGATCCCGACGTTCAGCGTCAGCATGCCCAGCAGGGCGACGACCACGGTCAGTCCGGCGAACACCACGGCCCGGCCGGAGGTGTCGAGGGACTTGGCGATCGACTCGGCGACGCCCCTCCCGGCCTTGAGGTTGGCGCGGTGCCGGTTGACGATGAACAGCGCGTAGTCGATGCCCACGCCCAGGCCGATCAGCGAGCCGAGGGTCAGCGTGGTGCTGGACAGCGTGATGACGTGGCTGAGCAGCATCACCGTGACCGCGGAGGTGCCGACGCCGACGATCGCTGTGACGATGGGCAGCACCGCCACCCAGACCGCCCGGAAGACGAACAGCAGCACCACGAAGGCGAGCGCGATGCCCAGGGCGTCGGCGACCGGGTTGGGTGCCGGGTTCACGGTGAATGCCTGCCCGTTCAGCGCGATGTGCAGGCTCTTCGACTCCGGAGCGGTCGCCAGCTCCTTGACGTGCGCGACCTGCGAGTCGGCCACGTCACGGGCGAAGGAGACCGTGGCGTAGGCCGTACGGCCGTCCTTGCTGACCTGCGCCCGCCCCGCGGCCGTGTACGGGCTGGTCACGGAGGCGACGCCCGGCGCGGCGGAGACGCGTGCCAGTGCACCGCTCATCGCCCGCTCGGCCGCGGCTCCGCTGACCTTGCCTTCCGCGGTCTGCCAGACGACTCTGCCGCTCTTGCCCGCCGCGCTGTTCGAAGCCCCCTGCAGCAGCGCCGTGGCCTTGGCCGAGTCGGTGTTCTGCGAGGTCTGGCTGTTGCCGAAGGCGCTGCCGGCCGCACCGACCCCGGCCCCGAGGGCGAGCAGCAGGCCCACCCAGACCAGGACGACGGCGAGCCGGTGCCGGTGGCACCAGCGGGCGAGAGGAGACATCGACGAGCCTTTCCAGGGATACGCCACGCGAAAGGGCCGGCACCCCGGCCCACCCTCACGCTCGCAGTCCGGCACCCTCTCGTCGTCGGGCGTTCGCAGACACTTCGCCCTACTGCGCCCGCAGTAGGAAGTCCCTCCGGTCACACGGACAGCCGATCACCGACCCGCCGGGTCGACTCGTTCCGCAGGCCCCGCGAACCCCCGTGGTGGGGCCGTCGGACCGGGCGCCGCCGTAGTACCCCGGTACCACCCGGCCCGTGTGGATCAGTCCCCGGTACCACGGATCACGGCGCCGCGGAACCTAGCGTGGTCGGTGAGGCGTCACGGGCGCCGGTGTCCGACAGGAAGAGACGCGAATGATCGACGCACAGCAGCTGACCAAGAGGTACGGCGAGAAGACGGCCGTCGACCGCCTGGACTTCGCCGTCCGGCCGGGCACGGTGACCGGGTTCCTCGGACCCAACGGCGCGGGGAAGTCCACGACCATGCGCATGGTCATCGGGCTCGACGCCCCGACCGCCGGCTCCGTGACGGTGAACGGCCGGCACTACGCCCAGCACCGGGCGCCCCTCCAGGAGGTCGGCGCCCTGCTGGAGGCGAAGTCGATCCACCCGGGCCGCTCGGCCTACAACCACCTGAACGCGCTCGCGCTCACCCACGGCATCCCCCGGCGCCGCGTCGACGAGGTCATCGAGCTGGCCGGCCTCGGCAGCGTGGCCAAGAAGCGGGCCGGAGCCTTCTCCCTGGGCATGGGCCAGCGGCTCGGTATCGCGGCCGCCCTGCTGGGCGACCCGCAGACGGTGATGCTGGACGAGCCGGTCAACGGGCTCGACCCCGAGGGCGTGCTGTGGATCCGCAACCTGCTCAAGGCGCTCGCCGACGAGGGGCGGACCGTGTTCGTGTCCTCCCACCTGATGAGCGAGATGGCCCTGGTGGCCGACCACCTGATCATCGTGGGCCGCGGCCGGCTGCTCGCCGACACCACCGTCGCGGACCTGGTCCGCGAGGCGGGCGGCGACACGGTGAAGGTCGCCACCCAGGACCCGGCCCGGCTGCGGGAGGTCCTCGCCGGTCCCGGCGTCGACATCACCGGCCGGGCCGGCTCCGAGGAGCTCCAGGTGACCGGGCTCAGCACCCGCGAGATCGGCCTCAAGGCGGCCGAGCACGGGATCGCGCTGTTCGAACTGACCTCGCGGTCGGTGTCGCTGGAGGAAGCGTTCATGAACCTGACCAGGGATGCCGTGGAATACCACGGCACCACCGGCATCGAGGCCCTCGCGGCCGAGGGGAGTGCGGCATGAGTACCGTCGTCGACACCGTCGAGGCACCGGCCTCCGCCCCCGCCCGCCCCGCCTACCGGGTGACCGGACGGCGCGTGCTGGCCGCAGAGTGGGCCAAGCTGTGGTCGCTGCGCTCCACCTGGATCACCCTGGGCCTCGGCCTGCTCTTCCTCGTGGCCTTCGGCCTGATCGCCGCCAGCCGCTACAAGTCCGGGATCGACTCCGGGCAGCACATGGACCCGGACTTCGCGCGCTCGACCGCCGTGAGCCTGTCCCTGTTCGGCACGAACTTCGCCCAGCTCGCCCTCGGCGTGCTCGGCGTGCTGGTCACGGCCGGCGAGTACTCCACCGGCATGATCCGCTCGACGCTGGCCGCCGTGCCGCGCCGGCTGCCCGTGCTGTGGTCCAAGGCGGCCGTGTTCGGCGTGGTCGCGCTGGTGATCGGCACCATCGGCGCGTTCGTCGCCTTCGGGTTCGGCAGCGGCATCGTCTCCGGCACGCCCGCCGCCATGGGCATCTCGCACGCGGGAGTCGTCCGCAGCCTGCTGGGCGCCGGGCTCTACCTCGGCCTGGTCGGCGTGATCGGCACCGCGCTGGGCGCGCTGCTGCGCTCCGTGGCCGGCGGCATCTCGGTGTTCGTCGCCTCCTTCATGCTCATCCCGGGGCTGCTGTCCCTGCTGCCGAGCTCCTGGAAGGACGACATCAGCCCCTACCTGCCGAGCAACGCGGGCGAGTCGATCTTCGCCCTGACCCACGACAGCACCACCCTCTCACCCGGCGCCGGACTGCTGGTCTTCCTCGGCTGGACGGCGCTCGCCCTGGCCGGCGCGGCGTACCGGCTGGTGCGCAGCGACGTCTGACGCCCGCACCATGGGGCAGGTGACCACCTTGACGACGACCACCCCCGCCGGCGACTTCGGCGGGATGGGACCGCTGGTCGCCCGGTTCGCCCGGAGCGGCCAGCGGCTGCGCCAGGCGGACCGGGCACATCCCTGGGCGCTGGACACCGCTGTGGTGGTCCTCGCCTTCCTCCTGTTCTGCCTGCCGGACCTGCTGCACGGGGGCGCCGGGGACGGCGGCAGCCACCACCGGTTCCGGCTCGCCGTCACCCGGCTGCCCCTGGCCGTCATGCTGCTCCTCCAGGCCGGACTGGTGCTGCCGCTGCTGTGGCGGCGGCGCAGGCCCCTGGCGGCCTTCGCCGTCATAGCGGCCGTGTTCGTCCTCCAGTGGTCTCTGGGCGCGGCGCTGCGCGCGGACGTCGCCCTGTTCATCGCCCTGTACAGCCTTGCCCTGCACGGGCGGCTGCGGCAGCTGCCCTGGGCCTGCGGCGCCATGGCGGCCGCGATGGTCCTGGTGGCGGTACGGGTGTCGGCGGCCATGTCCGTCTGGGACGCGCTGTTCTTCCTGCTCGGCACCGCGACCGCCGCCCTCGCGCTCGGCCTGGTGATCCGCATTCGCCGGGCCCAGCTCGCCGGCCTGCGCGAGCGGGCCGCCCGCCTGGAGATCGAGCGCGACCAGCGCAGCCGGCTCGCGGCGGCCAGCGAGCGCGCCCGGGTGGCCCGCGAGATGCACGACATCGTCGGCCACAACCTGTCCGTCATGATCACCCTCGCCGACGCCGGGGCCTATGCCACCGACCTCGCCCCCGAGCGCGGCAAGGAGGCCCTCCAGCTCATCGGCGACACCGGCCGCACCGCCCTCGGCGAGCTGCGGCGCGTGCTCGGCGTCCTGCGGGAGGCCTCGGACAGTTCGTCCAGCGTGCCCGAACTCAGCCCGCAGCCCGTTGTCGCGGACATCGAGGCGCTGTGCGACGGTGTGCGCACCGCCGGTCTGGACGTCGTCTACCGCACCGTCGGCGACGTCGACGCCCTGGACGGCGGGACGCAGCTGACGGTGTACCGCATCGTCCAGGAAGCCCTCACGAACACCCTGAAGCACGCGGGCGCCGGCACCCGGGTGAAACTGTCCCTCATCGCCGAGGACGACCGCCTGGTCATCCGGGTCCGTGACGACGGACCGGGCGGACGCCCCGGACCCCGGAACGAGGAAGGACACGGACTGGTGGGCATGCGCGAACGAGCGGCGCTGTACGGCGGGAGCGTCAGCGCCGGACCCGCGAGCGGCGGCGGATGGGCGGTGGAGGCCACCCTGCAGCGGGCACCCCGGGACGGCGTGCGATGACCACGGTGCTCGTCGTGGACGACCAGCCGCTGCAGCGCTACGGCTTCCGGGTGCTGCTCGACTCCATCCCTGAGACGGAGGTGGTCGGCGAGGCGGCGCACGGCGCCGAGGCGGTCCGCAAGACCGCCGAACTGCACCCCGACGTGGTCCTGATGGACGTCCGCATGCCCGGCATGGACGGCATCGAGGCCACCCGCCGGATCACCGCCGCCGGGGGCCGCTCCCGGGTCCTGGTGCTGACCACCTTCGACGTCGACGAGTACGTCCACGCCGCCCTGCGCGCCGGAGCGAGCGGTTTCCTGCTCAAGGACGCGCGCCCGGACGAACTCCTCGCCGGCATCCGTGCCGTGGCCGGCGGCGACGCCGTCATCGCGCCGGCGCTCACCCGCCGCCTCCTGGACGAGTACGCCCGGCACGTGCCGGGCGGACGGAGCGACGCGGAGGAGGACGCCCGGCTGGCGGCCCTCACCGAACGCGAGCGCGAGATCCTGGTCGCCATCGGCAAGGGCTGGACCAACGGCGAGATCGCCGCCCGCTTCGTCGTCTCCGAGTCCACGGTGAAGACGCACGTCGGCCGGGTCCTGGCCAAGATCGGCGCCCGCGACCGCATCCAGGCCGTGATCTTCGCCTACGACCTCGGCCTGGCCCGCCCCGGCCCCTGACCGCGGGTTCAGGCCGCCAGCAGTCCGCGGCCGAGCCAGTCGGCCGCGTCGCGCACGCCGGGCAGGGCGAAGAAGTAGCCGCCGCCGGTGGGGGAGATGTAGTCGACGAGCGGCTCGTCGATGAGACGCGTCTGGGTGGCCTCGAACTGGCGCTGCACGTCCTGCTGATAGCAGCAGAACGCCAGGCCCATGTCCAGGTTGCCGACGTCGTCGATCCCGCGGTCGTAGTTGTAACCGCGGCGCAGGATACGGGTGTTGTCGGTCTTCGCGGTGCGCGGGTTGGCCAGGCGGATATGGGCGTCGAGGGGGATCGCCGTGCCGTGCGGGTCCTTGGCGTAGTTCGGGATGTCGGTCTCCACCGCGCCGTCGAGCGGGGCGCCGGTGTCTTTGCGGCGGCCGAACATCTTCTCCTGCTCGGTGAGGGAGACCCGGTCCCAGAACTCCACCAGCATGCGGATGACGCGGATCACCTGGTAGCTGCCGCCCGTCGCCCAGGCGGGCTCGCCGTCGCCGTCCCCGACCCAGACCAGCCGGCCGGTCTCGCGGGCGGAGGTGACGTCCGGGTTGGCGATGCCGTCCTTGAAGCCCAGCAGGTTGCGCTGCGCGCCGGTGGGCCGGGGCGTGTTCTGGAAGCCGTCGATGCGCCACTTGATCTGCATGGCGCCGCGGGTGTGCCGGGCGATGTCGCGCAGCGCGTGCAGGACGGTGTCCTGGCGGTCGGCGCAGATCTGCAGGGACAGGTCGCCGTGGCACTCGGCCGGCTTCAGGTTGTCGTTGGGGAAGGTCCGCATCGGCGTCAGCCGGCGGGGACGGGCCTTGGCGAGACCGTAGCGGTCGTCGAAGAGGGACGCGCCGACGCCGACGGTGACGGTGAGGCCGTCGGCGGGGACCGCCGGGCCGAGGATGCCGTTGTCGGAGGGCGGCGCACCCACGCCGAGGTCGGCCGGGGTGCCGCCGGCGGTGAGGAAGCGGGCCCGGTCGGTGATCGTCCTGAACAGCTGGGCCAGCTCGTTCCGGTTCTCGGCGATGACGTTGAAGGAGACGAAGGTGGCGAACGCGGGGGCGGGGGTGACGATGCCTGCCTGGTGCGCGCCGTGGAAGGGGACCTTCGCCGCGTTCTGCGGCTGGGTGGCGGCCTCGGCGGTGCCGTCGCCGCCCTCCGCGAGCGCGAAGCCGCCGCCCGCCAGGACCGCGCCGGCGGCCGAGGCGCCGAGGGCCGTCTTCACGAAGGAGCGGCGCCCGGCACCGGCGGGGCAGCCCCCCAGCGGGGCGGGGGATTCGGCGGACGGCATGGGAGGGTTCCCTTCGCTGCGTGCGGGGTCGTGGTGTGCGGGGTTCATCAGGCGGACTTCCGGATCTCCAGCAGGTCGGGGACCGGGGCGAGGTCCTCGAGGAGCTGGCCGGTGGCTCCGTTCAGGCGGGCCCGGGTGGTCGCGTCGAGCTGGTCGACGGGGGTCCACGAGGTGCCCTGGTGGGCGGCGTCGAGGAGCTTCTGCAGCCGCGCGATGTCCGCCTCGACCGTCGGCAGCAGCCGCGGCGAGCGGGTGGTCAGCAGGGGCCTGAGCACGGTGAGCAGCTCGCGGGTGCCCGCGAGGTTGGCGTCGGCGGTGGCGAGGTTGGAGCCGCTGCCCTCGTCGGTGTCGCCGGTCAGCTCGAACTGCAGGGTGTTCTCGAGGATCTCGTGGGCGCGCAGCGGCAGGTCGCCCGGGTCGAACTGCTGCTGCGGGAACGCCTTCTGCAGTCCGGCGGAGTCGACGGCGAGCTGCTCGGCCGGACCCGTCAGTGAGGCCGCCGACTCGCCGTGCCACAGCCCGTACTCGACGCGGTGGAAGCCGGCGAAGTCCTTGTCGTGCACGCCGCCCGGCAGCCCGTCGGCCCTGCCGTTGATCTTCTTGTCGAAGTCCTCGAAGGTGCCGTAGGCGGCACCGAGGGAGGAGTAGGTGCGGTGGGCGCTGAGCCAGTCGGCGCGGGCCTGGTCGAGATGCCCGCCCTTGACGTCGGCGGCCAGCGTGCGGGTCTGCGCGACGAGAGTGGCGAGGCCCTGGCCGACGTACGCCTTGTACCGCGCGAGCGGGCCTGCGAGGTCCTGCGCGGAGACCGGGACGACCGCCTTGGCCGCTCCCGAGCCGGTGACGCGGACGGCCTTGGAGGTGACCGCGGTGCCGCCGGTGGGGACGCACCGCCAGGCGTACGTGCCGCCGGCGACGGTGGCGACCAGCGCACGGGTGGTACCGGGGGCGAGGCCCTCGATCTCGCCGTAGACCGCGTTGGTGGCCGGGTCGACCAGGTACACCTCGGAGGTCTTGTCGCCGGTGTTGTGCATCTGGAAGGTCTGCCGCCCCGGCTTCGGCGCGGAGAACCCCTGGCCGCACTCCGTCTCGGAGACGGCCACGGTCTGCGCGGCGGCGGGCTTGGGACGGCCGAGCGCGACGGCGAGGCCCGCGACCACCGCCGGTACGGTGACGACGGCGACCGGCACGACCCAGCCGGGGCGGCGCCGGGCGGCCCGCGGGGCCTTGTCGGCCGGGGCCGCCTGCTCGTGGGCCTGCTTCGGCGCCGCCACTCGCACACCGCGCACGAACAGGGTCATGACCACGGCGAGATAGCCGACGTAGGCGGTGACCTGGAGCCAGGTCATGGTCGGCGTCAGGTTGAGCACGCCCTGGACGAGGGTGCTGTACCAGGAGCTCGCGTCGACGCTGCCGCTGAGGTCGACGGCGTAGGCGGCCTTCCCCGGCAGCACACCGCCCTCCTGCAGATCGCGCAGCCCGTAGCCGAGGACACCGGCCGCGATGACGATCAGCACGGCGCCGGTCGCGGTGAAGAACTTCGTCAGGTTGATCTTCAGTACGCGCCGGTACAGGCCCCAGCACAGACCGGCCGCGAGCACGAGGCCGATCGCGGCGCCCGTCAGCGGGCCGGCGGACTCGCCGGCCGCCTGGGCGGTGGTCCACAGGAACAGGGCGGTCTCCAGGCCCTCCCGGCCCACGGCGAGGAAGGAGGTGACGATCAGGACACCGGCGCCCATGCCGAGCGCCCCCGTGACCTTTTCCTTGATCTCGCCGGACAGACCGCGCGCCGAGCGGCGCATCCAGAAGACCATGGCGGTGACGAACGCGACCGCGATCACGCTGAGGGTGCCGCCGAAGGCCTCCTGGGCGGTCGCGGTCAGAGACGCGGCGGTGAAGGTGAGGACGGCGCCGAAGCTCATCGCGAGCGCGATCGCCGCGAGCACGCCCGTCCACACCTGCGGCAGCCGGGAGCGGGCGTCGGCCCGCACCAGGGTGGCGACCAGGATGGAGACGATGAGCCCCGCTTCCAGTCCTTCCCGCAATCCGATCAGGAAGCTCGGAAACGCGTCATCCCACATACGGCTCTCCCCGGCCGGCCCGCGCCATGATCGCGTTCATTAGCGTAGGCATACCTAACTTGGACGTTGACCATGATGACCACGGATGGGTAGTCCAATAGTCATGTTTTGGTAATGTGAAGGCAAAAATCCCGGTGACGGCGCAGACTGGGGCCATGGCTGTCGTCGTGTGGATCGTCGAGGGGACCTGGCCCGCCTGCGTGGACGCCGCCCGCACCCACGCCCCCGTGGACGCGGACATCGTCCTGCTGCACGTCACCCCGGCCGACCTTGAGGAGGTGGCGCGCGGGGCGTTCGCCGGGCTGCTCGGCCGCGGCCGGTCCGAACGGGATCCCGGCACCCGGGTCGAGCACCTCGCCGCCGCCTCCGCCGACCAGCTCCTGCGGGCCGCCGCCGACCGCCTGGGCGCCCCCTGCACCCGGGACGAGCGCACCGGCCGCGTCGAACGCGAGGTCGTCGCCGCGGCCGAGGACGCCGACCTGCTGATCCTGGCCCGCGACGGCGACCGCACCCACCTCGGCCCGCACAGCCTCGGCCCTGCCAGCCGCTTCGTCCTCGACCACGCCCCGTGCCCGGTGCTCCTGGTCTGGCCCGAACCGGCCCCCGGCCTCACCACCATCCCGCCCCCACCACCGCGTCCCCCGCACCAGGGGTAGCGGCGGCCCGCCTGTGTGGCCGCACAAGAGCTGCGCCGGGACCCCGTTCGGCGCATCGTGGTGTCATGGACGAGCGCCCGCCCGTGGTCGTGTTTCCGCTCGCCGAGGATGGTGGCCGACAGGTGACCATCGACGGCGAGCCGGTAGGAACCGCGTACAGCCTGTTCGAGGTCCTGGACCTCCTGCACGGCGCGGGCCTGCCCGCCGAGGACCGGGCCGTCGACGACCCCGCGCTGATCGAGTGGCGCGAGGGCGGCCCCTACGACTGGAACGACGGCGCGTAGGACGGCGGGGCCTGCGGGTGCTCTTGGCCGCCGTGAGGAGGACACTGGGGGAAACGGGGGTGTCGGTGCTCACTGGGGGTGTCGACCGGTGGCAAGGACAGGGTGGCGTGGAAGCCGCACGAGGGTCAGGTTGTGGCGCTGGCGGCGCAGTCCGCTCAGGCGGCGCACCGATGTCGTCGAGGCCTGGCTGCTGCTCGCGGTGTGGGTGCTCGCGGTCGCGGGCGGACTGGTCGCCGGGCTGGTGACCGCCGACGCGGGCGCGCGGAGCTTCGACCGGCTGCGGGCCGAACGCCATGAGGTGTCGGCCGTGCTGACCCGGGACGCGAAGGACTCCGTCTCCCCGGTGGCCGTGGACGACCACCATGTCTGGGCGGACGTCCGCTGGCGTGGCCGGGACGGTTCCGTGCACGTCGGTCAGGCCAGGGCGTCTGAGAACGCGCACGCCGGCGACCGGGTCACCATCTGGACGGACGACCACGGTGCCCTGGTGTCGGCTCCTCCCCAGCATGGGGAGGCACAGGTGGAGGCGGCCATCCTGGGCACGCTGGCCGGGGGTGCCGCCGGCGGTGTCGTGTGGGCGGCCGGTCGGGTCGTCCGGGGCCGCCTGATGGAAGGCCGCATGCGGGCGTGGGACGACGAGTGGGCCCGCGCCGACCTGCGCTGGGGCGGCCGCACCGGATGATCCGGGCGGGGGGATGCGCGGCACACCGCCCCGGTACGCTCAGCCCTCATGGACGCCCTGTATCCCCGGCTGCTCGTCGAGGACTTCGACACCGCGGCCCGTTTCTGGACCGAAGCGCTCCGCGACCTGCTGGGCATCGAGCCCGTCAAGGTGCTGCCCGACGCGGGCTACGCCAACTGGGACCTCGGCGGCGAAGCCGTCCTCGTGCTGTACGCGCGCAAGACCATCGCCCAGGTCATCGGCACCGCCGCCCTTCCGCCATCCGCGCCGGCGCAGGACGCCGCGATGCTCGTCCTGCGCGTCGAGAACGTCGACGACGCGGCGCTCCGCCTCGGCAGGCACGGCGCGTCGGCGCTCGCCGAGCCCCAGGACCGCCCCGAGTGGGGCCCCGGCCTGCGATCTGCCCACCTGCGGACACCGGACGGCACGCTGGTGGAGCTGCAGTCCTACTGAGGGTTCGGGATCTGTGTGGTGGTGATGGTCATGGGGGTGCCGGTGACGGCGATGAGGTAGATCGGGGTGTGGGTGCTGGGGGGAAGGGTGCGGTAGCCGCCGGGTGGTGTGACGCGGTAGACGGCGCTGGCGTGCGGGGGGAGGTGGGCGGGGCCGGAGGTGATGGTCCACCAGTCGGAGGCGCCCTGGCCGGCGCG